>NZ_JBEAHS010000053.1:0-397145 GCF_040062505.1 Klebsiella sp. JN_Kp127
GGCGCCGGCAGCCAGTTAAGGGATAATTGCAGCATGTCGGCCAGAATGGTGGCGCGCTGCGCCTCTTCCGGCGCGCAGAAGCTGATAGCCAGGCCTTGTTCGCCGGCGCGGGCGGTGCGGCCGATGCGGTGAACATGCACCTCCGGATCCCAGGCCAGCTCGAAGTTCACCACCAGCGCGAGAGATTTGATGTCCAGGCCGCGGGCGGCGACGTCGGTCGCCACCAGAACCCGGACGCTGCCGTTCGCGAAGCGCACCAGCGTTTGATCGCGGTCGCGCTGCTCGAGGTCACCGTGCAGCGATAATGCGCTCTGCCCGGCGGCGTTGAGCGCATCGCAGACCGCCTGGCAATCGCGCTTGGTATTGCAGAACACCACGCAGGACGCCGGCTGATGCTGGCTGAGCAGACGCTGGAGCAGCGCAATCTTGCCGTGACGGGAAACTTCAAAGAACTGCTGTTCGATAGCCGGTAGCGCATCGACGCTGTCAATCTCAATCGTTTCCGGATGACGCTGCACCCGACCGCTGATCGCCGCGATCGCCGCAGGCCAGGTAGCGGAAAACAGCAGCGTCTGCCGGTCAGCCGGCGCGAAGCGGATCACCTCGTCGATGGCGTCGCTGAAGCCCATATCGAGCATGCGGTCCGCTTCATCCATCACCAGGGTCTGCAGCGCGTCGAGAGAGACCGTCCCCTTCTGCAGATGATCGAGCAGACGGCCCGGGGTGGCGACGATAATATGCGGGGCGTGCTGCAGTGAATCGCGCTGAGCGCCAAACGGCTGCCCGCCGCAGAGCATCAAAATCTTGATGTTCGGCAGGCAGCGCGCCAGACGGCGCAGCTCGCCGGCAACCTGATCGGCCAGTTCGCGGGTCGGACACAGCACCAGCGACTGGGTCTCAAAGCGCGACGGATCGATATGCTGCAGCAGGCCCAGCCCGAAGGCGGCCGTTTTTCCGCTGCCGGTTTTTGCCTGCACGCGCACATCTTTCCCCGCGAGGATCGCCGGCAGGGCGGCGGCCTGAACCGGCGTCATCGACAGATAACCCAGCTCGTTAAGGTTGGCTAATTGGGCGGCAGGTAAAACAGTCAGGGTAGAAAAAGCGGTCACAATGTATTCTCGTATTAAAGGACAGACGATCTGCAGGCGCGTATCCTCGCAGATCTCCGCGCCTGATGCGACAATTTAATCGGCTCTTCATCAGGCGGCGGATCGGGCTGCGGCTGCGGGCGCGGTCGCGGATCGGGTAAAGGAACCGGATCGTTCGGCTCGGGCGAGATGGGGATGGACTGGGCTGTCAGCCCTGAAGCGTAATGCATAGTGGCCTCCCGGAAAGTGATACGGGCGTACCCGCAGGCGTAAACGGCCTGAAGACCGTCGGGTGTCTTAGTAAGCGTAGAAGCTGGTCAGGAGAGCGCAAAAAAAAAAGCCGACTCAACAAAGTCGGCGTCGTACGAATCAATTGTGCTATGCAGTAATTCAAAAAAGGAAGTAAGACAATATGGAGCGCAACGCCCATCGCTTGACGTTGCATTCACCTGCGAGAGAGATATTGCCCTGAATAGGTAGAGGGTTTATTGATTTCGCTCAAACATTGCCGGGTTTTCCCGGCATCGTCGCTGCCAAAAGGCGATTCTTTACAACCATTTACTGCGATGTAACCACCACGCAACACCACCGATGACAACGACTAACATCAGGCAAAAGAGGCTAAAGCCCAGATGCCAGCTGTTACCAGGGATCCCCCCGAGGTTGACACCGAACAGGCCGGTTAAAAAGGTGCTGGGCAGAAACACCATCGCCATCAACGACATCGTATAGGTCCGCCGCGCCAGCGACTCCTGCATAATCTGGGCGATCTCATCGCTCATGATCGCCGTCCGGGCAATGCAGCTGTCGATCTCGTCCAGCCCGCGCCCCAGCCGCTCGGCGATATCCTGCATCCGCCGCCGCTGATCGTCGCTCATCCACGGCAGGCGTTCGCTGGCCAGCCGGGCGTAAACATCGCGCTGCGGCGCCATATACCGACGCATCACAATCAGCTGCTTACGCAGTAGCGCGAGAAAACCGCGCGGCGGCACCTGCTGATCGAGCAGGTCGTCTTCGAGGTCGATAATTCGGTCGTGCAGTTGTTCAATAAACTCACTGGCATGATCGGTCAGCGCGTCGCAGACTTCCACCAGCCAGCTGCCGCCATCCGTCGGCCCATTGCCCTCCTTCAGGTCGCCCAGCACATCGTCCAGCGCCAGCACTTTGCGCTGACGAGTGGAGACGATCAGCCGCTCATCCATATACAGACGCATCGCCACCAGCTGGTCTGGCCGTTCATCGGTGCTGCCGTTGATGCAGCGCAGGGTAATCAACGCCCCGTCGCCGATCCGCGTCACCCGCGGTCGGGTGCTCTCGCCCGCCAGGGCATCGCGCACGTTATTGGGCAGCAACGGGGTGGCCGCCAGCCAGTCGGCGCTGTCGCTATGGGTATAGTTGAGATGCAGCCAGCAGGGCTTCTCTTTGTCGATAATATCGTCATCGGCGAGCGGCTTCACGCCCCCCTGCCCGTCGAGCACCCACGCGAAGATCGCGTCCGGTATCTGCAACTCCGAGCCTTTAATCGCGTCCACTCAACCTCCGTTAATCCATGCCTGTCGCATTGCGCGCGCTCTGTATAAGGTACGCGAAAGCGCGCTTTTTCGCTGTTTATTGCCCGGTGAAAGAGGCTAATCGCTTCATTAAAAAGCGCTTTCCCCCGGGCCGCGCCCGCTTTCCTCATTTAACGTTAAAGTGTAGTGAAATCAAGTTCTTCAGGTTTTGCGCGGTTCACTGCGACCTTTTGCGGTTTATTTTGCGGCTTTTTGTTGTATTATGCCGTTTATTGCGTCAATTTGCGGAGTCCCTCGCCATGCATAAGCTCGCGCGACAAAAACACATCCTTGACCGGCTGAGTGAAACCGGTCAGCTGAGCATCAGCGAACTGGTTGATGCGCTGCAGGTGTCGGCCGATACCATACGCCGGGATCTCAGTGAGCTGGAAAACCAGGGGGTACTGCAGAAAAGCCACGGCGGCGCCATCGCGCTTAACGTCCCGGCGATGACGCGCCAGGGAAGAAACGCCCTGCTCCCCGGAACGAAACAGCGTCTGGGCCAGCAGGTCGCCGCGCGCATCCCCTCCGGCTCGACGCTGTTTCTCGACGCCGGCAGCACACTGCTGGCCGTCGCTACCCAGCTGAAAGGCCCCATGACCTTGATCACCGCTTCGCTGGATATCGCCCAGCTGTTCAGCGACCGCGCCGATATCCAGCTTATCCTGCTTGGCGGCCAGTGGGACAGTGAACAGCGGCTGTTCGCCGGCAGCGCCACGCTGTCGCTGGTGGCGCGCTACCGCGCCGATATCGCGATTCTCGGCGCCTGCGCGTTGCATGCCGAACTGGGCCTGAGCGCCAGCCAGGAGGCCGATGCGGACGTAAAACGCGCCATGCTCGCCGCCAGCGCGGAACACTGGCTGGTGGCGGACCATACCAAAGTCAACCATTGCGAACCCTGGCTGGTGGCCGGTCTCAGCGACATTCACCATCTTTTCCTCGATCGTCCCTGGCCTGAGCTGGGGGATGACCCTGCCCTCTCTGTACATATTGCTGACGCTTAACAACGTGGAGAACCTGATGAGTAACAACACGATAAATATCGCCCTGATTGGCTATGGCTTCGTCGGTAAGACTTTCCACGCGCCGCTTATCCGTTCGGTGCCGGGCCTGAACCTGGCCTTCGTCGCCTCGCGCGATGAAGAGAAAGTCAAACGCGACCTGCCGGACGTCACAGTGATCGCTTCCCCGGAAGCGGCGGTCCAGCACCCGGATGTCGATCTGGTGGTTATCGCCTCCCCTAACGCCACGCACGCGCCGCTGGCCCGCCTGGCGCTGAACGCCGGCAAGCATGTGGTGGTGGACAAACCCTTTACTCTTGATATGCAGGAGGCCCGGGAGCTGATCGCCCTGGCGCAGGTGAAACAGCGGCTGCTTTCCGTCTTCCATAACCGCCGCTGGGACAGCGACTATCTCGGTATCCGTCAGGTTATTGAGCAGGGCGCCATCGGCACGGTGAAACATTTTGAGTCCCATTTCGACCGTTTCCGCCCGGAAGTCCGCGTCCGCTGGCGCGAGCAGAACGTCCCCGGCAGCGGCTTATGGTTCGATCTGGGGCCGCACCTGATCGATCAGGCGCTGCAGCTGTTTGGTCTGCCGCAGTCGGTACAGGGCAATATCGCCACCCTGCGCGACGGCGCGGAGATCAACGACTGGGCGCATGTGGTCTTAAACTACCCGGCGCATAAAGCGATCCTCCACTGCAGCATGCTGGTCGCGGGGGGCTCCTCGCGCTTCACGGTGCATGGCGATAAAGGCAGCGTTGTTAAAGCCCGGGCCGACCAGCAGGAGAGCCAGCTGCTGGCGGGTGTGGTGCCGGGAAGCGCCGGCTGGGGCGAGGATGAGGATGGGCTGGTTATCTATGACGCCTCGCTGCAGACCCAAACCCAGCCTACCCCGCCGGGCGATCAGCGCCAGTACTATATGCAGATCCGCGACGCGCTGAAGGGCCTGATCGCCAATCCGGTGCCGCCGGTGCAGGCGCTGGCGGTGATGGCCGCCCTGGAAGCGGCGGCGCGCTCTGCAGAAAGCGGCGTGGCGCAGACCCTCGACCTGACCGACGACGAGCGCAACGCGCTGCGCTAAGCCTGTCGTTACTCCGGTTATCTGCGCAGCCTGCAGGTAACCGGATCGCCACCCCGACTGCAGAAATAATCACTGCCTGTCAGCAGATTATCCTTTCTTTATCCTGCCTTTTTGCCTAAAGCACCGCTGGAAATTTCAGCCAATTGGGAGGAGGATAGAGGACAGATCGATCGTGATGAGAACAAGGTTGCTGACGCTGTGGACGCGGTGACCGCAATACCGGACAGGAGAAGCTCATGTACTACACGTTAGGAGATACCACTCTCCATTTTTATCGCTATCAGTGCAAATTCTACGTTGCCCACTGGGAAGGAGGGAACGTGATGGACGAAAAATTTAAACCGTTTATCGAGCAGATCACTGAGAAGACCGGGCTGGACGCGAAGCGCGTCGAGACCGCCGCGCGCGATTATTTTACTAACGTGGATTAACAGGCAGCCTGTTGCGGTATACCCAAGGCCAGGCCGACGCGCCTGCCGTTGATCTCCCCCCTTCCGCCGCCACGGCCCTCGTTCCTGCTGGCGGCTCTCCTTCCCCACCGGCGATAAACAGGATAACGACCAGCCAGAACCCCATGCTGTCTCCCCCACGCTTTTGTCAATTTCCAGACCGATAACGTGAGATGTCATTTATCGTAATTATCTATTTCCCCGTGATTTTTTAGTCGAAACACTATCGCCCTGCCGCCAGGCAGGGCGTCGGCGACTACCGCTCCTCCAGCGCCGCCACCGGCTCCGGCGCGCTTTTCCTGCGCAGCAGATAGCCTGCGGCAAGGATCAGCAGCCATAACGGGATCAGGCAGACGGAGATGCGGATGTCCGGGGTCAGATACATCACCCCGAGGATCCCGGCGAGAAACAGCAGACACAGCCAGTTTGTCAGGGGATAGGCGAAACTCTGGAAAGCCGTTACCTTCCCGGCCCGCTGCATGGCGCGACGGAACTTAAGATGAGTGATGCAGATCATCGCCCAGTTGATGACCAGGGCGGCTACCACCAGGGCCATCAGCAGGGCAAAGGCTTTCCCGGGCATCACATAGTTAATCACCACGCAAAGCGCCGTGGCGACGGCGGACACCGCCAGGGCGTTCAACGGGATCCCGCGGTGGTTCACCCGCAGCAGCGCGCGCGGGGCGTTGCCCTGCTGAGCCAGGCCGAACAGCATCCGGCTGTTGCAGTAGACGCAGCTGTTGTAGACCGACAGCGCGGCGGTGAGCACCACCAGATTGAGGGCGTTGGCCACAATATTGCTGTCAATGGCGTGAAAGATCAGCACAAAGGGGCTTCCCCCTTCCACGACGTTCCGCCACGGGTAGAGTGACAGCAAGACCGCCAGCGACCCCACATAAAAAAGCAGAATACGGTAGATCACCTGGTTGGTGGCTTTGGGAATGGTTTTATGCGGTTCGTCGGCTTCCGCCGCGGTGATCCCCACCAGCTCAAGCCCGCCGAAGGAGAACATGATCACCGCCATGGCCATCACTAAGCCCGTGATACCGTTAGGGAAAAATCCCCCGTCCTGCCACAGGTTGGCCACCGTCGCCGCCGGCCCGCCGTGACCGCTAAATAATAGATAGCAGCCAAAGGCGATCATGCTGATGATGGCGGCCACTTTGACAATCGAGAACCAGAACTCCAGCTCGCCATACACTTTGACGTGCGTCAGGTTGATGGCGTTGATCGCCACGAAGAAGATTGCCGCCGACAGCCAGGTGGGTACCTCCGGCCACCAGTACTGAATATAGATGCCCACCGCCGTCAGCTCCGCCATGCTTACCAGCACGTACAACACCCAGTAATTCCAGCCGGACATAAACCCGGCGAAGGGCCCCCAGTAGCGGTTGGCGAAATGGCTGAACGACCCCGCCACCGGCTCCTCTACCACCATTTCGCCAAGCTGACGCATGATAAAGAAGGCGATAACCCCGGCGATGGCGTACCCCAGCAGGACCGAGGGGCCTGCCATACGGATCGTTTGCGCGATACCTAAAAACAGTCCGGTGCCGACCGCCCCCCCGAGGGCGATCAACTGGATATGGCGGTTTTTTAACCCGCGCTTTAACTGATGCTCTTGCTGCGTTGTCATCTCTGACCTGCCCCTGTTTGTAAAAAGTCACTTTCGCCGGTAGCAACTTTCAGGCCAGTGGATCGCCGCGGAGCGTCAGACCAAAATTAATCCATTGAATGATATTGAAATATTATTTTCTAGTTCGTTCTGAAAGCTGGTCATCGCGCCGCTGACCTGGCGCATAACGCGCAAAAATTGGCCAGATGACGCACAGATCATGAGAAAACAAGTAACTGAATGCATGAAGCTGACCCGTTTTGGTGCATCCGGTTTGCCGCCGTCGGGTCAGGCTTCACGCCAGGCAAAAAACTGTTAGGCTGGTAGCCACTTTTACGTTCCGCTAGTGGCCACTATGTACAACATCGACGACTATGATCTGAAAATTCTTACCCTGCTGCAGGCCAATGGCCGTTTGACCAATCAGGAGCTTAGCGAGCTTATCGGCCTGTCCGCTTCCCAGTGTTCGCGCCGCCGTATCGCCCTTGAACAGGCGCAGCTTATCCTCGGCTACCATGCGCGTCTGGCGCCGGATGCCGCCGGGCAGGAGATGCTTGGCCTGATTGAGGTGCGCCTGCTGAATCACACCCCGCAATGCGTGGAGAGCTTTCATCAGATGCTCAGTGAAGTGGACGCCATTCTGGACGCCTGGAAAACCACCGGCGACGCCGATTATCTGCTGCGGGTAACGGTCCCGGACCTGCCCGGACTGAGCCATTTGATCAGCCATATTCTGGCGCAAAACAAAGGGGTGGCTCATCTGAAAACCGCCGTCGTGCTCAACCGCCTGAAGGAGAACGGCCAGCTGATGCCGGGCACGCCCTCGCTGCGCTGAACCGGAGCACAGTGCCCTGCGCTGGTGCAGATGCGGGGCCAGCCAATGCGTGATAAGCAGTAAATTCGCACAACTTACGCATTTCATAACCATTATGCGCACGACCCGTGCGATTTTCTCTTTCCAACAGAACAACAGGTTAGGCTAAACCACGGCTATTTTTTCCGCAACCAATCGCCCGGGCACGCTCCTCTGGTGCGATTTTTGCAAACAAGAGCTTATCCTTGTTAACGAAAAGATAGTGCTTATTTATGGATAACGTCCTTTCCCCTGAAAAACTGACCCACACCTGGCTGGAGGATGCCCTGGCGCTGCTGTTCGGCACGCTGATGATCTCCTTTGGCATTATCCTGTTTCGCCAGGCCGGCGCCCTGACCGGCGGGACGGCAGGCATGGCCTTTCTGATCCACTACGCCACCCACCTGCCGTTCGGCGTGGTTTTCTTCGCCATTAACCTGCCCTTCTACTGGCTCTCCGTCCGGCGGATGGGCGCCGCCTTCACGCTGAAAACCTTCTGCGCGGTCGGACTGGTGTCGCTGTTCTCCGACCTGCACGGCTACTTTATCCATGTCGATCGCCTGAACCCCTATTACGCCACCCTCTTCGGCAACATCATGGTCGGTATCGGCTTTGTGGTGCTGTTCCGCCATAAAGCGAGCCTCGGCGGCGTCAATATTCTGGCCCTCTATCTGCAGGATAAAAGCGGCATCCGCGCCGGTAAATTCCAGATGGTGGTGGACGCCTGCATCGTCACCGCCTCGCTGTGGGTGGTTAGCCTGCCGATGCTGCTGGTCTCTGTCCTCGGCGCCGTGATTTTGAATTCGATTATCGCCATGAACCACCGCCCAGGACGCTACGCGGTGTAATGGCTTCACCTTGAACGGTCATTTCAGGAGTAACCACTGTGTTCCAGAACGTTGACGCCTACGCGGGCGATCCTATCCTGTCGCTGATGGAAGCCTTTCAACAGGATCCCCGGGCAGACAAAGTTAACCTTAGCATCGGGCTGTACTATAACGAGCAGGCCATCATTCCTCAGTTGGAGGCGGTCCGTCAGGCCGCTGACCGGCTGCAGAGCCAGTTGCACAAGGCCAGCCTCTATCTGCCGATGGAGGGACTGGCTCCCTATCGCCGCGCGGTCCAGACGCTGCTGTTTGGCGAACACCATCCGGCGTTGCGTGCCGGACGCATCGCCACCATCCAGACGCTGGGCGGCTCCGGCGCGCTGAAGGTGGGTGCTGATTTCCTCAAGCGCTACTTCCCCGACTCCGCGGTCTGGGTCAGCGATCCAACCTGGGAGAACCATGTGGCCATCTTTGCCGGGGCGGGTTTCGAGGTGCATACCTATCCCTGGTTCGACAGCGCCACCCGTGGGGTCAATTTCCCCGCGATGCTTGCCGCCCTCCAGCAGCTCCCGCCGCGCAGCATCGTGCTGCTCCATCCTTGCTGCCATAATCCGACGGGGGCCGATCTCGCCCCCGAGCAGTGGGATCGGGTGATTGAGGTGTTGATCGCCCGGGAGCTGATCCCGTTCCTCGATATTGCCTACCAGGGTTTTGGCCGCGGGCTGGATGAAGATGCCTATGCCATACGCGCCATCGCCAGCGCCGGACTGACGGCGCTGGTCAGCAACTCGTTCTCGAAGATTTTTTCACTGTACGGCGAGCGTGTCGGCGGCCTGTCGGTGGTCTGTGACAACGCCGATGCCGCCGGGCGCGTGCTGGGCCAGTTGAAAGCTACCGTACGCCGCAACTACTCCAGCCCGCCGGGGTTTGGCGCCCAGGTGGTGTCGCAGGTGCTCAACGATCCCGAGCTGAATGCCCTGTGGCAGGGGGAAGTGGAGGCCATGCGCACCCGCATCAGCGCCATGCGCGTCGCGCTGGTGAAGGCCCTGCAGGCAGCCCTGCCGGCGGCGGATTTTTCCTATCTGCTGACCCAGCGCGGCATGTTCAGTTACACCGGCTTTAGCGCCGATCAGGTAGACGTTCTGCGTGAAGAACATGGCATCTATCTGATTGCCAGCGGTCGCGTCTGCGTGGCCGGGCTCAACCACGGCAATATTGCGCGGGTAGCCAGCGCCTTCGCCGCGGTCTGCGCACGCTGATCCGCTTTCCCGCTGGCCGGGGCAACCCCGGCGCGGTATAGCAGTTATTCGCGACGCAGTCGGCGAGCCAGGCGGGTGCCCAGCGTCTGAATAAGCTGGACAATAACAATCAGCACCAGGGCGGTGGTGAGGGTGGCAAAGGCGTCGAAACGCTGATAGCCGTAGGTGATCGCCAGGTCGCCGATCCCGCCGCCGCCCACCGTTCCCGCCATGGCGGTCGCGCCAAGCAGACCGATGGTCGCGGTGGTTAGTGCCAGAATCAACGACGCCGCCGCCTCCGGCAGCATGAAATGCCAGACGGTCTGCAGAGGGGTCGCGCCCATGGCGTCTGCGGCCTCAAGGATCCCCTCATCCACCTCCAGCAGCGAGCTCTCCACCAGCCGGGCAATATAGGGGGCGACAAAAACGATCAGCGGCACGATGGCCCCCGCGGTGCCGATAGTCGTGCCCACCAGCAGCCTGGTGAAGGGCAGGATCACAATCAGCAAAATGATAAACGGCAGCGAGCGCAGCACGTTAATCAGCGGATTCAGCGCCTGATGCACCACCGGGTTGGCCACGATGCCGCCAGGACGGCAAACCACCAGCACAATTCCCAGCGGGACGCCGAGCAGCGCGCCAAAGCCCAGTGAGATGGCGACCATAATCAGGGTATCATGCAGCGCCAGCAGAAACTGCTCGCCGGTAATGGCGGTATCAATTAGATCAAACATGGATGATTTTCACTCCTGCGTCGGCCAGATGGGTGATGGCGCGTTCGGTTTCGTCAGGCTCGCCGAGGAGTTGCACAATCATAAATCCCAGTATCCGGCCCTGAACTTCGGACATGCTGGCAAACAGGATATTCACCTCGACAGCATACTCGCGGATCAGGCGGTTAATGATCGGCTGCCGGGCCGTCGCGCCGATAAATTCGAGGCGTAAAGCCCGGGCGCCGTTGTCGCGCTGCAGGAGCGACGCCACCCGCTGCGGCAGGCGATCGTGCACCACCGACTGCACGAAACTGGCGGTGACCGGATGCTGCGGCTGGGCAAAGAGATCGAAAACCGTCCCCTGCTCAACAATGCGCCCGGCCTGCATCACCGCCACTTTGTGACAGATTGTCTGGATCACTGACATTTCATGCGTAATCAGCACAATGGTGATGCCATAGCGGCGATTAATCTCCTGCAGCAGCAATAAGATCTGTACCGTAGTATGGGGGTCGAGCGCCGAGGTGGCTTCATCGCACAGCAGCACCGACGGGTTGGTGGCCAGCGCCCGGGCGATACCGACCCGCTGCTTTTGCCCTCCCGACAGCTCATTCGGGTAGCTGTGCATTTTGTCGCTCAGGTCGACAAACGCCAGCAGCTCCGCAACCCGCGCCTGGATAAAAGCCTTGTCGCGTCCCTGCAAAATAAGTGGGATAGCGATGTTATGAAATACCGTTTTCGAATTCAGCAGATTAAAATTCTGAAAGATCATGCCGATATCTTTTTTGATCGCCTGCAGGCGCTGGCCGCTGCAGTCCTGGAGCGACTCACCGTTCAACACCACCTCGCCCTCACCCGGCGTTTCCAGACGATTAATCAGCCGCAATAAGGTGCTTTTCCCTGCGCCGCTGTAGCCAATAATGCCGAAAATATCGCCCCGGTCGATACTGAGATTAATATCCTGCAGGGCCAGAACCGGATGCCCTTTTCTGTTAAAGGTTTTACTGACATGGCGAAATTCTATCATCGCGTTATTCATTTTAAATAATCAGGCAGCAGGTAACCATCATACTGCGGATGGCTGAGAATATATTTTTTGAAATCGGCAGAGTGATAGCCGTCGATGATATCTTTGGCAAACTGCGCCTTCTGATTTTTACCGGCAACGGTCACAACGTTAATAAAATGGCTGGTGGCGGCCTCCAGCTTTAATGCCGAGGTAAGCGCCATGCCGCTGGAGACGGCGAAATTACCCTGAATCAGGCCATAGTCGACGTCCGGCAGCGCGCGAACCTGCTGGGCATTGTCCATCTCCTTAAGCACGATGTTATAGGGGTTGGCAACGATATTACGCTGCGAAAAGGTGGCGGGATCGCTGTCCGGTTTAATCTTCACCCAGCCGAGGCTTTCCAGCACCAGTACCGCGCGATATTCGTTCGACGGCTGGTTTGGCACCGACACCACCGTGCCGGCTGCCGGGGTGCCCAGGGTCCTCAGCTTGCCGCCGTACAGACCCATCGGCGGCGTGGGTACCTGCACAATGCCGACGTTATCGGTCCCCAGTCGCTCATTGATCGCTTTCAGGTATACCGGATGCTGCATAATATTCGCTTCGATATCGCCGCGAGCTACCGCGTCATTGACCTGAATACCGTCGCTGAAATCTTTATATTCGATTTTATATCCTTTACTCAATAAATAGGGGGCGACCCCTTTTTCAAACTGCTCTTTATACGGCCCGGGGTTAAAGCCGATACGAATAATTTGATCGGCGGTGGCGTAAAAGGAGGTGGCGGATAACAGGGCGAGCGTCACTCCGAGCGCAACTGACTTGTTCATAAGGTATTTTCCTGGAAGGTTGGCGATATCGAGCGATTAAATCACAGCCGAAAGCGGGTTGTAAGCCAGAACGCCGGATTTCCTTTTGCTTATTCCACATAAACTTTTGCCATCCCGACATATCCTAAAAACAATAATCCTTTGCATATATTGTTATTTAGCCAGGCGCAATAAATCCCTTAAAGATGGCAGATTATTGATAACGTAAACCGGGAAAATTATGCCTGATTTCGCTGCTTCACCGCTGGTGGACGCCCTGGAAGAGAATCTGTTCAGCCTGCTGGAAAAACTGGCCGCGGAGGTCAACACCGACGCGCTGCCGTTGATCGACCTCTCCAGCGGCAGTCCGGATCAGCCCACTCCGCCGGAAGTGATTGACTCGCTGCAGAGCGCCATTCATCGTCGTGAAAACCATGGCTACCCGTCGTTCTGGGGCAAGCCGCAGGTCCGCGAAGCAATCGCCCATTTTTATCGCCGCCAGTATGATGTGGAACTCGATCCGCACAGCGAAGTCGCGGTATTTCAGGGCTCGCATATCGGTATTGGTGGCATCCCGCGGGCGCTGCTCCGTCCCGGACAATACCTCATCTCCACCGATCCCTGCTATCCCATTTACCGCTCAGCGGCGCTGCAGTCCCAGGCGGCGTTTTATGGCCTGCCGCTCAGGGCTGAGAACCACTTCCTGCCGGATTTTAACGACCTCCCCCGGGAGGTGGCTGACCAGGCCGGGCTGGTGGTGCTTAACTATCCGCATAACCCCACCGGCGCCCTCGCCACGCAGGCGCTGTTCGCCAGCGCCCTGCAGTTTGCCCGCCGTCACCAGGTGCCGATCCTGCATGATTTTGCCTATGCGGCCATCGGCAGCGCGGCCAGCGATGCGCCGCTGAGCCTTTTCTCTCAGCCCGGCGCGAAAGCGTGGGGAGTGGAGACCTACACCTTCTCCAAGACCTTTAATATGGCCGGCTGGCGCTTCGGCTTCGCGGTCGGCAACGCCTCGATTATCCGGGCGTTTAAAAAACTGCACACCCACAGCTACAGCACGGTGTTTGGCGCCATTCAGGATGCAGCAATCGCCGCGCTCAGCCTGCCGGCAGAACGGATTGCGCAGCTGACGGCGGTGTATCATCAGCGCCGGGAGTGGGTTCTGCGTCGACTGGCCGCACTGCGCTGGCCGGTTCGTGCCGCACAAGGTACTTTCTTCCTCTGGCTGAGCGTGCCGCCCGGGTACCGTTCACAGGAGTTTGCCCGCCTGCTGCTGCAGGAGGCGCATATTCTGGTGGCGCCAGGCACTGGTTTTGGCGATGGGGGTGAAGGGTTTATTCGCATCAGTCTGACGGCTGGGGATGACGCGCTGAGCAAGGCGCTGGACCGTCTCGCCCGGCTGGCGCTGTTTTAGCGCCCGCCTCGCGGAGTCGTTACACCTTCAGGTAGCCCGCCATGCGTTGAATACGCGCGGCGGAATAGTCATAGCAGGCGCTGGCGGGTTTACCCAGTACGCGATATTTGGCGCCATTGTAAAAGGCGGTCTTATTCTCCTCTTCCAGAAAGCGCCGGGAGACGGTGTCGCTGAAAATACGGTCGCCATCCGACTGCGGCTGATAGCGGCTGGATTTGACGCTCTCCCACGCCACGCCGATCGGCTTATGGTCATAGCCGGTCATACAGAACAGCCGGTTGGAGGCCAGCAGATCGGCCTCGATGGTTTTAAATTCCGCCGCCGTAGCGGCGCAGGTTATGCTTAACAGGCAGGCCGAAGCCCATCGGTAAATTGTCATTATTCAGGCGATCCCAGAGAGTTTCCTCCATTCTAAGCGGCTGAAAATTCTGGACGTTCACTTTCACCTATCGTTGCCAGCAAAAACCGCAAAATAATTTACACTCAGACTCCTCGTGCGTTGTCTTAACGACCTGCAGGCCTTCCCTGCGCAGCTCATCCGCCGGGCCAGACAACGAGACGCCGGCGGGAAGGATATAGCCGTCTTTAACGATTAAACGCCCAGCGGGTCCCGCTGGTCAGCGCCCGCTCGAAGGCGGGACGGCCGGGGCCCGCCAGCCAGCCGGCGAAGGTGTGCAGCTGCGGGTGCAGCTGGCGCAGGGCGTCGAGGTCGGCGTGCCCCGCCAGCCGCCCGTCGTCCACCAGCCCGGTCAGCTTGTGCAGAAAAGGGCTGGCGGCCAGCACCTCGTCGGAAAATCGCGAATAGGGGATCGGCCGTCCCGCCGCCGCGGAGAATAACGCCTCCAGCTGACGACCGGTCACGCTGTCGCTGGCGATCTCGAACGTCTTGCCGGCAAACCGCGCCGGCGCGGCAAAAATCGCCGCGACAAGCTGGCCGATATCCTCCACCGCCAGCACCTGCATCCTCCCCTCCGGCAGCATAAAAAAGTGAAAATGACCTTCATCAAGGCCAAAACCGGGCATCACCAGCAGCTCCATAAAGGTGGCGGGCCGCACGATGGTCGCCGCCAGCGGCAGGCGGCGGATATGCCGCTCAATCGCCGCTTTGGTGTCATAATGCGCTACGCCGGTCGGCGTCTCCCCCGCCGCGCTGCCGGAGCTGTATACCAGATGCTTCACCCCGCACTCGACGGCAAGGTCGGCGATGGTTATCCCGTAGCGCACCTCCTGCTCATCGGTTACCGTCCCGCCCGGCGAGCTGGGCTGCACGCTGAAGACGCCGTCGACCCCGGCCATCGCCGCCCGCATTGCCGCCCGGTCTTCAAAGGCGCCCACGACCAGCTCGGCTCCCCGCGCCGCCAGCGCGACAGCCCCGGCGGAGAAAGGATCCCTGACCAGCGCCCGCACTCGCCAGCCGCGGTGCAGCAGCGCCCGCGCCACCGAGCCGCCCTGCTGGCCGGTGGCGCCAAAAACCAATACGATTTGGGCATTATTCATCACCGTTCCCCCTCGTCAGCAGATCGTTCTCCGGCGTCTCGCCAGCGATACTCCCCTGGCCTGTCCTCCTCCAGCCAACCGCAGGAGGGTCCAGCGAAATGGCCGGTGAACCATTGGGCATGATGGCTTGCGCACCACGCCATCATCTCGCGTCGCGAGCGTTCCGCCTGCCGGAGATCGCCGCAGAACGCCGAGCTCCAGTGCGGATGGGTAAACTGGCGCGGGGAATGCAGAAGATCGCCTGAGAAACAGGCGTAGTCATCGCCAGAGGAGAGGATCAGCGCGGCATGGTCCGGACTGTGGCCTGGGGTAGGGATAAAGGCGATCCGCCCGCCGACCAGCGGCCTGGCCGCGACATCCACGGTCTCCAGCTGGCCAGCCTCGATCACCGGCAGCAGGCTGTCGAGCCACAGCGCCCGGTAGCGTTCGCTGTTCTTCACCCGCGTGAGCTCTTTTGCCGAACACAGGTAGCGCGCGTTGGGAAACAGCGGCGCCCAGCGATCGTCCCGCCAGACGGTATTCCACCCGACATGGTCGGTGTGCAGGTGGGTCAGTAGCACCAGGGTCACCTCCTCCGGGTTCACTCCCGCGGCGCGGAGATTCTCCAGATAGGGCGTGTTAAGTTGATGATAGAGCGGATTGCCGCCGCGCTCCCGACCATTGCCGGTGGCGGTATCGATAACGATCAGATCGTGGGGAGTCTGTACCACCCAGCTGTGGATTGACAGCGCGATTGGCTGATTATCGGCGTCCGCCTCCGTCACAGGGAACGCCGCGGGATAGAGCGCCGCCGGCTGCAGGCTAATCTCGCGCTCCGGCACTTTGAATATCAGGCTGTCGCCTGTCTGGTAAGTTTGCATCACTCCCTCCGCGCGCATTGCGCTGGTTGATTTACCGGGGTGATATTCACTATGCTGCCGGGATAACCCACATTCAAATTGATTAACATAATGAAGAAAATCATTGAAAATGATTTTAGTCGTATCGATCTGAATTTATTGACGGTCTTGATGGTGCTGTACCGCGAAGCCAGCGTTACCCGCACCGCAGAGGCGCTGCATCTTGGCCAACCGGCCATCAGCGGGGCGCTGAAACGGCTGCGCGAGATGTTTGACGATCCGCTGTTCGTGCGCAGCGCCAGAGGCATGCTGCCGACCCCGCGGGCGCAAGCGCTGGTGACCGAGCTGCAGCCGCTGATGGAACACCTGCATTCGGCAATGTTTGGCGCCGGGGAGTTTTCCCCCGCCAGCGCGCAGCAGCTTTTCCGCGTCGGCCTCAGCGACTGGAGCGAACACTGGCTGATGCCCCAGCTGTTACCCGGACTGATGCAGGAGGCGCCCGGGGTGTCGCTTCAGACACTCGCCGCCGACCCCTTCCAGGTACGCCAGCTGCTGGAGGCGGATCGCATTGATGTCGCGGTGTCCCTCAACAAGCAGAGCCGCGGGGAGATCGTCAGCGAACCGGTGATGAGCATGGGGGTGACCACCCTCTGGTCGCCGCAGCAGATCCCCTGCCGCGGGCCGTTGTCGGTGGGCGATTTCGTCGCCTGGGAACATGTGATGGTGGCCTATCGCGAAACCGGCCACGGGGAAATAGATCGCCAGCTCGCCAGTCAGGGACTCGCGCGGCGCGTGCGCTTCGCCACGCAGAATTTCTCCACCTTTCCCCTCCTGCTGACCACCCTGCCGCTCTTCGCCACCGTCCCCCAGGGGCTGGCGCAACGCTGGCAGGCGCAGTATGCGCTGCGCGCGGACGCCCCGCCGGTGGCCTACCCGGAATTTACCCTGTGTATACTGCGCCACAAACGCCGGGCGCAGGATCCGGCGCTGAACTGGCTGATAGCGAGGATAAAACAGGCCATGCGCGGACCATAGCGGTAGCGAATACCACCGTCATCAGGCCTCGCTGAGCGGGGGTTGCAGAACGCGCCTGCTCCAGTCGTAAAACGCGCGCACCGCCGGCGGCAGATAGCGGTTTTGCGGATAGACCAGCGACAGGGGAAGATCAGACGCGGCCTGCTCCAGACAGGCGACCAGCGCGCCGCTCTGCAGCCAGGGTTGCGCCAGATAGCTGGCGACGCGGATCAGGCCCAGCCCCTGAACGCCGGCCTGGATATAGGCATCGGTATCGTCGACCACCAGCGTCTCCTGCATGCGGATCGCGCAGTCGCCGTCATCGAGGGAGAAAAGCCAGTCGATGGTCCGCCCGGTACGGTGGTTCAGGTATCCCACCGCCCGGTGCTGGTGCAGATCGTCGATGCTCTGCGGCCGGCCGTGGGCCGCTATCCAGGCCGGCGAGGCGAGGACCATCCAGCGGTAGCGGGCCAGAGGGCGCGCCACCAGGGTGGTGGAATCTTCGATTTGCCCGGTACGGATCACGCAGTCGAATCCCTCCTGGATGATATCTTCCACGTTGTCGCTTGAGCAGAGGATCAGCTCCAGGTCGGGATACTGCTGCAGAAACTCGCCGATCCTCGGCAAAACGCAGTGCCGGGCGAGAGATTGCGGCATCCCCACCTTGAACCGCCCGGCGGGCTGCGCCGAGCGGCCGGGAAAGGAGGCTTCCATCGCCGTCATTTCGGCCAGCAGCCGTTTACACTCTTCGTAATACCGACGCCCCTCCGCCGTCACGCTGAGCTTGCGGGTGGTGCGCTGAAGAAGCTGCGCCCCAAGCCAGGCTTCCAGCTCCTTCACTACCCGAGACACTGTTGAGCGCGGCTGCCCCAGCGCCTCCGCCGCCCGGGCGAAGCTGTGGGCATCCACAACCGCAACATACAACTGCATGGCATCCAGTCTGTCCATTTGGTGCTCCCCCGACGGTTATTATCCCATTATGACGAACAGTCTAACCCGAAATCCTGTTCTTATCGAATGATGCCCTCCCCCCTACACTGAGCCTGTAGCCAGTGAATACAAGGCTTAACTGAGCAAGGAGTTAAAATGAAAACTGATGATATTAATCTTGAGGAAAAAGTATTAGTTCTGGGAGCGGGACAACTGGGGGCCGCCGTACTGGATGCGCTGGTGCCAGCGGTGATCCAGCGCCAGGGCGCGGTCTCGGTGATCGTCTCGCCGGCGGCCTGGGATGAAACCGGCCAGCTGCGTTCGGCAAGCCACCGGGCGCTGGCCGACGCCGGGGCCGCCTTTCTCGCCGTCGACATCGCCGGTAGTTCACTGGAGACCCTGACCGGGGCGTTTCGCGGGTACAGCGCCGTGATTAACTGCATGGGCTTTGTCGCCGGTCCGGGGACGCAGCTGAAAATTACCCGCGCGGTGCTGGCCGCCGGAGTGCCTCGCTATTTTCCCTGGCAGTTTGGCGTCAATTACGATGTGGTCGGCAAAGGCAGCGGCCAGCCGGTCTGGGACGAGCAGTATGATGTCCGGACCCTGCTGCGCGCGCAGCAGGCCACGGAGTGGGTCATTATCTCCACCGGCATGTTTACCAGCTTTCTCTTCGAGCCAGACTTCGATGTGGTGAATTTATCCACCCGAACCCTTCACGCCCTTGGCAGCTGGGACACCCAGGTGACCGTCACCTCGCCGGCGGATATTGGCCGCCTGACCACCGCGATTTATCTGCATCAGCCGCGGATCGTCAACGAGGTGACGTTTGTTGCCGGCGAAACGACCTCTTACCGGCAGCTGGCGGACACCGTGGAGCGCGTGACGCAGCAGACGTTCAGCAAAGCCGTTCACACCCTGCCCGCCCTGCTGGACCAGCTGCGGACAGACCCGGATAACGCCATGCTGCGCTATCGCGCCGCCTTCGCCCGGGGGGATGGCGTGTGGTGGCCGATGGGCGACACCTGGAATACCCGCCACCATCTGCCGACCCAGGACATTGCCGGCTGGCTGCAGGCCGCGCGCTGATTTTCTCTCACAGGACAGAATGACGATGAACAAGCTGATTCCACTGATCGTATTGAGTTGCCTGCTGCCGCTGGCAGTCAACGCCAGGACCCTCACCGCCACCGGCGATACCCTGGACCACGCGGAAAGCAAAATTCGCCAGCAGGCCGCCCGCGAGGGCGCAACCGCCTATCGGATCATTGAGGCGCGAATGGGTAATAAAGTGCACATCACGGCGACACTCGATAACTGAACCACCGCTATCCGGCTCAGGGAGGAGCCGCCGTCAGCCCGCGCGCCAGATCAGGCGCTCATTCTTTCCCGTCGACGGTCGCTGCCCGGCGGCGCGCCGTACAGGCGAGCGTATTCCCGGGTGAACTGCGACACGCTGATATAGCCCACTTCGCCGGCCGCCTGCGCAATGCTCATCCCTTCCGCCAGCATCAGGCGGCGGGCGTGGATCAGGCGCAACTGCTTCTGAAACTGCAGCGGCGACAAGGTGGTCATGGCGCGGAAATGACGGTGAAAGACCGAAACGCTCATCCCGGCGGCGTCGGCCAGCGCGTCGACGCTGACTGGCTGCATAAAATCCCGGCGCAGCACCGCCACCGCCCGGCGGATCCGCGCCGAATGGCCGTCTGCGACGCCCAGCGCCCGGATGGCCGCCCCGTGAACACTCTGCAACAGCCAGTAATGCAGCTCCCGCCGCAGCCCTTCGCCTAACACCGCCAGCGCCCCCGGTTGATCAAACAGTCTTGCCAGCCGGTAAGCGGCGTCCGTCACGTCGGCATTCATCGGTTCGATACCGACGCGGGGCGCCTCATCCGCCCCTGACGGTCCCACCTCCTGCAGCTCGCGCAGGATAGCCAGATCCAGCTCCAGCACCAGCGCGTAATAGGGAAAACGCTGACTGGCCTCGGTGATCTGGCTGGTGGTGGGGACATCCGCGGCGATCACCATCGCCTCCCCCGGACCATAGTCGAAACTTGCCAGGCCGGTGGTCACGCTTTTGCGCCCCTGCAGCAGCATGGCCACCAGCGGCCTGGCGATAGCCGCCTGCAGATCGCCGGGGTGCAGGGCCCGCACCAGAGTGATGCCGGGAACCGGGGTAACCGCCACCCCGCTGCTATCGACATGAGCATCGGCATACCGGCGGCAGAGAGCGAAGAGTTCGTCGCGCATAAGATCCTTTCAGGCAAGTTTTAAAGCCTCAGTATGCGCTATTTCCCACCAGAAGAGAGTGTATGGAGAGGAATGGGCAAAAAATAACAAGGATTGGGCAACCCGGTCTGGTAGGCACCCCCTATTGTAAGGACTCCACACACCAGAGAGGATCGAACATGACTAAGATTGCACTTATCACCGGCGCTAACCGCGGCCTTGGCCGTCAGACCGCACTGGATATCGCCCGCCAGGGTGGGGACGTCATCGTCACCTGCCGCGGCAATATTGAACAGGCGGAAGCGGTGGTGGCCGACATTCACGCCCTCGGCCGCAAGGCCATCGCCCTGCCGCTGGATATGGCGCAGACCGCCAGCTTTCCGGCCTTCGCCGATAGCCTGCGCGCTGCGCTGGGCAGCGTCTGGGGACGGGACACCTTCGACCATCTGATCAATAACGCGGGACACGGCGAATTTGCCCCGCTGGCCGAAACGCGCGAGGCGCAGTTCGACGGGCTGTTTAACGTCCACGTTAAGGGGGTGTTTTTCCTCGTTCAAACCCTGCTGCCGCTGCTGGCTGACGGCGGACGGATCGTTAACTTCTCCTCCGGACTGACCCGCGTCTCTTATCCTGGCTTCTCCGCCTACGCCGCGGCCAAAGCGGCTGTGGAGATGCTGAGCGTATACATGGCCCGCGAGCTGGGCGGGCGCGGCATCACCGTCAATACCGTCGCCCCCGGCGCTATCGCCACCGACTTTGGCGGCGGACTGGTGCGGGACGACGCGGGGGTTAACGCGCAGTTTGCCGCGATGACGGCGCTGGGACGGGTGGGCGTTCCCGAGGATATTGGGCCGATGATCGCCAGCCTGCTGCGCGACGATAACCGCTGGGTGACCGCCCAGCGGATCGAGGTATCGGGCGGACAGACCATCTGACCAGTCATGCCAGGCTGTCGATCGCCATAAAAAAGCGGTCTTCGGTGAGAATCTGTCGCGCCTCCGGGGGCTGGCGCGACTGACGGATCAACCAGCCGCCGTCCGGGGCCAGGCTCAGATAAAACACCTCCCGGGAGCCCGCCCCGCCAGGTGTCTCAAGGCTCAGGGTCACGACCCCCTTTTCCACGCCATCCCACAGCTGCTGCGGCACGATATTGACGCTGCGCTCGCCGTTTTGCAGGCGGAGAGTGGGGATATCGTAGCGGCAGATGCCGCTATTGAGGCTGTAGCCGAGGGTGCTCAGATCGTGGAGGTGGCGGGTCGAAACCACCACCTCGATGCCCGTTCCGTCAAACCACTGATTCACCTGCCGGGCGAGCGCCGCCATCTGCTGGCGAAACATGGCAATATCCGCGGCCGCCGCCCCATCGAAGGTGGTTGTCCGCGGCGGATTTTGCTGGTGCTGCAGTTTCTTAAAAAAACGCTCCCTCGCTGTCACGTTATCTCCCTGTGCTGTGATGAAACCGGTGAGGCTGGATGAGGATGGTTACCGCCAGTTCGCTGGTTAACGAAGATTACGGGCCAATCGCCACGATGGACCCGCCGCAGAAATTTGTTTTCGACGTTACTTCGCCGCTTCAGGCCTGAGCCTTAGCTGGTTAGTTTCGGCGGTAAAAATACGTGGCTTGTCAGGATCCAATTCCTCACGCGCCAGCACCTGCTTCCAGGTATTTCTTTCTGTATCCGGATGGCGGAACAGGCCGACAACCGCCACGAACTTCGCCTGCGTTTCCAGCGGCATATTGAGACTGGCGTCCCCTCCGGGGTTGATCACTACGTCGCGACTGGCGAGGAGATCGGCGGCGAGCAGAATATCCCCCTCCTCCAGCAGCTGCTGGTAAACCAGCCGGTCAAAGGTCCGGCGATCTTTAAGCTGATAGATGCGCACCACCACCGGTTCGGAGAGCGAGTGATTCTCTCTGGCATCGGTGTTGAGCGCTTCGCGCGCCGTAAAATCCAGATGCAGCGTATTAATTTGCTTATAAAAAACGGCGTTGAAGGCGGATTTTGTTCCCTCCGAGACGCGCTGGGTGAGCCCGCATCCGCTCAGGCAAAGCGCTAGCAGGGACAGCAGGCAGGCGGTTTTAATCAAACTTATACGTAACACGTCGGTTTCCTTGCGATGAGGTGGCAGGCTGCAGGCCGGTATAGGTGCCCAGTTCGGTGGTAAATGTCTGTGGGATATCATCCTGACTCTCACCCTCTCCAGCGCCCAGCACGCCGTTCATACCGAGCCAGAACGGTCCGTCCCCCAGCGGCGGGACAGCCAGCAGTCGGGTCGGCGCGGTCAGGGTGATTCTGGCCCGGAATCGCCAGCCCAGATACACCCGCAGCAGGATGAGAAAGTCCCGAAACAGCGGGCCATCAGGCTTCCAGCCCTGCGACTCCTCGGGATTATCGGTGATAAGGGCGACGAGGAGCTGGCTACTGCTGTCCATCGCTTCGTCACCCAGCGGGGTATTTCCGTCCAGTAAGAAGTCGTCATCGCCGTAAAAGCCCAGCGGCTGGCTGACCGCCACCGGACGCAGGCAGTAAGGGCTCACCCTGACGGTGGTCTTCGGGGCCAGCAGCGTGATCAGCGCCTGGATCCCCTGCTGAGTTTTGCCCGGCTGACGCAGCACGCCAGTCAGCGCCAGAAAGCGCGACGCTGGCGAGGCGATATGCCGCGTCGTGCCGGGGATGCCCAGCCCCGCCAGACCCAGCAGCGACTGTGACAGGCGGTCGGTACCGCCGGGCTCAAAGGTGGCGGGCCAGCAGTATTTCCGCCAGATGCGGTAATACTGCGTGATAATCCGGTGACTGAAGATATCCAGCCCCCCCTGCAGCGCTTCATGCCCTTCCCTGCGCTGGGCGATATCATCGAGCCAGGCCGTCGGGAGCGGCGAATCGACACCGTACAAGCCCATAAAGGTGGTGCGAATGACCGGCGGCCCGCTGTCATTGGCCTCATCGTATTCCACGGCTCTGAGTTCGCTGGCGGGGAACCCCATCCCCGGATGCGGATAAAAACGTACCGGATCGTCAGCCGGATGGCTAGTCGCCCCCATCAGCGGCTTATCGGGGTGCTGTCGTTCCAGAAGCTGACAAAAGCGGTAAAAATTGATCCGCGGCAGGTCGGCCTCCAGACGCGGCATCAGCCGGGAATGCGTCGGCTGTGCTTCTCTTCCCATTCCAGTCGTTCTCCGGTTGGTTGCAGAATGATAATCAGGCGGTTGAACAAGTAGATATCGGTGTAGAGCGCAAAGAAGCGGCTGAGCATCTCGCCAAACAGGCATATATCGCCTCGTCCGGCAAAGCCGTGGCTGTCGAGGGTGACTTCAATCTGCACGCCGCGCACCAGATGGCCCTGTGCAAAGCGCTCTGTTGCGCGGTGCTTCACCTCGAGGATGGCTTCCAGACGCCGACGATTCATCTCGCTGTCGGTCCATTCATACAGCGCCAGGGTGCCGCGCAGGACTTCAGCGTTGTCCATCAGGGAAAGAAAACTGCTGCCCAGATGGCTCAGCACCCGCCAGTGAAAACGATCCTGGGCAGAGGGATAGCACGGGAGCGTCGGCGCGCAGAGGTTACGAACCGCGACGCTGGCCGAGGTGGTTTTCATCACCGTATCGAGCACGGTGCTCTGCAGCGCACGACGCGGAAGCTGGCCGTTGGTTCCGGTAAGGGTGAGCGACAGGCTTTCATCTTCCGGTACGGTATGATTGTCAAAGGCTTCCCCGCCGACGATAAGCCAGGTGTTATGCAACCCGGAGGGGCCACGGCGCACCCGGGTATGATAGTAATAATCAGGCGCGTCATGACGCATCATGCCGCCTTTGTGACGAAAGCTTGAGAACGGCGCGTAAGCCTGTTGGCTCGAGGAGCTCACGGAATCGACGGTGTAAATTTCGGTGTGGCCGTCCTGCACGCGCAGTGGGCGCAGCAGGTATTCTGTCTGCAGGGAATTGATGGTCAGCGGATCGGACTCCAGCGGGAACAGGTTGATCGCCGGCACGCAGTGCAGGCGCAGCTGCTTTTCGCTGAAGCGGAAGTCATGTTCCCAGCGTTCCGCCAGCACGACGTCGATCTCAAACCACGCCATCCCGGCCGGGAAAGCCACCGTCTCCAGCCCGCGCAGGTCGATGAACATGAACTTTTCACGGAAGGTAAAATACTCCAGCAGCAGCTGGTAGCCGCGAAAACTGCGGCTATCTTCGGGCCAGAGGCCGTCATCCTCGCCAAATCCCAGCGCGCTGAAATACCCGTCCAGCGGCTTTCTGTCCTCCTTACCGGGTACGCGCAGCCACATCCTGGCCACATTGAGGGTAAAAGCCTCGTGCATGGCGCAGGCCAGCGGCACATCAGCGTTGCAGTAGAGCGGGATATGGCTGAGATCGATCCGGCGCCAGTCCGTCAGGCTGCTGCAGTTAAAGCGCAGCGTGATCACCGACCGGCCATCCGTATCGGTGGTCAGCTGAGCGCGCTCCAGGGACAACGGCTGCAGAGCGATCGCTTTGGTGGTGGTGTACCGACAGCGCGTGCCCTTTTCACCGATCGGCCGGGAAAGCACTTCAAAGCCTTTGGCCATCGTCATCGGCTCTTTCATTTCCTGCCAGTCGGGAGTGAATTCCACGACCGACAGGGAAGGAATGGTACGTAAATAATGTGGCCACAGCAGACTGACCACGCCTTCGGTCAGCTCAGGCAGATCGTCATCGAGCTTCTGGCGCATGCGGCCCATCAGGAAGGCAAAACCTTCAAACAGACGCTCGACAAAGGGGTCGCGGGCGCCCGCTTTGTCAAGATTGAGCATTGCCGCCTGCTCAGGATGAGCGCGGGCAAACTCTTCACCCGCTTCCAGCAGGTAGCGCATTTCAGCGTCGTAATAACGCAGGGTTAAATCGTCCATAAGTCACCAGAAGAAGTAATAGCTTTCAGATATGCAGAAGACAGCAGATGCAAGTAATGAGGTGCGGTTGACGCGTAAATTATGCGCACAGCACCGCAGCGCGAGCGGGATCCAGAGCGATAAGCCCGGCAAGCAAAGACTCCATCTCTGGCTGCAAGCGATTTTTTTCTGCCTCACTGCGCCCGGCCTTGCCTCTTAGCAGCCGGAGTCGGCGGGCTTTGATCTCAAAGATAAGCTCCGGCGTCCATTGTTCGAGCGTCATCTCCCGGGCACGGCTGTCGAGTTCCGCCAGCAGATGCAGCGCTATTTCATTTTTTCCGTACTGCTCGCTGACCCGCGCCATCAATAAGCGCATCATCCACCGATTGCGGCTGGTGGTATAGCCCGGTTGCGCCTGTAACCAGTTCAGCGCCGACTCAATACCTTCATCGTCCGCGCGGGCGAGCACTTCTGACTCCAGCGACAGCACCTCATCAGTGCTGGTCGCCGCCATCACCGGCTCACCTTGCCATCCGGCCATCTCATCCAGAACATGTTCGTTAAGCCAGTTGAGCGTCACTTCATCGGCGAATGGCGTACCATCGTTAAACGCCAGGGTTTCCAGCCCCGGTAGACGAGCCAGTAGCCCTTTCATATCCCGGCACAGGATATCGGCCCGTACAGTGTCAGCATCCAGTTTCAGCAGCGCCTGCCAGGCGTACCACTGCACGTCCAGCCACAGATGATTGACGCCTTGCGCCAACAGCGTGTCCGTATGCTCTAGCAGTTCTGACCAGCTTTTCTGTAAATACAACCGCTTAAGATGGGCTTTACTCTCCGGCTTTGGAGGCAATAGCCGGGTCCGGCCGGAGGCATCCAGCGGCGGTAATTCCGTTAAAGTATCCCAACGCACACTCTTCATCAGATGATGACCTGCCAGCCATCCGCCGGGACACTCACGCAGATATTTCGCCAGCACTTTAACCTGGTCGAGCAAATCACGTCCTGACGTGACGGTATGCATTACCGGTGCGGTGTCTGCATGTTGGGGCAGCAGATCGTGTTCTTCGCGGCTGGTCTGCGGCACCAGGCTGCGGGCGCCGCCGCTTTGTACCAGTCGGTTCTCCAGGAGCTGATATAGCCCGGAAAGATCGGGGCGAGAGGCCTCAGCCAATACGGCAAAAGAGGCTTCCGTCAGCAATAACGCCCCGATAATGACCTGCATAGTGGTCATGTCGACTTCCGGATAAAGAGACAGACTGTCCGACATCCGGCGACTGCCAAGCCATTCCAGCGCCGATTTGCAGCTACGTTCACGTTGGGGATGGAGCATATCCCCAAACCGCTCAAGCATTGCCGCAAGCAGCGTAACGCCCTCGGCCAGACCGGTTTCGCCATCCTGCTGCAGACGCGCCCACACGTAAAAGGTGATCACGCGCAGATCCTTGCAGGTATGAGTCAGCAGTTTTTCTGCCAGCTGGCAAATCAGTTCGGTATCGACGCCGGAGATCTTATTGACCTCCTCGCGGATACGCTGAAAATCATCGTCATAGCCCGGATCGCTGCCGGTGGGCTGGCTATCACTGATTGGCGCAAGCCATGACTGCCAGTTTTCCTGGCGTGACCGGGCCTGCTGGCGCAGTACGCTTTCATCCAACTGACTGGCGGCAACCAGATTTTGTAAAATACTCATTTTTCCATCTCATCCATGTCACTATTCCCTACCCCCGCCGTCAGGGCCTGTGCGCTCTGAGCCGCATCGACAGTGAAAATCTGATCCGGCAGGGTCAATCCGCGCAGCGCCAGAAGCACCAGCGGGCCGCTCCCAAGCTGGGAGCGCAGTACCCACTGCAGGGTGCGGCCATCCGGAGCGGTGAAGCTCATCATCCACTGGCTGCGTTCGAGCTGCTGGCGTTTACCCTGCTCCAGCCAGCGAATAAAACCCCAGGTTCCGCTGTAGTCACCAAACAGACGCGTGCCCGCATTGACGGTGGTCCAGGTCAGCAGAGCGCCGGGTTTATACGTTTCCCCCGGCCAGCGGAAAGTCTGCCAGTCGGCCATCTGATTGAAATAGCGCAGCTTTTGGCCGTCTATCGTCAGCTGTGTCTCCACGACCTGTGCAACAGGCCTGGCCTGCAATTCGAAGCTGATGCCCTGGCTGCCATCGGTGAAAAGAATGTCGGACAGCTGGCTTAGCTGGTTGATGGCGCGCAGGAAGGCCGGATTAAAGACCAGGCCGTGGCTGTTGACCTTATCCGGCACCCACTGACTGCCTTCTTTATGCAGGACACCGTTCAGCTCCGTCGTAAGAAAACGTTCGATTCGCCCGCTGTCTTTGCGCACAAACTCAGCCAGCATCGGCAGAGAGGCGTCGCTTTTGCTGGCGGTAAACGGAAAGCGGCCGTCAAAGGCAGTGTGCCAGCTGGCGACTACCGATCGGCGCCATTTATCATTCAGACTGGCCGCCGACGGCAGAAGTACGGTTTCCCAGGCCTGAGTCAGCGGCTGCACAAACAGAGTGTTACCGAAGCCACTCCACTCTTCGCCAAGGCTTGCCGAAATCAGACTGCCATATTGTTGCGTGTCGGTCAGGTCGACGCTTTTCCCCTGGAAGACGGTCTGCGCCAGGGTCTGCATCATCTCCTGCGGATCGGAGGCATTCGCAACCTGCTGCAGACGCAGGCGCACGCGGGTGATGCGGGTCAGATAGGTTTGCAGGCTCAGGGTGCTGTCGGCCGACATGACGTTGCTGCCCGTGTTTTTCCCCATTAACTGGAGCAGTGGGCCGAACGTGTCATCCAGAGGCCCCTGCGGCCCGGCTGCCGACTGGTCGATGACCGGCTTGTCTTTTCCGCCCACCAGATCTTTGGCCGATTTAATAAGGCTGTCCGACAGCCCCTCCCTTTGTTGCCCCGCCTGCCCCTGCCAGGCAAGGGTATTCATCAGGGCAATCAGCGGCGACTGGCGGACATCGCTTATCAGCGTGAGCTGGTCGGTAACATCAGCAATGGTGGTCGCCGGATTAAGTCGCAGACTGTTGAGAAAATTCAGCCAGCTGCCGGCGAAATCGGTGAAGTAGCGTCGGGTCAGACGCGCTTTCAGCGCCTCCGGCGACAGGTCTGTCGACACCGTTTTGCGCGAATCGCTCAGCACCCAGTCGATTTCCTCCCGGCGCGAGCTGGCTGCCTTATCAATGGCCTGCTGAATGCCGCCTTCCCATGCCTGGCGAGTAAACATCCCCGGGACCACTTCATCGGTGGTAAACAGGCGGCGCGCATCGGTGCCACTGGTCATGTCTTCCAGCGATACATCGGCAAAATTACGACGCACGGATTTGAGCATGTTCTCATACAAGGTGCTTTCGGCATTGCGGCGACCTATCTGCTGCAACAGAACCTGACGGCTCTGACTGACACGTTGTGCATCCGGGATGATCTTCCACTCTGGCCGCTCGGGCAGCAGGGAGAGATAAAAGGCCCACAGATCCGGCGCCAGACTTTGCCACAGTCCGGTCGAGATCCCCTTTCGCGTTGGCTGGACCGTTTTCATGGTCTGCGCGAAAAAGGCGCCATCGGCTTTATCCGGACGAGCCATCATCAGCCAGGCTTTCAGCTGGTCATAGCCCGGTTTCGCCAGCTGGGCTCGCTGGTCGCTATTGGGTGCGGAGTTGACCAGCGCGCTGAGCGCCTGCTGCAGCGCGACATTGGCCGGGTCACGTATCAGGCGGTTGTTTGCCACGCCGTACCAGGGCAGGACGGCGTCTAATAGTTGCTGATGATGGTCCAGACCAAAGCGCCGATACCAGGGAGCGCCCTTCTGCCCATCGAGCACGAGACTGCCGGCCTCATTGCGCAGGGCATGGAGGGCCGTCAGTTGATAGTCAGAAACGGAGGGGTGGGTCACCAGGTCACGGGCTTTTCCCGCTACCGAAACAATCTGGCTGTAATTAAAGGTAAAGGAGAGCAGCAGTCCCGCCGCCCACAGGCCGAGGATGGCCATCAGACCGCACGCCAGGCACCGCTCCCACGCCATTCCCACGTGATGCCCGCGTAAACGGCGGCAGTCATCGACGATTCCCTGCCAGGTGGCGGGCAGCGTCAGGAGATGAGGCTGGCCCGCAGGCGAGGCATCAGCCTCCTGATAAGGATCTGCGCTACGAGGCGCCGGCAGGCTAAACATCAGGCCTCGCAGCGCAAACCGCTGTCGCGAGGCGGTCAGCCATGGCGCCAGCTGCCAGCGCCATTGCGCGATCCCCCCGTCGAGAAACTGCTGCCCCAGACGCAGCAGGAAGTCGTGGCGGGTCTCCTCCGCGATCTGGTGCATCCCCTGCTCCCGCAGCGTGGGCAGCATCTGCGCAAGCTGACGGGCGACATCGTCCTCGGTAGCGCGTAACGGGAAGCTAACCCCTACCGCCTGCACCGCGCGGTCAGACTGCGACCACTCACTGTCGCACAGTTTCCACAGCCAGACCGGGGCGGCATAGCCCAGCAGTTCGCTAATTTTTTCCAGCCCGCGCAGGTCGTTTTCGCTTATCTGCGGCGTCAGGGTGAGAGACGATGGCATCACCCGCACAATCCCGTCCAGAGGACGGCCGCGGCGCAGCTTGCGCAGCGCGGCGTATTTTTCTCGGTCAGGCTCCGATGCAAGGCTGCCGCCGTAAATCAGTACGGTGCGGTTGCCTTCAAGCCAGTGCTGCCGTTGTAGGCCGGGAACCAGTTGTTCTATTGCCTCATCGTCGCCGGTGACTAAAAGCAGGCGGACTTTGCGGTGCCAGCGCAGGCGGTAACGTGCGTGAAGGTGCTTTTTCAGCGGGGCATAAAGGGCTTCGCGCCCATCGGGCCTGGCGGGTTGCCGCACAGGCGCTGCTGAAGGCTTAACCTTATCTTTTATCAGCAGTCGAAAGGCCATAAACCCCAGTACCAGCAGGCTGAGCGCCATCCCCCAGATAATAAAGCCCATGGCGATAAACGGGCGCAGCGTTTCCCACTGCGTGGCATGATCCATCGCCCACAGCCACCATGCCAGCCCGCCCAGGAGCACCAGAAGCGTGACCGCAGCAATACTGACGATAACCGTAGCCGCCACAGAGATAGCTGCAGGTTTATTGACGTTGTCCATCAGGTTTTACAATTCCAATTGCGAGGGTATTCAAGGGATCGCGGGCTATCCAGCCACACGGTTGTTGGTAGTGCGCGGCGTAGATCGCCGCCAGCGACAGAACGGTCAAGCCTTCCATCTCGCCGATGTCTCCCCAACAGGCATCCTGGCGATACAGGTTGATATCCCAACCGCTGTGCGCCAGCGCTTCCAGTCCCGGCTGAAAAAACAGCGCACAGGCTTCCGGGGGGCCGCTCAGTTCGTTCTGCTCCAGCACACGAGCGGCTACAGCAGTCAGGGCCTCCCCTTTTTCTGCGCAATAGGTTTCCCCCCTGGTCAGGTGCACCGGACCGTCCCGTCCGGCGAGCCACAGTACCGCAGACTCTCCGGCGGGTTGCACTGCCCCCGTCTGGGCGACAACCACCTGACATCCGGCGATAAGCACAGTGTCGTGGGGGTCAGCTTCGGCCAGAGTGTGTGCTATCTCCGCGAGGCTGGCCTCCCCACACCAGGTATGCGGGCGGGATGGTAGTGTCATCTGCTCAACAGTGAGGGTCATCTGTGCACGAAACGCCTGCCAGGCGAGTTCCGTTCCATGCCAGTAGCAACGCAGCGGCGGAGTAAGCGTTCTTTCACTGCGCTGTCGTTGCCATTCCATCACCAGTAGTTCCGCCAGCCGTTTTTCGCGGGCGATAGCCTCAGAAACTGAAAGGTATGGTGCTCGCAGCGCCCTGCCGCCGCCCTCGTTCTCTTCCTCTGGCGGACGCTCGTGACGGCTTAGCACCCGCAGCCAGTCAGTGGTCGTTTTGCCCGCGGGGCCCAGCAGCAGACCGTCCTGTAACCCGATCGGCTGCCGATGCTCCGCCCACCATTGCTGTTGTTCGTATGCCACCAGTTGGTCATAGAACCTGGCGTTATGCACGCTCATGCGGTAGTACAGCAGCCGGATCAACCAGCCGGTACCTGCCAGCGCCAGGGCCAACAGGATCCCGGTGCCGGCCAGGGCGCTTTTTCCTTCTGACGAGGGAAGTAAAGCGCTGATCCCGCCGCTAAGCAGAACCAGCAGGGCCGAAACCGATAGCCACCTGGCCGTACCAGGCGGTCGCGCGTATTTGTACGGGGGATACTCCGGTACCGGCCTCACTGATCAACCCCGCAGTCTGGGTTAGAGCTGACCAGCGTGCAGCCGCAGGCGCAGCGATGACCGTGGAGCGCAACCGGCTGGCCATCAATAGTGGTTCGCGCGCTGCCTTCAGCGATGGTCGTCATACCGTGTTTGTTACACTTGACCGGGTCGCCCTTGCAGGCGAATCCCAGACCAAAACACTGATAATGCCCCATCAGCACCCTGCCACCATACTCCCGCAGGGTATCTCCTTTGCGGATGACTTTATTCATCGGATCCTCCTTATCCGCGTTCAGACCGTTGTCGTCAGAACGTCCTCAAGCCAGCTGGCCGGCAGAGCGGCTTGCCCCCGCGCCACCTGCTGTTCCGCTTTCCGCGCCTTTTGCTGTGCGACAACGGTCCCCGGCTCGTGGGTAAAGGCCCGCAACTGCTCCCCTCCGGGCAGCTCTGGGAGCGCTTCCCCGGTTATCTTGTCCAGCACCGCCACCTCCAGCGAGCGCACGGCGCCTGTAGCGGCCAGCCCGGCCAGCTTGCCGGTCAGGGACTTTTGCCGGAAACTGAGCACGACGCCCGCAGTCACGGTCGCAAAACCCACCAGGTCTCCGGCGAGCACCAGCGGCGAGAGCGGCTTACTGCAGCGCTCGCCGAAGTAAATCATCCGGTAGCGGAAGTAGCCGGTCCACATCTCGCGCGTGCCGAGCACGGCATACATAAACCAGGCGCGTGAGTCATGCACCTGGTCATCAAACAGCGCCCTCACCAGCCCGGCAGGCTGCTCCGCGTTGCTGGCCTCCCCAGCCGCGAGGAACAGGACGGCCACCCGGGCCTCTCCGTCACGCTTCATGCGCCGGTATTCCTGCGCTTCATCATCGGTATTCAGAATGAAAATCACCGGCTGCAGCACGGTATCCAGCACCAGCTGCGCCAGGTTCTCCGGGATACGGTAACCGTCGTGGTAATCCTTTCCGAACTCCTTCGCCGCGTCGAACAGCTGGGTTTGATCCATCTTTGGGTCAAAATCCTTCACGCCCGGCTGCAGAACCAGCTCATCCATCCTGTCAGGAGGCTGGTTTGCTATCTGGTTCTGGCGAGCCCTGAGCACCGCCGCCTGTTTTTCATCACGAATCTCTTCTGCCGCCTTCCGCGCGGCAGGCAGCGCTTCGGTATTCGTGGCGCGCTGATAGAATGGCGTTTTCAGCATCGAGCCTCTGGCATAGCGGTCGATGCGCCAGGCGGTGATCCAGGCCATCTGCTCAGCAATGACGGTTTCCAGGCTGCCGCCGGCGGCAAGTGGTTCGTAGTGAGAGGCTGCTTCGGGATCGAACGTTTTCGGCGTGGTTTGGCCCAGAGTGAGTTCGCGCCAGGCGTTGAAGCGGTTGACTAGTGGTGTATCAATTACAAATTCTTCCTGCAAATCTGGCGACATGGCTCGCCAAAGCTGCCGGTTTAGATCTCGCGGTAATGTGGTCGGTGGGACTTTAAGTGGCGCACCAAAAGCAAATGCCGAAGCATACAAGTCATGCAAAACTACCTGAGATACCAATAAGCTGTCATCCTCACCATTCGCTTTCCCCTGATCCCCCGGCGGATATCCTCCACCAATATCCGAGTGCATGCCCGGGTAAACCACCTCAGTGGCACAGGGCGGGTATTTGCCGTTTGCCCGGCGCACCGAGTCCAGCGGAAAGCAGAGACGCTGCTCATGCCCGGAGACCAGGTGAACACATTTTTTTATCAGCCCGCCATAGGTTTCATCATCCGGCAGCTCCATCGTGCCGTCTGCCCAGGACATATGCCCGTCGGCAACCGGCACAACATGCGCCACCCCGACGGAGGCCACCGTATCCAGCAGCCCGAGAAACTCCACGCTGACGGGCAGCTGCATCCCGCCTGTCTGCAGGCACTGCGGCGGTTTTTCACCCTCCGCCGCCGGCGGGGGCAGCAGTTCGCTCAGCCAGCGCACAAAGGTGCGCGCCGCTGCCGCGCCGCGGGAAAAACCATAGACATACAGTTTGATGCCTGTCAGTTTCGGCTTGCCCGGCTCAGGCTGAATCAGCATCGGCATCAGTTTCGGGGCAAGACCATTCAGCAAACGAGTGAACTCTTCATAGCGGTTATGGCTGCCACCAAACCCCAGCAGGTTCCAGTTGGTGCTCATTTCTTTCAGTGAACGACGACTCTCTGTGGTGGTCAGCCATTTTTCGGTGGCACTAAACATCAGCACATCGATTATGCGCAGCAGCGCCCAGTTAATCCGGTCCTCCCCCTTAACTGCCCCCACCAGACCCATGGTGGAATAGTCGGGGTCATTCACTTCCGGGAAGGGGGTGCCCACGCCGGGCATATAGAATTTAAAATATTTCCCGTCTCCCTCGCCGTCTCCATCAAACAGCTTGCTCTGATCATCAGACGGCACCCCGCCAGCCGTACCCGTTCCAATAGTCGCCCGAAACAGCCGGGCGATATTGGTCGGATGTTTCGGGTTCGCGATAAAAAAGTCATGATTTAAGTTATTGCCGGTACCGTCGAAAAACAGGCTGATATGAAGCGTCTTGCAGCACGGCGGCTCCACGCGCCGTCCGGCAGCCAGGCACAGTTCCTGATGATAGCGCCGCTCGTCGCTGTTCTGTTGATAGTAGTTCTGACCAACCTCCAGCGCCCGGCCCGGCAGACGTCCCTGCGGTGGAAACGACGGCGGGACCCAGGCGGCATGCGTTTCGGTTATTTCGGACATACGGGGGGCTCCTTCATCCTGACGGGCTCTTTTATCGGGTAGTTCGCATTTCTCGGTGACCAGCAGCTGGTGGTTACCTTCACGTCATCGCAGGGTAAAAAGTGCACCGTAATACCGCACACCTCCTGGCCGTTATAGTCAGGCAGCGGGACGGTTTGGCTGTGCTGCCTCTTTTGGGCATCAATTCCTTTTTTCCAGGCAAGGTATTTTTGCCTATCCTGATACCCCGGAAAGTCCATGGAGTACCCCACCCCAGTTTCCCAGTCAACGCGCACCGTCATACCCGGCGTCCAGCGGGCGGGCACGCTGAAGCAGCAGCCGCCACCGCCCCCCTGAAACGGGCCTATTGAATCGATGCCCGACTGGCCGTTGACGCTGAAGTGATTAACTGCCCACTTTGTGTGGTTGATGGCGTCAATGGTGCCGCCGCCACCGCCTCCGGCCCGGGCGGCAGGCTGTGCGCAGCCGGTTAACAGCAGCAGCCCCGCCAGCAGCGGGCTGATTAATGCAGATTTCATCGGACTCTCCCTGTCGGTTTGAGGGTGATTAAGGAATGGTGATGCCATCCCGGGGAAACGAAGGCGAGCTACTTCGGACAGACGGCCGGCTCCTTCATCCTGACGGGCTCTTTTATCGGGTAGTTCGCATTTCTCGGTGACCAGCAGCTGGTGGTTACCTTCACGTCATCGCAGGGTAAAAAGTGCACCGTAATACCGCACACCTCCTGGCCGTTATAGTCGGGCAGCGGGACGGTTTTACTGTGCTGCCGATTCTGAGAGCTCATTTTTTTCTCCCAGGCTTTATATTTTTCGTAATCAGCAAATCCAGGAAAACCTTCAGTCGATGCCTCCCCACTTTCCCAGTCAATGCGCACCGTCATACCCGGCGTCCAGCGGGCGGGCACGCTGAAGCAGCAGCCGCCACCGCCTCCCTGGAACGGGCCTATAATGTCGATGCCCGACTGGCCGTTGACGCTGAAGTGGTTGATCGCCCACTTTGTATGGTTGATGGCTTTTATTGTTCCGCCTCCGGCCCGGGCGGCAGGCTGTGCGCAGCCGGTTAACAGCAGCAGCCCCGCCAGCAGCGGGCTGATTAATGCAGATTGCATCGGACTCTCCCTGTCGGGTTGAGGGTAATGAAAAGAGGGATGAACTCAGCCAGACCAGGCTTTTCATTCCGAAGGTCTCTCACTGGTTTTTACGTCGGCAAGCCACTTTTTCATTACCCAGTCTTCACGGGCGTCATCCAGAAGAATGCCCTGGCGTGTCGCCTCCACCATGCCCTGATAACAGGCCGAAAACAGCGACTGTCTTGAATCAAATATGCCCGCAGGCGGAGCACAGTGTGACAACAGGACGATGACATCGCTGATACACATCAGATGCTCAAGCTGGCGATCGCTGAGTTCTATTTTTGGCGCCTTTTCATCGCGTTCCGGTGGGAGACCACTGCCTTTGATGCCTTTCGCCTGCCCGTCAAGATCCTGCCACGCCCAGAACAGGGCCGGACGCATCAATGGCTCTTGCTGCTCTTCACTGAGAATGTGCGTAAACAACAGCGGAAATACCCGGGTATCGTAAAAGCGTAAAATTCCGCTGCGCCCTTCCTGCAGAATATCCATGCACTGCGTGAGCCAGTTCGCCAGCGCCGAAAAGGGCCAGTATGTACAGAACAGGAGCAGCGGCGCCTGGCTGGCAAGTTGCTGGCTGATATCCTGTAACCAGCGCATTTGCTCAAGATCATCAAGCGTAAAGCGCGCTACCAGCGGAGCATCATCGACGATAAATGCTTCCGGAAGTCCATGAAAAAGCGACTGCCACTCAACTGACAGCGAATTCAGCGCCGGAATAACGGAAAAATCCACCCCTGCCTGATCGATAATGACGTGCAGATAATCCGTTCCGAAAACCCGAGAGGTTCCGGCGACCTCCTCAATCCATTGTCTGGTCATTATGCCTCCCGCGGCACGAAGCCCTGCGCCAGCGCCTGGGCTTTTTTAAGGCACTCTTTACAAACCGATGCCGGTAGATCAGGTAAGGGAAACGCCTCGCTGACCGGCCCCTGCAAATCGTGCTGCCCCTTAAGGCTAATCACCCCCGGTCCGTGGATCTGTACTTCTCCCTGCGGGGTAAGACGGATATATGCGCCGCCGCACCCCAGGGTGATGCCATTTTTAGCCGTCAACTGCAGATGCCCCTGAGTTGACTGGACGGTGATATCTTTTAGCGCGGTCAGCGACAGAATATCGCCGTGCGACTCTACTTCCAGCGGGCCTTTGGCGGAGACCAGCCGCATTCCCTCCTGTTGCGCCAGCAGTGAAATAGCCTGGCTGGCATTCAGTGAACAGCGCTGTGCCGTGGTGATGTTGACCTCTCCCAGGCTCTGCAGATACAGCCCGTTACCGCTGTGCAGGAGGGTCGTTTCCGGTGTGACGGCGGCAATTCCCTGCGGGGCCGACATCAGCAATGTCGGCTGTTTAAGCTCGCGGCTGCCTGTGGCCAGTGCGCTTAACGGGCCGGGGTCTGGGATAACATTGTGATGGGTTTGCGTAATGCTTCCCCATTCCGTGACCTGATTCACCGCGCCTTTCAACAAACTGACCGCCGGCTCCATATCCAGCGCCTGCCCCTGGGCCTGCGCCTGTCCGTCCGCGCTGATAAAAATACCCTTCTGCGCCCTGATGGCCCCCCAGCTGTCGGTTCTCAGCTCAAAGCCTTCGCCGCGCGGCTGCCTGTCGCTGTTCACCAGGTGCCCCAGATTCAGCTGGCTCTTGCCGCCATACTCCGTCGACACCTTGATATGCTCTTTCCCACGCTCATCGTCGAGGCGGATTTTGTTGTTGGCCGGGGTGCGCAGGACGTTACGTTTGTCATTGCGGATGGTGACGTGATCGCCGTGCGCCGAATCGTGGAGCACGCCCGCGATATACGGCCGGTCCGGGTTACCGTCCTCAAAGCCAATCGCCACCTCCGTCCCCGCCAGCAGCGGCAGGTGCAGGCCGTAAGTGTCTCCGGCATACGGCCGCGACTGGCGGACCCACAGGCTCTCGAACCCGGTTTCCCAGCGCGCCCGGTCAAACAGCATATTCACCCGGTAGCGCCCGTGTTTGTCGATATGCCCGTAGGTGTCGTTTTCCCGGGTACTGGTCACGCGGGCCGGCAGCGTCCCGGCCATCACCGGGCGGGCGCCGGGCTCGGGCCGGTAGCCGACGTCCGGGCTGTCCGGTATGCCGGCAAACTCCACCGCAAAGTCGGCATCGCGCCGGGCGTGGCTGTGCATCGCCGTGATAAGCACACCATCAGCAAACTCTCCGGCCACCTCCTCTCCGCCGGTCACCTTCAGCACCTGACCCGGGCAGAGCGTCGGGCAGCTGGTGGTGGCCTGCATCCGGGTCTGGCCGTTCAGATAACGCTCATGACGAAGCCGGGCGTAAAACGCCCCGGACTCCGGCGCCGGATGGCGGTCATGGACATTTCCCGCGGTCAGGTAGTTATCTCCCCAGTGGTAAGCCTCACCGAAGGTAGTGGTCTCCCCGCGGGTGACATCCACCTGCGCGCTCATGTCCGCCGTCGCCTCGCGGTAGTTGTAGTCGCGGGTACTGACCTGCTGCTCCACGACGCGGTGGCGGCATGCCATCCCCCACACCGCGTCCACCCCGGCCGACTGCTGCCCGGATGGCGGGACCGAAGGCAACGTCAGCCCCTTCTCATAGCCCTGCTGACTGTCGCAGAACTCAGCGACGTCGATGTGCAGCCGCGTGTCGGCGGTAAAGCGAAACCAGATCCCCACCTCACCCAGCAGACGGATGATAAAGCGCAGGTCATCCTCGCCGTACTGCATCACCTGCTCGCGTCGCGGATACGTTTTTGTCAGCGAGAACAGAAAATCCTGACCGCGCAGGCCGTGGCGCTCGCGGAGGATTTTTTCCACAATCTGCGGAACGGACTGGTCCTGATAAATGGCGTTCTGGTGCGAGCGGTTAAGCAGCGCCAGGCGCGGCTGGAGGGTCAGCGCGTAGTGCGTTTCATCCCTGGAGGTGCCGAGCCGTTCGAACCCCGTCACCACGCCCTGGATCACCCGCACGGCTTGCTGAACATTGATGTCGAAGCCCTGAGCTACCGGCGCCTGCAGCGTCAGGGAGGCAGCCTTCATCAGCATCATCTCTTTTCTGATGGCATGGTCTGCGCTGGTGAATTCGATACGATAGCGGAACGGCTGGCTCAGGGCTTCATCGCCCTCAAACGCCAGCACATCAAGCCCGGCTTCACATCCCTTCACCGAAAGCAGATGGTGGTTGTGGCTGAACAACAACGATTTCACGCTACTCATCGGCGATTGCCCTCTCGTCAAACGCCATCACGATGCCTTCTTCTTCGTGATACCCCAGCGTCACATGGTTCGGTTTATGCCCCGCCGCCATATGGCTCAATAGCTGCTGACTCAGCGCCGGCAGGATCTGCTGATTGAGCAGAATGTCGACGTTGCGGGCGCCGGTGTCCGGCAGCAGGCAGGCCTCGGTCAGCGCGTCGAACAGGCTCTCGCTGAGGGTGGCGGTCATCCCGTAATGGCAAGCCAGACGCTGACTCACCTGCCCGAGCTTCATGCCGACAATGCCGCGCAGCGCTGCCGCCGGCAGCGGACGGTAAATCACCGTCTGGAAGCGGGCCAGCAGCGCAGGCTGGAAGTGACCGCGCAGCACCGGGCGCAGCAGCTCGTGCAGGTCTGATTCGCTGGCTTCAGGCTGTTCATCCAGCAGCTGCATTAGCAGGTCACTGCCAAGGTTGGCGGTCATCAGGATCACGGTGTTGCGGAAGTCGATTTCACGCCCCTCGCCGTCGCGCATTACCCCCCGGTCGAAGACCTGGTAGAACAGGTTCATCACATCGCGATGGGCCTTCTCCACCTCATCGAGCAGCACCACGCTGTAGGGGCGTTTGCGCACCGCCTCGGTCAGGATCCCGCCCTGGCCGTAGCCGACGTAGCCCGGCGGAGAACCCTTCAGCTGGCTGACGGTGTGCGGTTCCTGGTACTCGGAGAGATTGATGGTGATCAGCGCTTTCTCGCCGCCGAACAGCGCATCGGCGAGGGCGAGCGCCGTTTCCGTTTTGCCGGTGCCGCTCGGCCCGACCAACAGGAACACCCCCTGCGGACCGTTCTCCGGCGTCAGGCCGGTTTTCGCGGCGCGCAGGCGCCGGGCAATAGCGCTCAGGGCCGCCTCCTGGCCAACCACCCGTTTGCCGAGACTCTGTTCCAGGCTCAGCAGCTCCGTCTGCTCATCCTTCATTAGCGAGGAGAGCGGCACGCCGGTCCAGTCGGCAATCACCGTCGCCACGGTGCGGACGTCGACGTCCAGCCCGAGTAGCGGATTGCCGTGCTGGGCGGCAGTAAGCGCGTTTTGCAGGTCGTTGATTTCCCCCTGGCGGGAGAGATCGCGACGACATGCCCGCAGTGCCTCCGTCAGCTGCAGCTCCTGACCATATTGGGTTTCGAGGGTATCCAGCGCCAGGATAAGGCGGTTCTCCTCCTGCTCAATGAACGCCAGCCGTTCGCCGTGGGCGCTGTTGCCCAGCGCGATATCCTCCAGCAGCGCCTGCTTCTCCATCGCCAGCGCGGTGAGCTGCGCCTTCAGGCGGGTCAGCGGCTCTGGCACGGTATCAAGGCTCATGCGCTGGCGGGCGGAGGCGGTGTCGAGTAAATCCACCGCCTTGTCCGGCAGCTGGCGGCCGGTGAGATAGCGTCGTGACAGCGTCACGGCGGCACGCACCGCGTCATCCGTGATATGCACCCCGTGGTGGTGGGCATACCGGGGCTTCAGGCCGCGCAGCATCAGGCAGGCGGTGTCGTCGTCCGGCTCATCCACCTTGACCATCTGAAAGCGGCGCTCCAGCGCGGCATCGCGCTCGAAGTACTGCTTGTATTCACGCCAGGTGGTGGCGGCGATGGTCCGTAGTTCCCCCCGGGCCAGCGCCGGCTTCAACAGGTTGGCGGCATCCGCCCCGCCGGCCTGATTGCCCGCGCCGATAATCGTGTGCGCCTCGTCGATAAACAGCAGCACCGGCCCAGGCGACTGCTGCACCGCCTCAATGATATTTTTCAGCCGCTGCTCGAACTCGCCTTTGACCCCGGCGCCGGCCTGCAGCAATCCGAGGTCCAGGGTGCGCACCGACACCGGCTTCAGCGCGTCGGGGACGTTGCCTTCAGCAATGCGCAGCGCCAGGCCTTCCACCAGGGCGGTCTTGCCCACGCCCGGTTCACCGACGAGGATCGGGTTGTTTTTACGACGCCGGGAGAGAATATCCACCATCTGGCGGATTTCCGTATCACGTCCGAACACCGGGTCAATCTGCCCGTCTCTGGCTTTGGCAGTGACGTCGAGAGTAAATTTGTCGAGGGCGTTCTGCAGCGCCGGGTTGGGCCCATCCGCGTTCGGTACCCCGTCCGCAGGACGCCCCACAAACTCCACGTCCCCGCCATGACGCTGCGCCAGCGCCGCCTCCTGCTGCGCTTGCGGACGTTCGTCGGACTGGGTATCCAGCAGGGGGCGCAGGCGTTCCAGCTGGCTCTGGCCCAGGGTTAACAGCGGCCACAGGCCATCGCACTGGATCAGATTCTGTTTTGCTACCAGCGCCATCAACAGGTGAACACTGCGGATCTGCGCTTCGCCGCTGAGCGAGGCAATCAGCCAGGCCTCCTGCATTAGCTTCAGGATAGCGCCAGATAGCTGAGGACGATGACGTACCGAGCGCGGCTGTTTATCCAGCCAGCTAAGCAGATCCTGCCATAGCGCATCCATATCCCATTCGTAGCGCCGCGCCAGCACCGTCAGATCGCCTTCCCCCTGTTCCAGCAGCTTGAGCAGCCAGTGCTCGGGCAGGATCTCAGCGTGCGCCCGGGACTGGCACAGCGAGGCCGCCCCCTCCATCGCGCGGGCACAGCAGGGATTAAGACGGCGTAACAGGCTGGCTGGATTTTCCATGAGATCCTCTCTTTATTGGTTCCGGACACGCTACCGCCCGTCGCTGTTCCCCAACAGGAACCCATAGCGCACAGGGTCAGGCAGGCAGATTGTGTTTTTCTTTGCTGAGTACCCGCATCTCAGGCATTCAGCAAAAAACGGCGGACAGAGAAACGCTGTCCGCATCAGGCGATGGCCCTCCTTACTCCCCGGTCGCATAGATAACGATGCGACCGGGGTGAGCGAACGCCGCCAACGCGCCTCCGGCGCGAAGAATGACGGGCAATTACGCGGTAGCGCGTTCGTTCCAGCTATCGGAATGAATGATGTTGCCGTCTTTATAGGTCCAGATGATCTTCTCGTAGCGCAGCTCGATCTGTTCCAGATGGTTGTGCTTCTCGTAGGCAGGGTCTTTGATGTCGTGCATCAGGGGATTCACTTTCACCACCTTGACGTTCTCAAGCGTGGTGTTGAAATACTCCACTTCCTGGCCAGCATCGTTGATCCGGTACCACTTGAACTCGGCGGATTTCAGGGTCTGACCGGTGGTCACCGCCTTGTACAGGTAGGGGCTGGAGGAGTCGATCTCCTTGGTGAACAGGAAAGGCGTATGGATCCGCGTGCCGGTCAGTTTGCCGGTGTTGTTATCGGTCGGGATGTACAGGTTATGCTCCTGGGCCACCACTTCGATACTGCCTTCACGATCCTGAACGTCGACAGACCCTTTAATGTCCGCGCCGCCGTCGTCTTTCAGCCAAAGATAAACAGGAATTGCCATGGAATTACTCTCCATTGTGTAGTGAAGCGCCATCATCCTGGGATGACGCAGAGGGTTTGTCCGGTAACCGGCAGGCGTCGACCTGCGGCACCAGACTGATTTCGACACGTCGGTTCAGCGCCCGGCCTTCCGGCGTGTCGTTTGTTGCAATTGGGCGGCTTTCGCCATAGCCCTGAACGGCAAAGCAGCTATCCGGCACGTCGCCGGTATCGCGCATCCAGTCGCGGACCGATTCCGCGCGTTTCAGCGACAATAGCTGGTTGGCTTTTTCATCACCGACGCTGTCGGTGTGGCCCGCCACCACGATCAGCCACCCGGGCCTGGCCTTAATGTCCACCAGCGAGTGGACCAGCCGCTTTGTCGAACCGGGTTTCAGTACCCATTTCCCGGTATCGAACAGCGACATGCTGTCAAGGCGGATGACGTGCGGCGCGACGCGCTGCACCGGCCTGGGGGGCGGTGGTGGCGGCACGTAGCGGCGAATAGCCTCCAGCAACGGCAGGCGAATCCGCTCCCCGCGATATAAGCCAAGACTCAGGCGCAGCGGGACGCCGTTACGCGCCCAGCTATCCAGCAGCGCGGCATCTTCACGCAGCACCCTGACGGCGCTGGCTTTTGCCCCATAATCATCCATCGCGATCCGCTCATAACGGGCAATATCAGCGCCCACGCGCTGCAGCAGTTGTCGATTGTTCCAGCCACTGCTGAGCAGCGCGGCGACAGCCGCAAGAGTGAAAACAGCGAGCGCCGCGCGCCAGGCCCTGCCCCATGGCGTAAGCCCCCGTCCCGCCGGTAACTGCGACAGGATGAAATCCGGCAAGGATGACGCATCCGGGGTGTCGGTCTCGCCTGGCTGCCAGCCAGCTACCCGCGTCAGGCCGGTATGCCGGGATAACCACCTCGTCCATGCCGACGACGCCAGGCTCCCGGCATGGGTGGGTCCGATCCCCCAAAGTACGGCCGCTGGGGTCAAGGGTGGCAGGTCGGCATTCTCCTCCGTTAACACGGCAAGGACGTGCCGTTCGAACCAGCCCATCAGGCTGTTCATTAACACCTGCTGCTGCAGCGCCGCCGCGCCGCCGACGCTCAACCAGGTCGACACAGAACAGGGGGCGCAGGATGGCTGCCAGACTTTCACCGCCTCACCCGGGAACGCCGCCTGCCAGAGCAGACTGGGGCTCATCGCGCTGCCCACCTGCCCCTGCAGCGCCAGCGGTACGGCATACCTCGTCTGCTGCCGCAGCTGGCTGATTTGCCAGCGCAGGGCCAGCAGGGCGCTGGTCAGCGCGTCGCTTTGCGCGTGCCGCTGCGGGCAGACGCAGAGCAGCACCGACAGCTGAGGCCCCCACTCCGGTCGCTGGCTTAATATCTGGCGCGCAACCTGCGGCAGCTCCTCCGTCTTTTCCACCCGGATCCAGCAGCCCTGTTTGACGACCCGCACCGGGGACGGCTGCGGCCAGACACACGGCAAATCGCCGCAAACGAGGACTACCGGCTGGCGATAAGCGATCGCCGGAAGTTCGTGCAGGGTTGACGAGACGTGACGTTCGGCACCACGACGGGCAATACGCCAGATCACGATAATCAGGGCCAGCGTGACCAGCAGAATGAGCCACGCCCCCCAGCGGGGAACCGGCAAAAATAGCAGGCACACCAGCGCGCTCAGCAAGCCTGCCCACAGCGCCAGCCCGCGCTGCTGGGCGGGGCTCATTTCACCTCCCCCGGCAGCAGGGTCAGCAGCAGATGATCGAGCCAGTGGTTCAATCCCCACCACAGGGCCACGACCACCGCCACGCTCAGCCCTGCACGTACCGGCCAGGAGGCCAGCCAGCCGCTTATCCCCAGTCCGGCGCGGCTCTCTATCAGCACCGGAGCGCCCTGCGGACAACGGAAAGGCGGGACATGTTCACTGAGCGCGTTGACCAGCTTCAGGCGCTCCGGGTCGTGGAGGGAGCGAAAGCTGCCAACAAAACCCAGCAGCATCACCCGCTGAAAACAGGTGACCACAGCCAGATCGGGCGTCGGATCATGCAGAACCTCGCGCATCCGCTCGCACAGAGTGTCGCCGGCATCCATGGTGCCGAGAAAATGCCCCTGCAGCGGAATGTCATACCACTGCAGGCAGGCATCATCCTCCACGCCGCGCCCTTTCACGACTTCATCGAGCAGCGCGCACTGGGCGGTGAGAATATGCTGACAGCTGACGTCATCAAGCCCGCTCGCCTTCAGCTCAGTTTGCACGCGCTCGACATCAGCAATACACCGCTGCCATAGCGTGTACCCCTCCTCATCGCGGAACTGCGGGCCATGGCGCAGGCTGATAACCTGCAGCCAGGTGTTTTGCAGCAGCGCATCGATATCAATGGACGCGGCGTTGCCGCGTTGACGTTCATTCACGTTCGTAGCACCGCAAAAAGTTCAAGTTCAGGCTCGCCGAGCATCCCCGGGACGTAGAACATACAGGTACCGCTCTGCAGCATTTCCGTCGCCAGAGGATGGGACACATCGAGGCTGAAATACTGGTTTTCCAGACGCAGCGGGATCGCCGCCGGCACATGACGCAGTGGCGTCAGGGGCACCCCTGTCCGCGAGGAGTTGACGATGGCTTTGACATGATCCGGACTGCCCACTTTGCACTGCCGCGGAAACTGTTCCTGCAGCTGGGCGACCGGTACCGACGAACGAACCGACAGATAGTAATCCGCCCCTTCCCGCAGCCGGGCATCGTGCAGACGCGCCTGCCAGAAGTGCAGCCGGGCATCATGCTCCAGGGCAATCGCTACCACCCGCGACGGCAAGCTCGCCTCCAGCAGGTCGCTGAGTAAATCAAACAGCGGCGGAAAAACCGCGTTCAGCTGGTCATGTTGATAGATCGGGACGGCATTCGCCTGATGGGTCAGCGAAAAGGTCAGCAGGCTGCCAGCCAGGCGCGCCAGCTCCGGATAGAGGCGTTCCGGCGGGCTTTGCCGGTAACGCAGAAAATAACCCAGCACCGGCTCAGCGCTGTTCAGCGCGTTCAGCAACCAGAACAGAGAGACATCGGCCACGGCAAAATCAGCCATCCGTTCATTGCTCTCGCGACGCATGGCCATCAGGCGCGTCAGACGAGCCCGGAGCTGAGTAAGCAGCAGTTCAAGCTGCGTCGCCAGCCAGCGGCTGCCCTGAATCTGCAGCAGCGGCGGGAGAAACGTCTCGTCGATGAGCCAGGCCCCCTGCGAATCCCGCAGCAGGCGTACCACCGGACAGGTCAGGTAATCGCTGTTATCCTGATGGGCGAAGCGGAGGGATAGCTCCGGCTGCATGACGGCAATCTGCCGGGTATCATCCCCGAACTGGTTGCGGACATCGCGCCAGCGCTGCCGGAAGCGCACCGGCCTGTCGGCCACATCATCAGGCTTCAGGCAGTTGCCGCCATTGGCCTTCATCAGAGGCAGCGCCAGCATCACCACTCCCGTGCGGGATTCGCCCTCCAGCGACAAAGCCGGCGGCAGCGCATCGGCATTGTCCGTATCAATCATCGTGCCATCCTGGAACCGGACCTGCAGCCTGTGAGCCTGCAGGCGGCCCAGTTTGAGCATCTCTGGTTCGAAGGTCGCCTCAACCACTCCCCAGGGGTGGTTGAGGCCCATCCGGGCAATCGCTTCCGCAGCCCAGGCGGCAAACGCAGCCTGCTGTTGAAAATGCTGGGGCGACACCATAATGCCCCGGCCCCATAACGGACGTTCGGTTTTCATCATCGTCCGACCCTACGCCTTCGCCTTCGGCATCTGGCTGACCAGCGACAGATTGACGTCCAGCCCCTCGACCTGGAAGTGCGGCACGGCGTACAGCTTCACGCGGAAGAAGCCCGGGTTGTCCTCGATATCTTCCACCACCACGCTGGCATCGCGCAGCGGATGGGAGGCCTGCAGCTCGTCGCCCGGATCGGTCATTTCGGTGACCAGGCTCCGCACCCAGGTGTTCAGCTCCAGCTCCAGCAGACGCCGGTCCTTGGTGGTGCCGATATTCTCGCGCTGGATCATCTTCAGGTAGTGCGCGATGCGCGACAGCAGGAAGATATAAGGCAGACGCGCGTTGATGCGGCTGTTGGCGGTAGCGTCGGCGGTATCGTACAGCGCCGGTTTTTGCGCGGAGTTGGCCGAGAAGAAGCAGGCGTAATCGCGATTTTTGTAGTACGACAGTGGAATGAAGCCCAGGCTGGCGAACTCAAACTCCCGCGTTTCCGGGATCATCACCTCGGAAGGGATCTTCACCTGATTGCCGGTGCCCAGATCGTACAGATGGATGGGCAGATCTTTCACCGCGCCGCCGGCCTGCGGGCCGCGGATCTGCACGCACCAGCCGTTATTGACAAAGCTCTTCACCATATTGGAGGCGAAAGAGAACGCCGCGCTGGTCCAGAGATACTTTTCGTGGTCCGGCCCCTTCACCTGCTCGACATAGTTAAAGCTGCGCACCGGCACGGTGTCCGGACCATACGGCAGACGACCCAGCACGCGCGGCATCACCAGGCCGATGTAGCGGGCGTCGTCGGTTTCCCGAAACGCTTTCCAGCGAATATATTCCGCACGTTCGAAGTAGTTACCGATATCTTTGATGGCGGCGACCTCTTCCATGGTCTCTTTCAGGAAGAAAGCCGGGCCGACGGCGCCGATAAACGGCATGTGGGCGGCAGCGGAAACCCGGGAGATATTGCGCAACAGCGCCACGTCCTGCGCGCTGGCGTCGAACTCATAGGCCGAGATCAGCGAGCCGATCGGCTCGCCGCCGGGGGTGTCGTACTCCGCGGTGTAGGTGTGCCAGTAAAGGCCGCTCTGAATCAGCTCCGGCGCATCCTCAAAGTCCTGACGCAGATCGTCCTTTGAGACGTCGAGGATCTCCGTTTTCACGTTCTGGCGGTAGTCGGTGTTGTCCACCAGCTGTTTGAGGCCGCGCCAAAGGGATTCGACCTGCTGAAACTCCGGATGGTGCATCACTGCGTCCAGCTGGCGGCTTATCTGGAAATCCAGTTCAGCGATATGGTGGTCAATCAGCGTTTTATCGAGCTTTTCCACCCGCTGGCCGGACTGGCGGATGCGCTCCATAAACACCTGCATCGCCGCGGTCAGACGCTCCGCCGCCGGCGCCTCGGAGAGCGCGGCATCGTCCAGAAAGTCGTTGATGTCCCCGAGGCGAGCGGCCGGGGCGAGATTGATTTTTTCAAACAGCGACGCGTAAACGCCCTCGCTCGCCGTGTTTTCCTGCAGCGCGGTTTGCCCCTGAACAGGGCTGTTTTCTGTGGTAACAGACATTAGCATTTTCCCGGTTATTCCATTAACAGACTTGCCCCGCCATTATTTCGGAGCAAGCGCACTCATTTCGTCGCGTAATTCCTGTGACAGCGCCGGATCTTTCAGAATTGCCTCGAGCTCTTTTCTGAAAGTGGCGTTATCAAGCAGATTGGATTTGAGATCGCGTAATAAATTACGCATCGCCAGCATGGCGCGGAGTTGTGGAATTTGCCGGGCAATCTGCTCCGGTTCAAAATCGTTGATATCGGTAAAACGCAGCCTGACGTTCTCCTCTTCGCCATTGCCAGCCAGCGTATTCGGCACCGAGAGATTCACCTCCGGGCTAAATTCCGAAAGTACGCTGTTAAAGTTATTTTTATTGACGTTAATTTTTTCTCTTTCCGATAATGGCCGGTTGTCTTTACCGTGACTAAAATCACCAATGGTAAGTAGCTTTAATGACAGCTCAACCTTTTTTTGCACGCCGCCGGTGTGGAGAGATAATTTGAGATTAATGCGAGCCTTAGGCACTTCATTCTGGAACGTATCAGCCATAGCAGTTCCTTTCCTCAGGGAATAATTATTGAAGAGTTGACGGTAAAAGCCTGAGGATAATAAAACAGAAATAGATTATCGATCAACTTAACAAGAAGATTTATTGAATATACTCACAAGGTGAATGATTTTATTTTTTCTTAGCACCAGGATAAATATTTAATAAATAAATACAAAACCTAAAACAATAATCAAAATAAATTATGCACCAAAGAAAAATATAAGAATAAACATAGCGATAACAGCACCTGGAATTAAATCATCCCCTCGCAACGCAATTTATCGTCACCCGCGCGGCAAAACATTCAAGAGCAACCTTTTTCTCAGCAACTGGTTTGCGCTAACCGGTCAGCGAGCGTGACGAGGAATGACCGCGGACCCAGCGATATGTTCCTCCGCAGACAGTCGTCAGTGGCTGAAGAGCTTATTTTTCTGGGCGACTGACCACAGCGCGATGGCGAAAAAAGTTGTCGTTACCAAAAAAATATGAACCCGGTTACAAGATGCGCACGCCACCGTCATCGGCATCCTGAGGAGGTCGCATTCTGCGGATCGCCAGGCTATATCTATGACACCTTTCTCCCACAACGAGTAAAAATAATGAGCAAGAAGATCCTGATGCTGGTCGGCGATTACGCCGAAGATTACGAAACGATGGTCCCTTTTCAGGCACTGCAGATGATTGGCCACCAGGTCGATGCCGTCTGCCCGGATAAAGCCGCCGGCGACTATGTGATGACGGCGATCCATGATTTTGACGGAGCCCAGACCTACAGCGAAAAGCCGGGGCACCGCTTCACCCTGAACGCCGATTTTGCCGCGGTGAAGGCCGAGGATTACGACGCGCTACTGATCCCCGGCGGACGCGCGCCAGAGTATCTGCGTCTGAACGAACAGGTCATTAAACTGGTCCAGGCGTTCGACGCCGCACGTAAACCTATCGCCGCCGTCTGCCACGGGCCACAGCTGCTGGCCGCCGCCGGGATTCTGCAGGGGCGGACCTGCAGCGCCTATCCGGCCTGCGCCCCGGAGGTGCGCCTGAGCGGCGGGCATTATGCCGATATCGGTATCGATCAGGCGCATGTTGACGGCAATCTGGTCACCGCCCCCGCCTGGCCGGCACACCCGCAGTGGCTGGCGAAATTCGCCGCCCTGCTGGCGGAGTAACGCATTTTCTCTGACTAAGTGAACGACTATCGCCGCGCTGACGCTCTCTTTGTTACCGGCCCGGCGGTTTTCGAACGGCCGTTTCCGCTGCCGCCAAACCTGATTCAGCTCAGCGAAACGCTGGCCGGATTGTCTCCTCGCCTCAGATGCGCATTCCCCCGGAAACTTCAATGCGCTGGGCATTAACCCAGCGATGAGCATCGGATAACAGCGAGGCGATCATCGGCCCGATATCCTCTGGCACCCCCGGTCGGCCAAGCGCCGTCATGTTCGCCACCGCCTGAGCGACCTGCGGGTTATCCCGCACCACCCCGCCGCTGAAATCCGTGGCGATGGCGCCCGGCGCCACGCAGTTCACCGTGATCCCGCGGCCGCCCAGCTCAAACGCCATATAACGGGTCAGGGTTTCCACCGCAGACTTCATGACTGCATAGGGCGCCCGATTCGCCATCACGATACGGGTCAGTCCGGACGAGATATTCACAATTCGCCCGCCATCGGCCAGCAGCGGCAATAATTTTTGGCTGAGGAAAAAAACACCCTTCACATGGATGCGATAAAGCGCATCGAGCTCCGCTTCGGTAGCGTTCAGAAACCCCATGCCGCTGGCATTGCCGGCATTATTGACCAGGTAATGAAACCGATCGGCCCCCAGCTCCGCCAGGGCCGCCTGAAAGGTGCTGACAAACCCGTCAAAGGTGTCGGTTTCGCCGGCGCTGAAGGGCAGCGCGATCGCCCGCGAGCCCTGGGCTTCAACCCACGCGACCACATCGTTCGCCTCGGCGAAATGCGCGTTGTAGGTCAATACCACGTTCACGCCGCGCTGAGCCAGCGCTTCAACAGTCGCGCGGCCCAGGCCACGGCTGCCGCCTGTCACCAGGGCGATTTTTGCGCTATTGTTCATGTTTTCCCCTTTTATCTCTGCTGAAAACATGAGCGATTATAGGCCTCTGAATGCCGACGATAAGACCGCATGGTGCGACAGGATTGTTTTGCCAGCTGGAACAATGTCATGGATAAACTGGATACCCTGACCCTGTTCGTGCGTATCGTCGAACGGGGTTCGTTCAGCGCTGCCGCCGCGGATCTGGGTTTTTCCCGGCCGGTGGCGACCGCAGCCATTAAGGCGCTGGAGGCCAGCCTTGGGGCGCGCCTGCTGCAGCGCACCACCCGGCACGTGCAGCCGACGGCGGAGGGGTCGCTGTATTATCAGCGCTGCGTCTCCATCCTGGCGGCCCTGGAGGAGGCCAACCGCAGCGCCGGAGGGAGCATCTCCGGCACCCTCCGGGTGGACGTGGCGGGCAATCTGGCGCGAACCCTGCTGCTGCCCGCGCTACCGCAGTTTCTCGCCCGCTATCCGGCCATTACCTTGCAGATTGGCGAAAGCGAGCGCGACGTCGATCTGGTCCGCGAAGGGGTAGATTGCGTCATTCGCGGCGGCCATCTTCCCGATAGCGAGATGATTTGCCGGCCGCTCGCCATGCTGCAGGAGATCACCTGCGCCAGCCCGGCCTACCTCGCCCGGTACGGTACCCCGCATACGATTGACGGGCTGGCGGGACACGTGACGATCGGTTTTGTTTCATCGCGCACGCACCGTACCTTGCCGCTCAGTTTTACCCTGGATGGCCGCCAGACCGAGGTCAGTTTGCCCTGTCGGCTGCTGACTTCCGATGCCGACGTCGGCGCCGAAGCGGCCAGGCTGGGCTTTGGCCTGTATCAGGCACCCTTGTCCCGCCTTGAGGCCGATCTGGCATCCGGTGGGTTAACGGAGGTGCTGGCTGATTTTCGCCCTGCGCCGCTGCCGCTCTCCCTGCTCTATCCCAGCAGCCGGCAGCTCTCTGCCCGGGTACAGGTATTTATCGACTGGGTGACGGCGCTGATGAAGGCGCCCCTGGCGCAGCAGGCATCCGGAAGGCTAAAATAACGTTTGCTATTATTTGCGGCTCGTGCGTTAATCATTAAGTCGATTTACCAGACGAAAAATTATTATCGAAGCACGTGTTCTCATCTCCAGGCGTTATCCCTGATACCACCTTCCTTTGAGCAGTCCCGTTAGTATTTTGCTTTTTCTGTAAACAGGCCCTGTCAGACCCCTGTTGGCTCGTTAAAAAAGCCCTCCGTCTGACCCAATACCCGGCTTACCACTAACAAAAATCAGCCGCGTTAATTTCCCTGAAAACGACCATTGTCTTTTCAACAGAACATTACCCATACAAGGTTTACATTATGATTGAACATATCCATTTTAGATGCCCATGCTGCCATGGCTCCCAGTACAGAACGTCCCAGTTTGACGTGACGGAAAAAAATCCCTTTGGTGCGAAATGCATTTTCTGCAAATCGGCCATGATGACCTTAGATACTATTCGCCCTTATCACCTGGGCGCGCTGTCCACCGCTCAGGCACAGCCATAAGACGATGAAGCTGGTGAACGCGGGCGGGAAAATCCCCCCGGTGATTCACCTGGGGGCAACATCTGGTCCTTCACCTGACGCACCGTCGGTGGAATGGCGAAGGCCGGCATCCGGCAACGCTTTTATCAGGGTCGTCACATTCTCCCCGGCGCGGCTTTCCACATTAAAATAGTCCACCGCGCGCAGAATGAGCCGCAAACCTCGGCCGCTTTCCGCTAACGGATCGACATCGAAGCGCTCATCGCTACGCGCCAGCGTCAGGCGCTCGGCCGGAAAGCCCTCTCCTGCATCAATAAAGCGCAGCGTCACCCGGTCCTCCGCCGCGATAAATTCGACACGAAAAACGCGTTGCCGATCCTCATGCAGCGCATAGCGAATGATATTGGCGGCCGTCTCACAGGCGGCAAGATCGAGCGCGAAGCGCCACTCCTCCCCGACGGGCAGCGGCGCCAATTGTTGAGTCAGCCACGCCGCCAGCGGTGAAAGCGAGCTGAGTTGGGCAGGAAACAGCATGACGTTATTCACGGGCGCATCACGGATTGAACTGCGCAAGGGCTGAAGTGCGATCCTCGCAAATACGAAAAATACGATCCATCCTGGTCAGGGTAAACATATTGCGGATGCCGGGGTTCAGCGCGCACAGTGTCATTTCTCCTTTACCATTCATCATTTTCATCAGCGAAACCAGCGTTCCCAAACCGCTGCTGTCGATAAAATCGATTTTACTGAAATCAACAATCAGATCGGTGCGATCTTCGCCTATCTCCTGGGCGATTGCCGCTTTAAAGGCTACCGCGACGGACGCATCCAGCCGACGCACCGCCGGCGTCAGGATCGTCACCGAGGCCTGCCGTTCGGTTTCAATTTTCATCACTGTCCCCTGTTCGTTCAATAATCAAGAGTGAAACATCATCGGCCATCGCCTGAGTCTCCTGCCCGTCGCCACTGCGCCAGCGGATCAGGTGCCGGGCAAACCCCGGCAGCAGCGCGGGCAGCGGCTGCGTCACGCTGTCCTGCAGCCATGCTTGTAAACGCGCCTCGCTAAACTGTTCACCGCTCCGGTTTTCACATTCGCTGATGCCGTCGCTGAACAGGCACAGCCGCTCTCCCGGCGCCAGTGAGAAACTGACATCTGCCCACGAGAGATGGTCTATCAACCCCACCGGCGCCCCGCCGCTGCCGACCGGACGGACGGCTGCGTCCGGGCTCACGATAAAAGGCGTGGGATGCCCGGCCTGACAGAGTTTGCCCGCGCCGGTCTTCAGGTCGATGACGCCATAGATCAGGGTGAAATAGCTGACAATCTCTGTTTCGTCACTGCAAAAACGACCATTAAGGATCGCCACCACTTCAGCAGGCGACGCCGGCTGGTTGTCTGCCGTAAAAAGAAAGCGCTCAACGGCCCTGCCATGCAGAAACTGGCGGGCGACGGCGAGCGACATCATCGCCGCCCCCACGCCGTGTCCGGAGACATCCACGCAGTAAAATCCGAGACGATCGCCCAACGGGAAGACGTTAAAAATATCCCCCGACACCCAGGCCGAGGGCAGGAAAATCCAGTCGGAGAAAAATCCCTGATGACGCAGCTGATGAGCCGGGAGAACCGACTGCTGAATGCGCGCCGCCAGCTCCAGATCCTGTTCAATCTGTCGCAGCGCTTCGCTCAGCCGCGCATTGCGCGCGGCGAGGTCAGCCTCAAGGGAGAGGATCCGCGACCCGGCGTGCAGCCGCGCCCGCAGTTCGCTCTGCTCTACCGGTTTGCTGAGAAAATCATCGGCCCCGGCCTCAAACCCCTGCGTTAAATCGCCAGGGTCTTCGCGAGCGGTAAGCAATATCAGATAAACGTAGTGACCAAACTGGCGACGGCGAACTTCCCGGCACAGCGTCAGGCCATTCATCTCTGGCATCTCCCAGTCGCTTATCACCAGGCTGACGGGCTGGTTTTCGAGGATCGCCAGCGCGGCGACGCCGTTTTCCGCCTCACTGACGATATAGCCCCACTGCGTCAACATCCGGCTTAGCAGCCGACGATAAACCAGCGAATCTTCAACAATCAGGACGTGCTGTGCCGACATCGCGCCTCCTAAATCGGCAAGAACCAGATAAGGCTGATCGTGCCTTCACGAAACTTGCCGCTGCCGCTGTCGTGCCCCGGATAGCGGGTACCGGCATAGTTGGCATACTGCACAGAGAACGATCCTGGCGTATAGCCCGCGTAGCCGAAACTGTAACTGTAGTCGCCATTCCACGGCTGCTGCTGGCTACTGTCCGGATACCAGAACGCGGTAGCGCGTACAAAAAAATGCTGCTTAAAGGTATATCCGCAGCCGCCGAGCAGCACGTTTTTGTTTTTGCGGATGTCATCGCTCTCCAGATCGTAATAGCGCGGCACCCAGCTGTAGCCTACCTGGCAGATAATGGCATCGCCTTTGTTAATCAATAGCGCATGCTCCATGGGTTTCGGCAGCGAAAATTTATACGCCAGGGTAATCGCCCCCTGCTCAAAATAGGTGTGACGCTTGCTGCCCGAAGTCCAGAAGTGGTTATCGCCATAGTTACTGTAAACCAGGCTGACGGTGTTGGCATGCCAGTCGTCGTAGCCAAAACTATAGCGAAAATCGGCGGTATAGCGGCTGGTATCGGTCACCGGTAAACGTGATGTCACGTTGGCGAACCAGAAGCTGTAAGGCGAGTATTGCAGACTGAGGTTCAGCGTCTGATTATATTTTTTCTTCTGTTCTGCGCTGTCTGAGCTGTTGGGGACGGTCATCCACTGCTCTTTTAAACCCGAACTAAAGCTCAGCGCTCCGGAAAACACCTTGTCATTCCCGGAAAAAAGCCGTCCCCAGCGGCTGGTAAACACGCCGGCCTGCACCGGTTCACCATTTTTATCACGCAGCGGTTGTGCGTCGTTCTTTTCTGCTCCTTCAGCACCTGCGATGGCGCACCATAGCGCGCAGGCCAGCATATATTTCTCCCGCATTTGCCCTTCCTTAGTTAGGTATCCAGCGTGCGGCGACGCGGTATTTGGCCATCAGCCACAGTACGCCCAGCGCGGCGGCATGGATCAAGGTGTTCACTATCCACGCCTGGCGCCACAGATCGAAGGTGACCAGCTGGCTTACGGCGAGCACGATGTAAACATGCAAAATAAAGGTGTAGAGCGAACGCTGCCCGAGCGGGATCAGGAACCAGCCTGCCAGCCAGTTCAAGGGGCGCCAGCACCAGGTCAACAGCAGATAAATAGTGACCATCAGACTGATATCATTAAGGATCCGTACCGGCCCGAGGCCGTTTTTTGCCGCCCAGGTATGGTAAAAGGCGTTAAATTCCGCCGGTGGGATCACATGCATCAGCAGCGCGGGCGGCATAAAAGGATTGGTATGATTCTGGGCGATAAACGCAAGGATAAGCGCGATGCACACCAGCGCCGCGACGGCGACTTTGCCGGGCGGCATGCGGGCGAAAGAGATCAGTTCCGCTTTGTACCAGCCGCAGCACATTCCCAGCACAAAGATAAATTGCCAGGCCATCAGGGGAAAGGCGAATTCAAATTCGCAGGGCGTCACCCGTACCGGCCAGCGTTGCCAGCAGCCGTAGATCAGCAGCGAGACGCCCAGTAATGGGTAGACGTGACCCTTTTGCAGCATGCCGAGAAACAGCGGGCTGAGCAATAACAAAAAAATATAGAGACCGAGGATCTGCGTCTGATGCGGGCCAATCTGCAGATAGAGGATAATGTTAAACCACGTCTCTTTTATTTGTGGGGTTAGCGGATAAAGCGACCAACTGGTCCCGGAAAAGCGGTCGGTAAAATGAGTGACTTCATAGACATTAATATGAGGTAAATATCTCAGCAAAAGAAAAGAGACAATAATAATAATATTAACCTGATATATTTTCCAGGCGCGAAGATAAAGCCCCCAGCTCACCGTCAATAATACTGCCTTTTGTAATCTGACACGATTTAGCATCCCTAACATGAAGCCGGACAGGATCACAAAGCCCTCGGCACCGGTGGTCAAACCAAATCGTTCCCAGCTGAAAATATTAAATATCGACATCACTTCGGTATGCGCCACCACCATCATCACGAGAGCAATACCGCGCATAAAGTCGATACGCAGGTCGCGATCCCCGGTCAGAGAGTAACGCCAGGCCGTTGATTTATCAGTTTCTTTTTGCGAAATCGCTGAAACAACCTGGCTCATGAGGGATCCCGTCGTCTACCCTGCAACATTTATTACAAATTATTTAGATAGTGTAGAATGCGCTATCTTGCAATGCTCATTTTATAAATTCCGCCTGCGTACATCACACTATGTTAAGTCATCCCGGTGACTATCATTTCGCGCTGTTGAAATTTTTACGCCACCATCTACACTCACTTTACTGTTATTTATAAGCCCCTGTGCGTTCTGCAGAACGCCGCCAATCAATAACAGACCAGTCATTCAAACTCAGCGCGGAATCAGGATATCCTTGCTATGGATTTTTATTTTTCCCGTTTTGAACATCGTCGACCGCCTGAGCCGCTCAGCACCCCGCGCTGGGTGAGGATGATCTGGCAGGTATTAGCCGTGGCCGCCCTGGTTCTCGGCGCCAATTATATTTACTGGCGCTGGACCGCGTCTTTAAATACCGACGCCCTATGGTATGCCGTTCCGCTGGCGCTGGCGGAAACCCTGGCGTGGATTGGCACAGTCCTGTTCACCATTAATTTATGGCAGGAAAAAGATCCTCCGCCAGGCGTCCCCCCGACGGAGATTAACGACTGTCTGCGAGCGGATGAAGCGGTGGAGTCGAGGCCGATTAAAGTCGATCTGTTTATCGCCACCTACTCCGAAGATGTGGAGCTGGTCAGGCTGTCGATCCGTGACGCCATGCGGATGACCTATCCCGGTCCGCTCGACTATAAGGTGCATGTTCTTGACGACGGGCGTCGCCCGGAGATGAAGGAGGTCTGCGAGCAGGAGGGGGCGAACTATATCACCCGTCAGAGCAATATCGGCTATAAGGCCGGTAACCTGCGCAACGGGCTGGAACATACCGATGGCGACTTTCTGATCATCTGTGATGCCGATACCCGCGTTTTCCCGACCCTGCTGAGCAATACGCTCGGCTATTTTCGCGATCCGGACGTCGCCTGGGTGCAGACCCCGCAATGGTTTTTCGATCTCCCTGAAGGGGAGGATCTGGCGCGCTGGCTGCGGCGTAAAGCGGGCGGCGCAGGCTACGGCGTGGGCTGGCTGGCGCAGAAAATCGTCGGTCCGGTGACCATTGGTCGCGATCCGTTTTTCAACGATCCGCGCATGTTTTACGACGTGATTTTACGGCGCCGCAACTGGGCTAATGCCGCATTCTGCTGTGGCGCCGCCTCCGTTCACCGGCGGGAAGCGGTGATGCAGGCCGCGCTGCGCAGCTACGTCTGGAGCGTTGACGCCGAGATCGCGCGTCATACGCGGGATATTCGCGACCCGGCAACGCGGGAAGCGCTGCAGGAGGCCATGCGCCCCCACGTGGCCTTCGATACTGAACTGACGCCCTATAAGTTCCACGTCTCGGAAGATATTTATACCTCCATCCTGCTGCACGGCGACGCTGCCCGCCGCTGGCGCTCGGTAATGCACCCGCGGATCGAGTCGAAAATGCTCTCGCCGCAGGATATGCTGACGTGGATGATCCAGCGCTTTAAGTACGCCGCCGGTTCGCTGGATATCCTGTTCCATGACAACATCTTCAGCCGCCGCCGCTTTAAACTCTCGCTGCCGCAAACGCTGATGTACGCGACCACCTTCTGGTCCTATCTGGCCTGCGTATGGAATACCGTGTTCCTGATTTCACCCATTATTTATCTCTTCACCGGCATTCCCCCGGTGTCGGCGTGGTCTACCCCTTTCTATCTACACTTTTTACCCTTTTTTATTGTCTCCGAACTGGCCTTTATGTTCGGCACCTGGGGTATTTCGGCCTGGGACGGCCGGGCCTCTTACCTCTCCTTTTTCTCGATGAATCTGCGGGCGCTAAACACCGTTTTGCGCGGGGAGCAGATCAAATTTCACGTCACGCCGAAAGAGCGACAGACGGGCCGTTTTCTCTATCTCGTCAAGCCGCAAATTGCCATCGTTGTACTCACCCTGACGGGGCTGCTATGGGGCGGCATTCAGGTGGTGCGCGGGCAGGTTGACGACCCCTCCGGGTACGTCATCAACATTTTCTGGGGCGCGGTGAATATTGCCGCCATGCTGCCGCTTATCTTCGCCGCCATATGGACGCCCCCCGAAGAGCAGGAGGCAAGTCGATGAGGATCCGCGATGCCCTGCTCCCCGCCCGCAGCTACCTCACCATCCTCATTGGCTTCCTGCTGGGTTTTGCGATTGTCGTGTGGGTGGAAAAACAGATGCCCGCGCGCGTCGAGAGCAGCGGTGGGATGACGTTGAGCCAGGATTTTCCGCCGCTCCCTGCCCCGCGCGAGCTGACCTTTGACGAGGCGATCTGGGCGCGAGTGGCCTGGCAGTATTATGTGAATAATACTCAGCCAAACGGTCTGGCCAACGCGCACGATGGCGAACCCTGGCTTAGCCTGTGGAGCGTCGGCAGCTATCTTTTCGCCGTGGTCGCCGCAGAGCAGCTGCATATTGTGACCGCCGCCGAAGGTGATGAGCGCATTGCCGCCGCCCTGTTTACGCTCGGTCAACTGCCCCTCAACGCCCTGGGATTGCCCGCCGCTCAGTACCATGCCGACACGCTGCAGATCCTCGGCAACCCGGACTCCTCCGCCATCGGTATGGGACGCCTGCTCACCGCCCTGCAAACGCTGCTCTGGCGCTATCCTCAGCACGCCGCCGCGGTGCGGGATCTGTTTAATCAGTGGCGGGTCGGCGCGCTCATCAGCAACAGCCCCGCCAGCCAGGCCGCTGCGCCGCTGCACCACTGGGCGCTGGCGGCGGATGAACCGCGGGACAGCTTTGGCTACCGGCTGTACGCCAGCCATACGCTGCGGCTGATCGACAGCGCCGCGGGGCTGGCGGTGACCAACCCGCCGCAGGGGCAGCAGATGATCGATATCGACGGCATCATGGTGCCCGACGAGGGGCTGCGCACGCCCTGGGGTCGGCAGCCTTCGCTGATCAGCCTGCCGTACCTGCTCACCGGGCTTGAGCTGGGCTTTGACGCGCAGAGCGCGGAGATCGCCTGGCGCATCATGCAAATCCAGCAGCGCCGTCATAGCCTGAGGGTCAGCAAGCCGCCGATCAGCACCGACTACGCCGAGCCCGCGCCGGATTATGCCAGCGCGCTGGCGGACCGGCAGCCGCAGAGCGCCTTCGCCCCGCGCAGCGCCGCCCCGGAGCAATCGGCGATCACCTCCACCCGCACCGCCTTTGCCTGGTACGCCCTGTTCCGTAATAGCTGGAGCGAAGCGCTGCGCCAGCAGGTCCAGACGCTGCAGGTCCCGGGCAGGGGCTGGCAGCGCGGGTTAAACCTCAACCGCAGCGTCAACGACGTTATTGACGGCGATACCAACGCGATCGTGCTGGAAAGCCTGGCCTACATTTCCCGGGGGCAGATGCTGTGTCTGGCCTGCCTGAGCCCTGCCCCTCTCCCCTCGTCCTCAGCAGGAGCAACGCCATGAAGCTGATCTATTTATCCCGTTTTCCCCTGCTGGCCGGACTCATGGCGCTGTGGCTCTCGCTCTCCGGCGCGCAGGCCGCGACCGGTCTGCCGGCTGCGGAATACGCCCCGCGCAGCGGGGAGCTGACGCCGAGGGAGATGACTATCGCCAGAAACGCCTGGCAATATTTCGTCGCCAACTTTCAGCCCACCACCGGGCTGGTCAATGCGGTGAACAAATACCCCTCCACCACCATGTGGGACAGCGCCTCCTATCTGGCCGCGATGACCGCGGCCCGTGAGCTGGGGATTATTGATAAGGCGGAGTTCGACCGTCGGATGCTGAAGTTTCTCGCCACGCTGAATAAGCTCGATTTATTCCGTAACGAATTGCCCAACAAAGCCTATAACACCGTGAGTGGACAGAAGGTGAACTACCAGAACAAGCCGGGCGAAATCGGCTATTCGGCGCTGGATATTGGCAGAATGCTGATCTGGCTGAAGGTGATCAAGGAGCGCTATCCGGAATACAGCAACAGCATCGATAACGTGGTGCTGGGGTGGGATTTCAGCCATGTGGTCGATCCCTGCGGCACGCTGTACGGGGCGTATCTGGAAAACGGCCAGCCAAAATACGTTCAGGAAGGCCGCCTGGGCTACGAGGAGTACGGCGCGGCGGGCTTTCAGCTGTGGGGATTTAACACCTGTCAGGCCAGCCGGCCGCAGCCCTACGAGCTGGCGGAGATTTACTGCGTGCTGGTCCCCTATGATTCGCGCGACCCGCGGCAAACCAGCCAGCATAACTATGTGGTCAGTGAATCTTACGTGCTGTATGGCATGGAGTTTGGCTTTGATAATCCTGCTGACCGGAACAACAGCCCGCGCGAGTACTCCCATCCTTGGATGAAAAACTTTGCCGACCGGGTCTATCAGGCCCAGGAGAATCGCTACGCCATCACCGGGATCCTCACCGCCCGCTCCGAGCATCAGCTCGATAAATCCCCGTACTTTGTCTATGACACGGTGTTCAGCGATGGTTTTAACTGGAACACCATAACCGACAAAGGCCAGTTCGTACCGAACAGCGCCGCCGTGTCGCTCAAAGCGGCGATGGGGATGTGGGTGCTGTGGAACTCGCCCTATACCGATCGTCTGCTGGACGCCATTGAAAACGCGAACGAAGCGGGTAAAGGCTATTACGAGGGGCTGTATGAGAACGGCGACGGGCCAATCAATGAATTTACCGCCAACAATAACGGCATCATGCTGGAAGCGCTGCTGTTTAAAAAAGAGGGCAAACTGCTGCAGTTTTCCAGCGACAATCCGAAAAACCGCAATTTCGCCCCGTCGCTGTGGGACAAGAAGCTGGTGGATCTCTTTGAACCGAATAACGGCCCGCGCAATCGCCCGTTCCTGAGCAACACCCCGGCCGTCAAAACATGGTGCGAGCAGACCGGGACCACGCAGCGCACCCAACCCGCCTGCCAGGCCTGCCAGTGCGCCGCCTGCAAGGCTGACGAGCCCGTTAAACTTCCGCCGGTGACCGCGCAATGCTTAAAACCATAGCCCGCTGGCTGGCCGTCGCCGTCGTCCTGCTGCTTATCGCCCTGGCGCTGTTTGGTCGCGAAGGCGCGGGGTGGCGCTGGCTGACTAAAGGCGGCTGGCACACCACCGCCCGTATCAGCAGCCTGACGCCGCAGGAGCGGACGTGGGCGCAGATCGCCTGGCGGTACGTCGAGAACAATACCCAGCCGCATACCGGCCTGGTCAACGGCAGCGACAAACAGCCCCGCGCGACGCTATGGCAGATGGGCGACACCCTTATCGCCCTGCTCGCCGCCAGAGAGCTGGGGCTGGTAAAGGAAGCGGAATTCGACGCCCGCCTGACGCCCCTGCTCGGCACCCTCAATCGACTGACGCTAACCGACGGCGGTTCGCCGGGCAGGCTATACTCCACTCAGACGGCGACCCCTGTCGACTTCAGCGGCAAACCGGCGGGCAGCGGCTGGTCAGCGAAAGATATGGCGCGACTGATGCTCGCCCTGCGGCTCACCGCCGAACGCGCGCCGCAGTATGGCGAGTACATTGATAAAATTATCCTGCGCTGGAACTTCTGTCCGGTGATCGATAAAGACGGTGAGCTGTGGTCCGCCTCACTGCAGAGCGGGCAGCGGACGATCCGCGAGGAGCTCCGGCTGGGAGACAGTGAATACGCCGCCAGCGCGTTCCGCCTGTGGGGATTTCCGGCCGGCAAGGCTCTCTCTCCCCCGGCGCGCCATGTGATTATTTATCAGCGCCGCCTCGCCGTTGACGACCGCGACCCGCGAACCACCTGGCAACCCGTGGTGCTCTCCACTCTGCCCGCCATGCTGCCGGGACTGGAGTTCGGCTGGCAGCCGCCTGGCGTGTCGGAAGAGGTACAAAAAGCCATGCGCGCCCGGGCGGAAGGGATATGGCTCAGCCAGAAAACGCGCTGGACGCAGGATAAGGTGCTCACCGCCCGGGCCGATTTTTCGCTTACCCAGGCGCCCTGGCACGTGGAAGACACCGTCTGGGGAAATGGCTACGCCTGGAATACGCTCGGGGACGACGGGAAATACTACCCCCGGCTGGCGCAGGTGACCACCAAAGCGGTCTTTGTCCTGTGGACGCTGTGGGAAACCGAGTATACCGATGCGCTGATGGCGGTCACTACCCATCTTAACGACCCGCAGCGCGGCTGGTTTGAAGGTCGGGTCGAGGCCACCGGCGACGTCAACGCCACCCTCACCCTCTCCACCAACGCCATGGTGCTGGAGGCGCTGTTTTACAAACACAACGCCGGGCCGTTGTTCAAAAACGGCCTCGCGGATGACAACAGCTACTTTGCCCGCCGCGCGACGGACGAATTTAACCCGCCCCGCCGCTGCCTGCCGGGCGAACGGGTCATGAGGAGCGCACCATGAAGTTTTATCGCGATCTCTTTGAAGCCAGCCTGAATCGCGTCGTACCGGAGCACGACAAACAGCGCTTCTTCGAGGCCTTCTACACTACTTTTATCCATATGTCTGCGGAAACCGAGCAGCACTTCTCACAACGCTCTGGCGAAGAAGGCCAGCAGATGATCTTTAAAAGCTTTTTCGCCATGCTGGCGGTCAACGGCGACCTCTTTGTACCCGATTTCCTGGAACGGCTGGCGCGGGCGCAGAGCGAGGAAGGCCTGCGTCTGCCGCCGCGTTTTTTTGCCCTTTGGCGGGAAGCGATGCTCAAAACCGTCCGCGCCAGCGATCCGCTGTGCGATGAGGAGATCCTCACCGCATGGGCAATGGCCATCGCCCCTGGGCTTGAGTATCTGCGCCGCCAGGCTGAGCTGCACTATCAAACCGCTGGCCAGTAATCATGCATGCCGCTAACCGTACCGACCTCAACCTCCTGCCCTCGGCGGTGATGATCTACGATGAGCGCGAACGACTGCAGGCCTGGAATGATAAGGTGGCGTTGTTTTATCCAACGATCGCGCCCTGGCTCGCCGTCGGCGCCTCTCTTGAGAGTCTGGCGGAGAAGTTTATCGATGCCGGATATAACATCGACCCAGGCCGGCAACAGACGCTGCGCGAGGCGATAATCCGCAACTGCCGCCAGACGAACCACTGCGAGGTCCGTCAGTCGGGCAACCGCCGGATTTACGTTCAGCATCAGCGGCTGGCGGATGGCGGGATTGTCAGCCTGCATACCGACATCACTGAGCTTGACGAGGCCCGACGCTCGCGTCACCAGCTTCATGACGACTTTTTATTCACCGCGGAGTCGATCCAGATCGGCATCTGGGACTGGCAGGTCTCCGGCGACAGCCTGCAGGTCAATGACACCCTGCTGGCGATGGTCGGCCAGTCACGGGCGCAGTGGCGCTTTCCACTGCGTTTTATGCTCAATCTGGTCCACGAGGAGGATCGCGCCACCCTGCAGCAGGCGATGATCGCCTCGCAAAACGAGCATATGCCGGTTTTTGAATGTGAACTTCGTGTCCAGCACCCCACGCAGGGCTGGCGCTGGATGCTGCTCTCGGGGCAGATCGTCACCCTCAATATGCAGCAGCAGGCAGAGCGGGTGATCGGCACCTTGCAGGATATTACCCGGCGCAAAGCCGCAGAGCTGCTGGCCATTGAGGCGGCGAAGGAAGCCCGCGAGGCGAACGAAGCGAAAAGCGCCTTCCTCGCCAATATGAGCCACGAAATCCGCACCCCGATGAACGGCATTCTCGGCATGACGCAGCTCTGCCTCGACACGCCGCTGACCGCGGAGCAGCGGGAGTATCTTTCGCTGGTGATGAGCTCAGCCCAGTCGCTGCTGCACATTATTAACGACATTCTTGATTTCTCACGCATTGAGTCGGGCAAGATGCAGGTGGACGAAGAGCCGCTGGAGATCCGCCCCTTTGTTCAGTCGCTGATCCGCCCGCATATGCCTGCCGCCAGCGAAAAGGGCATTGAGCTGCTGGTGGATATCTCCCCAGCGGTGCCCGAGGTGCTGATCGTCGATGGCCCCCGGCTGCGGCAAATCCTGACCAACCTGTTGGGTAATGCGCTGAAGTTCACGCATCAGGGGGAGGTTCTGCTGGCGATAGCCCCGGCCGACGACGAAAACCGCTGGCGCTTTCGCATTCGCGATACCGGCATCGGCATCGCCGCGGAGAAGCAAAAGGCGATCTTCGAAGCTTTCAGCCAGGCCGATAGCTCCACCACCCGCCGCTACGGCGGCACCGGTCTGGGGTTAACCATTTCGGCCCGCCTGGTCAGCCTGATGGGCGGCGAGCTGACGGTGGAGAGCCAGCCCGGGGCGGGCAGCGAATTTGCCTTCACCCTGCCGCTGGCAGCGCTGCACGCCGCCGCCGACAGCGCCCCGCTGGGCCACTTTAACCACCAGCGGGTGCTGGTGGTTGACGACAACAGCACCAACCTGCGCCTGCTCGACGCCATGCTTCGCCAGATGGGGCTGATGCCAAGCTGCGTGGACAACGCCGGAGAGGCGCTACGCCGGGCCGCCGAAGGGCCGCCCTGGCCGCTGATCCTGCTGGACGCGCAGATGCCGGATATGGACGGCGTATCCCTGGCGCTGGAGCTTTCCGCCCTGCCCGAGGCCCGGCAAAGCCAGATTATTATGCTCAGCTCCATGAGCCGCCATTTTGACGCCAATATGCTCAAGCGCATCGGCATTGCCCATTATCTGCATAAACCGGTGGCGCAGCGCGAACTGCATCAGGTTATCGCCGGCATTCTGGTTCCCACGCCGGTGGCGGCGACAGCGCCAGCCCCCGTTGCGGAACCGGTCAGGGAGCAGGCCGGGCTGCATATCCTGCTGGCCGAGGACAATCTGGTTAATCAGAAGGTCGCCAGACGGCTGCTGGAACAGCTTGGTCACCGCTGCGAGGTGGTGAACAACGGCCGGGAGGCGCTGGCGCGCTGGCGCGCCGACTGCTGGGATCTCCTGCTGATCGATCTGCAAATGCCGGAGATGGACGGTGAAACCGCCATCCGCCTGCTGCGTGAAGAGACGCAGGCGCTCGGCCGGGAGCACCAGCCCGCGATGGCTATGACCGCCCACGCGATGCAGGGCGATAGAGAGCGCTGTCTGGCGATGGGCTTTGACGGCTATATCGCCAAACCGGTGAGCCAGGAGGCGCTACGGGAGGCCATCGCCCGCGTCGGCGCGGCGGAAGATAGCGGTCCGGAGGAAGAGCAAGGCCTGCCGGACGAGGCCCGCCTGCTGAAACAGTGCGCCGGCGATCCTGAGCTGGTCGAGGAGCTGCTGGGGCTCTTCGCTGCTGGGCTTGACGCTGCCGCCGCCGCCCTTACCCACGCCATTAACGCTAATGACCGGGAGACGTGGCGTCGCGCCGCCCACAAACTGCGCGGCGAGGCGGCCACCCTTGGCTTTCAGCGCCTTTCCGGGGTGCTCCAGCAACTGGAGACCCAGGCAGCCTCGCCCGACCAGAGCGTGCCGGGCGACCTGCAAGACACGCTGGCCGAGGCGATCGCGGGCTGCCACCTGTGGCTGCGCCGCAGAATGCAGGAGGCTCCCCGTGATCGCTAGACGTCTTCTGCTGCTGGTGGTTTGCCTGCCGCTGGCGCACGCCGGCTCAGCGCCGGTGACCTGGTCACTGGCCGGACAATGGCGGGTGCATGACGCCAACGACAGCGCCTTCGACGGCGCGCAGGCTTCGGACAGCGGCTGGCGCACGCTGCGGGTACCGGCAAACTGGTACAGCGCCGGATACGATCATCAGGGCGCCCTGTGGTATCGCCATCAGTTTACCCTGCATGGCCTGACGCCGGACGCCATGGCCACCCTGGTGTTTGACGGCGTCGATTACTTTGCCGAGGTGGCGCTCAACGGCAAGACGCTGGCCCGGCACGAAGGGTATTTTCAGCGCTTCCCGGTGGACATCACCGGGGTCGTTCGCCGCCATAATCAGCTCGACGTGCGGGTCGACAGCCCCTATGAAGACCCGCAAACGATCTGGCCGCTGCACAAAACGCTGATGAAAGGGATCCTGAACCAGCACGATACCCGCCCGGGCGGCGCCTGGTCGGTTCAGGGGCAGGATGCCAATTCCGGGGGGATCTGGGCGCCGGTGAAGCTCCATCTGAGCCGCGGCGTCACCCTCGACGAGGTGATCCTGCGTCCGGACTGGCGACAGGGGCTGGAGCACCCCATTCTGCGTGCCGAAATCCGCTATCGCGCCGTGACCCCCGGCCCCGTCACGCTGCGCCTGACGGCCACCCCGGACAATTTTTCCGGCCCGCGTTTTCAACAGGCCTTCGCGGTCACTCTGGAGAACACCGCAGGCGTCCTGCGCGTCTCGCTGCCCATGCCCTCAGCAAAGCTCTGGTGGCCCGCGGGTGCTGGCAAACCTAACCTCTACCGGGTGCGCGCCACCCTCGCGGATAACCGGGGGATCATGGATACCGCCGTCACCCGCACCGGATTACGTAAGGTGGAAGCGCTGGCGGACAATCAGGGCTGGCGCATCAATGACAAACGGCTGTTCATCAAGGGCAGCAACTATATTGGCTCGCCGTGGCTGAGCACCATGACGCGGAAAAAATATCGCCGGGATTTCAGGCTAGTCACGGCCATGAACGCCAACGCCATCCGCGTTCATGGCCACGTGGCGGGCCGCGCGCTGTATGAGGTGGCCGATGAGATGGGGCTGATGATCTGGCAGGATGTTCCACTGCAGTGGGGTTATGATGACAGCGTCGCCTTTGCCGATAACGCGGTGCGCCAGACCCGGGCGATGATGGACCAGTTCGGCAATTCGCCGGCGATTATTGTCTGGGGCGGTCACAACGAGCCGCCGTGGAACTCGCCGTGGATGGAGAAACGCTTCCCCGACTGGCGTAAAACCTTAAACCAGACCCTGACGCAGCGGGTGGGCGATGCGCTGGCGGAAGATACCTCCCGCATCGTGCATCGCTTTTCCGCTGTTGAAGAGCACTACTGGGCGGGCTGGTATTTCGGCACCCTGCGCGACCTGCTCTCCCCGGCGAAAACCGGGATTATTTCCGAGTTTGGCGCCCAGGCGCTGCCCCGCCTCTCCACCCTGAAGACCATTATCCCGGCCCGTCTGCTGTGGCCGAAAACCACCGCCGCCGACGACCCCGGCTGGGTGCGATGGAAGTACCATAATTTTCAGCCTTTCCAGACCTTTAAATTTGCCGGTATTCCACGAGGCAACACTATTCAGGAGATGATTGAAAACACCCAGGCGTATCAGGCCAGGCTGGTGGCGCTGGCAGCGGAGAGCTATCGCCGCCAACGTTATCAGCCGGTGACCGCCCTGTTCCACTTTATGTTTGTCGAGACATGGCCCTCCATCAACTGGGGGGTGGTGGATTATCTGCGCCAGCCGAAGGCGGGTTACTATGCCCTGCAGCGCGCCTATCAGCCGATCCTGCCATCCATCGAGCCGGTGACCGCCAGCTGGCGTCAGGGCAGCCCGGCGACGGTGCGCCTGTGGGCGATTAACGATACCTGGACGACCTGCGAGGATTGTCGCCTGACCTGGCAGGTCAGGCAAAATGGCCAGATGCTGGCTCAGGGGGAAACCACCCGGACCCTGCCGCCGGACGCCGGCCAGATGATCAGGGAGCTGACCGTCACCCCCGCCGGCCCGCAGCCCGTGACGGTCGACTACCGCATCGACAACCGTCGCGGCACACGCGTGGGCGCTAACCAGCATACCGAACCCGTCGCCGCGGCGCTGGCAGCTAAATGAAGCAGGCTTCACGCTGAGCCACGATCAGTCGTGGATTTTCACCCCCAGACAGCCGCGAACGAATTCAGGGTTAAAGTGTTTCACTGCTTCGCCAACGTAACCTAAATCCAGATCGCTAATTTGCGCCATTTCGCGCGCGGTGAGCGAGAAATCCCAGATGGCAAAGTTCTCTTCAATACGCTCCTGGCGGGTGGATTTAGGAATGACCGTGACGCCTCGCTGCACGTTCCAGCGCAGGACCACCTGAGCAACGGTTTTTTGGTGGGCATCGGCAATCTCCTGCAGCATAGCCTCTTCATACGGATTATGTCTGCCACCGCCTAACGGCGCCCAGGCTTCCGGCTGAACGTGATAGTGCATCATGGTTTCCAGCGCCGCGGGCTGCGCGAAATAAGGATGTAGTTCGACCTGATTCACCATCGGCCTGATTCTGACGGTTTCGCAGAAGTTAGCTAACACATGGGCATAGAAATTGGACACGCCGATCGCTTTGAGGGTACCGGCTTCATAAGCCTCCTCCAGCGCGCGCCAGGCGCTGAAATAATCGCCCATCGCCTGATGCAACAGATATAGATCGAAGTATTCCAGCCCGGATTTTTTTAAGGACGCGGCAATCCCGGCTTTCGCCATTCCGGCGTTGGCCATGTCCTGAACCCACAGTTTGGAGGTAATAAATAGCGCCTCGCGGGTACACAGACCTTCGGCGATGGCTTCGCGAACGGCCTCCCCCACCGCATCTTCATTATCGTAGACGGCGGCGGTATCGATGAGGCGGTAGCCGGTGCGAATGGCGTTCAGCACCGACCGCTTACACTCTGCTTTATCGGTTACCTTAAAAACGCCAAAACCCAGCATCGGCATTTTACGGTTGTTACTTAATACGCAATATTCCATGGTCAGCCCTCATCTTGTTTAACCATCATGGTAGGCCATAAACGTCGCCGTGATTACCCTGTCATTTGTGATTTGACTTATGCATCCAGCTCATTAATCGGCGTGCGCTGAGATGAGCTGATTTTGGCAGAGAGCAGAAAAGTCGCCCCTGCCGCCGCCAGCAGTAACAGACCGCTCAGTGCAAAATTGCTGCGCCATCCCAGACTATCAAACACCAGGCCGCCTGCCGTTGACCCGAGGGCAATCGATAGCTGGATCACGGCGACCATCAGACCACCGCCCGCCTCCGCATCCTCGGGCAGCGTCCGCGCAATCCACATCCACCAGCCGGTGGGTGCGGCCGTCGCCAGCAGGCCCCACAGGCTTAACAGTACGGCGACTGATCCCGGGTGGCGTCCGGCCAGCAGAAGCGTTCCGGCAATCGCGGCCATGACCAAAGGGATAGCCACCAGCGTCGGATAAAACCGGGCGTTCAGCGCGCTCGAAATAAGCAGCGTGCCGACAAAACCGGCGGTACCCATCGCCAGCAATATCAGGGACAGACCAGAGGAACTGACTCGGGTCACGGTCTCCAGAAACGGTCGCACATAGGTAAATAAGGTAAACTGCCCCATAAAAAACAGCCCGCAGGCCAGCAATCCAAGGAATACCGTCGAGCGGCGGAACAGACCCAGCACGGTTCCCTGCGGCTGTGGTGCGCGCTGGCTTTTCATCGACGGCAGGCTAACGCATTGCCAGACGAAGGCCACCATCGCCAGCGGGACGAGACATAAAAAGGCGCCGCGCCAGCCGACGGTGGCCCCCAGGTAGCTGCCCAGCGGCGCTGCCACAACGGTGGCCAGCGCGTTGCCGCCGTTAAAGATGGCCAATGCGCGGGGGACCTGACGTTGCGGCACCAGGCGAATGGCCGTTGCGGCCGACATAGACCAGAAGCCGCCGATGACGATCCCAATGAGCGCCCTGCCCAGCATATAAACTGGATAGCTGGACGCCAGGGCAATCATCATTCCCGAGACCGCCATCAGCGCCGTGAGCGCTAACCTGGATCGTGTTTAGAACTGTGGCAAGATGTACCTCTATCCGCACTAAATCAAGACTCAATATTCGCAGCCTTACGTGAGTCAGCCTCCCTGTGGAACCGGCTTTTTTAATATATCGTTAGCATTTTCAATGGGAAAACGGATATATCCTTCTTTTTTTCCACATTTTACCACTTCCACATTAATTTTATTCCCTCTAATATAGATAACACGGTAACTATCAGATGTTTCAGCGAGATACCTCGCATCTTTCCCTAACTCTGGAATCGTCCAGTACTTATTATTGCATTGAAAAGAGCTCCTGGTATCATAAGAATAAATCTTTTTGGTCACAGCATTAAATAACCAACCTGCGCTACCCAAATAAGAAATATAACTAATGCTAAAAAAAACGCAAGATAAACAAAGTATCGAATAATGAATCATCGAAGGCACTTTAATTTTTCTTATCCTGAATAAATCTGTTGTACTTTCTAAAATCATCCCCCCCACGTGGGAAGTAATCAAAAAAAATGGAATGGCAAACAGAATCGAGAATGACCAACTAATATAAGGAACTTTAGCGATATCAACATCAAAAAACTCTTTAACAAAACCATTTGCAATCATCTTAGAAAAAAACAATATAATCGAGAACACAATAAAAAGGATTTTATTTATTATTTTGACTATCTTTTCTTTTACTCTTGACATACACAAAAAATAATAATTAACAAACAAGAAAGTAAAATAGCCTGTTGAAATGGCTAAGAGAGTAAGACCATAATTCAAATCACTCCCTGAAAATACTATTGAGCCTGATACAAAAAAAACCAGGATTAGTACCATCGAGTCTGTAATAATTCTTTTTAGCTTACCTCTTCGTCCGGGAAAGACACCTTTTATTTTCTTTTTCTCACTAGTTGCAAAGGTCGGAACAGAGTAGAAATTTATAATATATGTGGAAATTAATAACATACCAGTAAATGTTATGATGATGAATAGATCAGTTTCGGGATGCTTCCTGGCATAGATCAAACTAAACAGGATGGCCAGCAATAGATTAAAACCAATCACTAATAGCATAGGTATTGAGCGAAGTATGTTTGCCATCATTAATTTCCTTCTTTAACAAAGATTATTTCAGACAGTTATAACAGAAATAGTTTCCCCTCGTCTATTCTATGGTGCTACCGAACATACCGGACATATGAAATCAATGTACATTGTTAGTAATTCAGGATTACAGAAAACTGGTATTTTCACTTAAGTCGATCTTCGGTGCAACCAGTTACTGAACATATAATATGCAAAGGACAGCTTTTTTATATATTTCGAACATCGAATATTATTTAGTTCTGGTTCATCATTATAGGAAATGACGATATAAATTTTAAGTTCTGGCAAAGCTTAAAGCACCAAATTCTCAATTGGCTGATTAACTTATTAATAAATAACTGGCGCCGCAAGCCGCGCCAGTTCTGGGTTTATACGTGGTTACGTGGCGTAATCAGGAAACCAGTACCGATCAGTGCTTCACGATATACATGGTACGGCTATAGGCCACATCTTCCGGGTTGGTGATCGGATAGCCTTTCAGCCACGGCTTAATCAGCCGACCGTTGGTGTACTGGTAGATCGGCGCAATCGGCGCTTTGACCATAATGATCTTCTCCGCCGCGTTGTAATCGTCGTTACGCGCTTTGGCTGAATTTTCCACCGCCGCCTGCGCGAGGATTTTATCGTATGCCGGATCGTTAAAGCGGGAGATATTTCCGCTGTGGGTGGAGGTCAGCAGCGACAGGAAGGTGGACGGCTCGTTGTAATCCCCTACCCACGAGGCGCGGATCACATCGAAATTGCCGGTGTTGCGGCTGTCGATATAGGTTTTCCACTCCTGATTCTGCAGCTTCACTTCCACGCCGAGGTTCTTCTTCCACATCGACGCCACCGCGATGGCAATCTTCTGGTGGTTCTCAGAGGTGTTATACAGCAGCGTCAGCTTCAGCGGGCGATTCGGGCCATAGCCGGCGGCAGCCAACAGGGCTTTCGCCTGAGCGTTAAGCTCGGCCTGACTCATGCTCTCAAACTGCGACGGCTGCGGCGTGAAGCCCGCCGTTACGTCCGGGGTAAAGCGCCAGGCCGGTTTTTCCCCGGTCCCCAGCACCTTCTCCGCCATCACCCGGCGATCGATGGTCATACTCAGCGCCAGTCGCACCCGCTCGTCCGCCGTCGGCCCTTTTTGGGTATTAAAGGCGTAATAGTAGGTGCCCAGCTGCGGCGGGGTATACACCTGCCCCGGAATATCCTTCAGCAGCTTCTGATACATATTTTTCGGGAAAGATTCGGTGATATCGATATCGCCGGCCAGATAGCGTTTGGTGGCGGCGGACTCCTGGTTGATCGGCACAAAGGTGACCTGCTGGATCACCGTTTTGGCGTTATCCCAGTAGTGGGTGTTGGGTACCACTACCAGCTTTTCATTCACGACGCGATCTTTCAGAACATAGGCGCCATTGCCCACCAGGCTGCCGGGCCGCGTCCAGTTTGCCCCGCTGTCGACGTTCGCCTTTTGTACCGGGTAGAAGGCAAAGCTGGCGGTCAGGTTGCTGAACCACGGCAGCGGCTTATCCAGCTGCACCCGCAGAGTGTGGGCGTCGACGGCGGTGACCCCCAGGGTCTCCGGCGCGGCTTTGCCGTCAATGATGTTCTGCGCGTTGGCGATCCCCGCCAGCGCGGCAAACCAGGCGAACGGCGAGGTGGTTTTCGGGTCCACCAGACGCCGCCAGCTATAGACGAAGTCCTCAGCGGTGACCGGCGTGCCATCGGACCAGCGGGCGTTATCGCGCAGGGTAAAGGTCCAGACGCGGTTATCGTTGCTCTGCCAGCGGGTCGCCACGCCCGGGATCAGGTTGCCTTTCGCATCCTGATTGACTAAACCTTCAAACAGATCGCGGATCACCTGAATTTCCGGCAGGCCCACCGCTTTAGCGGGATCTAACGAGGCGGGTTCATCTTTGATATGGCGCACTAACAGCTGGTTTTTCGCCAGTACCGTGCCCGGCGGTACGTCCGCCGCCCAGGCCAGAGAAGATACGCTGGCTAACCACAGCGCGCCGCATGTCAAAGCGACAGGATACTTCATAAGATCCCCTTTAAAATGAGAAAAAAACACCGCCAACAGAGCGATAATTATTTGTTTCATCACCTGAAATTGCAAACAACATATGATAGAAAATTGATGTGCCGTCGGATTTCACGCCTCAGGGAATGGGTTTGATTCCAACACGCTTTTCGCCAACACTACATAATAACGACACACAGGAAGCCCTATGTCTATTTCACGTCCTCGCCCGCAGCGCGGCGACTTTCCGCCGGGGACCCGGCAGTACGGCAGCTCGGAACTGGGCGCGCCGCTGCTGTGGTTTCCTGCGCCGATGGCCGACAGCCGCAGCGGCCTGATTATTGCCGGCACCCACGGCGATGAGAATTCGTCGATTGTGACCCTCTCCTGCGCCCTGCGCACCCTGAAGCCGGAGCTGCGCCGCCACCACGTGGTGCTGACGGTCAATCCTGACGGCTGTCAGCTCGGGCTGCGCGCCAACGCCCGCGGCGTTGACCTCAACCGTAACTTTCCGGCCGCTAACTGGAGACAAGGGGAAACGGTGTACCGCTGGAACAGCGCGGCGACGGAACGAGACGTGGTGTTATTGACCGGCGAACAGCCGGGCTCGGAGCGAGAGACCCAGGCCCTGTGTCAGTTGATCCATCAGATCCATCCGGCGTGGGTGATCTCCTTTCACGATCCGCTGGCCTGCATCGAAGACCCGGGACACAGCCCGCTGGGACACTGGCTGGCCGACGCCTTCTCACTACCGCTGGTCGGCAGCGTGGGCTACGACACCCCAGGTTCCTTTGGCAGCTGGTGCGCTGATATCGGACTCCCCTGCATTACCGCTGAGTTCCCGCCGGTCTCCGCCGACGAGGCAACCGAGCGTTACCTGCCGGCGATGACCGACCTGCTGCGCTGGCAGGCTTAAAGATGAAGCACGCCGGTGCTGAACCGCAGCGCCGGCTCGACATCCACCGCCAGCCATGTCGGGCCGTCGAGGTCGGCGAAGCGCGCCAGCGGCGCCAGGGGTAGCGCGGCGGCGATCCCGCGCGAGGTGCAGAGCATACAGCCCAGCATCCGTCCAAAGCCCTGTCGTTCTGCCTCCTCGGCGAGGGCCAGCGCTTCGGTCAGGCCGCCCGTTTTGTCCAGTTTGATATTGACCATCTCATAGCGTCCGCGCAGCCTGGGCAGGCTCTCCCGGGTATGGCAGCTCTCGTCGGCGCAAATCGGCAGCGGATGGACGAAATTTTCCAGCGCCGCATCGGCGTCGGCAGGGAGCGGCTGCTCAAGCATCGCCACGCCGAGGTCCGCCAGCAGCTGGCAGCGCGCCGCCAGCCCCTCGCTGTGCCAGGATTCATTGGCGTCGACAATCAGCGTAGCCTCCGGCGCCGCCTGACGGATAGCGATTAACCGCTCGCTGATCAGCCGGTCGTCGAGCTTCACCTTCAACAGCTGAGCGCCCTTCTGCCACAGCGCCGCGGCGCTGGCCGCCATCTGATCCGCCGTGCCAATGACCACCGTCTGGGCGGTGATCACCCGGTTTGGCAACGTCACTCCGAGCAGCTGGGGCAAGGTTTTGCCTTCGCGCCGCGCCTGCAGATCCCACAGGGCGCAGTCAATGGCATTGCGCGCGGCGCCTGCCGGCAGCAGCCGCTGCAGCTGTTCGCGGGTAAGTCCCGCCTCCAGCTGCTCGCCGATCGCCATCACCTGGGCCATGACCGAAGCGATGCTCTCGCCATAGCGGGGATACGGGGTGCATTCCCCCACCCCTTTCACACCGTCCTCTTCCAGTTCCACCACCACCACTTTTGCCTCGCTGCGGCTGCCGCGGGCGATCACAAAGGGGGTGTGGAGCGGCCAGGCTTCCTCATACACTCGCACGTTGCGCATTCCCTTGTCCTCTCTGGTAAATGTTAAATAGGGTTTGCCGTGTAGCTGGCGGATGTCATACACTACTCCCGACGTTAACTATATGTAAACAGGAAGATAACCATGTCACAAACCGTGCATTTCCAGGGCAACCCCGTTTCTGTTCAGGGCACCATTCCGCAGGCAGGCGCTAAAGCGCAGCCGTTTACGCTGGTCGCCAAAGATCTCTCTGACGTCGCGCTGAGCCAGTACGCCGGCAAACGTAAAGTACTGAATATTTTCCCGAGCATTGATACCGGCGTGTGCGCCGCATCAGTGCGTAAATTCAACCAGCTGGCCGCTGAACTGGACAACACCGTGGTGCTGTGCATTTCCGCTGACCTGCCGTTCGCCCAGTCCCGCTTCTGCGGCGCGGAAGGCCTGAGCAACGTGGTGACCCTTTCCACGCTGCGCGGCGCCTCGTTCCTCGCTGACTACGGCGTCGCCATCGCCGCCGGTCCGCTGGCGGGCCTGGCCGCTCGCGCGGTGGTCGTTATCGATGAAAACGATCAGGTTGTCTACAGCCAGCTGGTGAACGAAATCACCGAAGAGCCGGACTACGACGCCGCGCTGGCCGCCCTGAAAGCCTGATAACAGACTGCCTGGGGGCATCGCGCCTGCGGACATGCTATGTACTCAGCCCTCGCTCTGCGGGGGCTTTTTATTGCCGCGGCGCATAGCGGGAAATAGCCCGCGCCATCGCCGGGCCGGTCAGCAGGATGGTAAACAGCCGCAGCGTCTGAAGCGCCATAATAAACGACATATCCGCCCGGGTGCCGGCGGCGATAATCGCCACCGTGTCGAGTCCGCCAGGGCTGGTGGCCAGATAGGCGGTCATGAAATCCATCTGCAGAATGTGGGTCAGGCCGAGTGCCATCAGGGCGCACATCAGGATCAGCCCAAGAATGGAGGCGATAATCTGCGGCAGCGTCTTCAGGGCCAACAGAAACACCGCCTTGTTAAACTGCAGTCCCACCGTCCAGCCCAGCACCGCGTAGGCCATCGCCAGCAGCCACTCCGGCAGCTCCAGCATCACCCAGCCGCCCCCCTGGGCCAGCGCGCCGAGCAGCATCGGCAGCAGCATGGCGCCGGAAGGAATGCGCAGCCGCACGCCCAGCCAGCAGCCCGCCGCTGTCAGCAGCAGCGTTAAAGGGAAATGAAGGGTCAACGGTGGAAACCAGACGATAGCCTGGCTCATTGTTTGCGCCTCGTTGCCCAGGGCATAGCGCACCACCAGCGCCGCCGCGCCGACGACAAACAGCACTCGCAGATACTGCATCAGCGCCACCAGGCGTACATCAGCCCCGTACTCCTGAGCCATCACTACCATTGCCGACGCCCCGCCGGGAGAGCTTCCCCAGGCGCCGGTGGCGCCCGGCAGCGCGCTGTAGCGGACCAGCAGCCAGCCGGTGAGGCCGCTGATCGCCAGGGTCGTTAACAGGATCGCCAGCACCAGCGCCCAGTTGTTGAACAGCACGCCAAAAACGGAGGGGTTAATGGCGCGGGCGATCATACAGCCGACGATAGCCTGAGCCGCCAGATAACAGGCGCGGGGGATCCTCAGCTTCACCCCGCGCAGGCTCAAAATGAGACCGGCAATCAGCGGCCCCAGCAGCAGCGCTGCCGGCAGATGAATGCGTAACAGCAGCGAGGAAAAGAGAATTGAGAGCAGCAGCAATGTCAGCCATTGCCCGATCGCGCGACGCGACGCCAATATGCACCACCCCGGAAAAAGGATTAAAAAACCAGTATATACAGGTTTAGCCCGCTTTGCAGGCCGGGATACCGGCGACGAGCGTCGCCGGCGTTCAGCGATTATTCGTCGCCCTTTTTCTGACTCAAACCATATTCGCGCAGCTTATTGGCGATGGCGGTATGCGACACCCCCAGCCGCTTTGCCAGCTTACGGGTGCTGGGGTAGCTGCGATAGAGCTGGGTCAATACCGAGCGCTCAAAGCGGCGGGTAATATCGTCCAGCGATCCTTCCATGGCCTCCTCGCCCACCGGCAGCGAGGCGACGTCGTGGTCCGGCAGCAAAATATCCTGCGGACGCAGCTCGAATCCTTCCAGCTGGGTTAGCGCGCGATAAACGGCATTCTTCAGCTGGCGGACGTTGCCGGGCCAGCTGTAGCGGGTAAGCACCGTACTGAGATCGGCGGAGAGCTTCGGTCGGGGGATCCCCTGCTCATCGGCAAAGCGCGCCACGAACAGCTCGGTCAGCGGCATAATGTCCTGCGGGCAGTCGCGCAGCGGCGGCAGATACAGCGTCAGGACATTGAGGCGATAGTAAAGATCTTCCCGGAACAGCCCTTTCTGCACCAGCTCGACCAGGTTTTTCTGCGTCGCGCAGATCACCCGCACATCGACGTGCACTTCATGATCCTCGCCGACGCGGCGGAAGGTGCCGTCGTTGAGGAAGCGCAGCAGCTTGGTCTGCATTCGCGGCGACATCTCGCCAATTTCATCCAGCAGCACCGAGCCGCCGTTAGCTTGCTCGAAGAAGCCTTTTTTGCCCTGCAGCGCGTCACCGAACAGCTCGCTCTCAACGGCGTCCTCAGGAATGGAGCCGCAGTTGAGCGCCAGATAGGGTTTGCCCGCCCGCGGACTGGCCAGATGGCAGGCGTGCGCCAGCAGATCTTTACCCGTGCCGGTGTCGCCGACAATCAGCAGCGGCGCGCTGAGCATCGCCAGCTTACGCGCTTGCTCCACCACGTGGCGCATTTTCGGCCCCACCGCGAGGATCTGGCTGAAGGCGCTGGTGTCCTGGCTGGTCATGGTCTGCAGCTGGCGTCCCATGCGCACGGTTGAGCGCAGCATCGCCACGGCGCCGGTCAGCACTCGCTCGTTATGCTCCCCTTCCAGATAAACCGGGGTCACTTCCAGCAGGTAGTTCTGCCCATTCACCACCACATGCTCCGCCAGCGTCTCTTGCGGGCTGCTTTCCAGCCAGCGCTGGACGTTAAAATCGTCGATCAGTTGCGCCACCGGATGGTTGCGCAGCTTCGCCTGGCTTTGGCCAAACAGCAGGCAGCTGGCGGGGTTGGCCAGTTCGACCCTGCCTTTGGTATCCAGCGACAGCACCGGCTCCGGCATCGCCACCAGCAGCGCGCTCAGCGCCAGATGTTCACGCTCGGATGGCATCCACGGCACGGTGCGCACGTCTGTCACGCCGGCGATACGGCGGATCTCTGCCATCAGGCTGCTGAAGGTGGCGAACTCCAGTTCGGCAAAATTGAGGTAGATACGGCCAATAGGGTCAATATCGATACCACGCAGATCAATGCCGCGCAGCACCAGCAAATCGAGCAATTCACGAGTCAGACCGAGGCGGTCTTCACAAAAGACTTCAAGACGCATGGGAGTGTTCACCCTAAAAGTGCCAATGACCGGAGAATAATAGGCCAGGAATGGACTTTCGGGAAGCTAACTGTCAACAATTATTGACAGCATGGCGGAAAAATGGGCGTTGCGCCGTAAAGTCAGGCGGTCAGTGGTCAATTAACCGGCCATCCGGCCGGTTAATGGTGGGTTAAGCATGGAAGGCAGGCAGCCACTGGCGGTTATGGGCGATCACTTCATCCAACGCTTGTTCGAGCTTCTCGCCGCTGACAATCAGCGGATTCAGCACCAGCGCGCGCCACGCCGTATGGCGATTGCCGGTGATGGCGGCCTCGATGGTCAGCTGTTCGAAAGATTTCATCAGCTGCAGCAAACGCAGGGTATCGTCAGGGAACGGCGCCACGTTGAGGGGCAGCGGACCGGAAGCGGTGATCAGCGAGCTGACCTCCACCGCACAGTCATCCGGCAGGCCATTGATGGCGCCGTTGTTGCGCGTGTTGACGTGCATGATAATGCGCTTGTCATTGTAGATGGCATTCATCAGCTCGCAGGCCGCCTCGGAATAGTACTGACCGCCACGGCCCTCCAGCGCCTTCGGTTTAACCGCGAGGTGCGGGTCGCTGTACTGTTCAAACAAGGTTTTTTCCAGTTGCTTAACCACTTCGCCACGGGTCCCTTCGCCGCCCGCCTCCGCCAGCTCCTGACGCAGCAGATCGTCCTTCATGTAGTAATAACGCAGATAGGCGCAGGGGATCATGCCTAAGCCCTGCAGGAGATGCGACGGCCAACGGAACGGCGGAATGTTGCGCGGCACCAGCGGATCCCGACCGGCATTGATCTCGGCGATGACCTCCGGCAGCCACTCTTTTCCTTTGTGCAGGATCTGGCGCACGAAGATAAAGTGGTTCAGGCCGGCGACCTGCATCACTACCTCCTTTTCGTCAGCGCATTGCAGCAGGTTGGTCACCCCTTTTTGCATAATCACCGGCACATTACACAGGCCGACGGCTTTGATGCGACTGTGGCGCAGGATCGCTTCGGTCACCATCCCCGACGGGTTGGTAAAGTTCAGCAGCCAGGCGTCAGGGCAGAGTCGTTCCATATCGGCACCAATCGCCAGGGCGATGGGAATGGTACGGCAGGCATTGGCGAAGCCCCCAAGGCCGTTGGTCTCCTGGCCGATCAGGCCATACTTGAGGGAAATACGTTCATCGCTGATGCGGGCGTCAAGGCAGCCGGCGCGAAACTGCGAGCAGACGAAATCGGCATCGCGCAGGGCGCTCTCCCGATCCAGGGTAGCCACCACCTCGATGGTCAGCCCGGCTTTGGCGATCATTCGCCGCGCCAGTCCGGCGATGATCTCGACTTTCTCTCTGCCCTCTTCAATGTCCACCAACCATAGCGAAGCGACCGGCATCTCGTGATAGCGGTTAAGCAAACCTTCAATCAGTTCCGGGGTGTAGCTGGAGCCGCCGCCAATCACCACAATTTTGAGTCCTGACATGGTATACCTCGGTTTAGTTACGATATAACTATTTAAAACCGGCCAAACTGGCGTAACAAACGAATTAAATCGGCCTATGCATGAAGCAAATTAATGCATAAGGGAGACAACCTGTGCTTGAACAACAAAGCATCCTTGCGCTGCTGCAGACCTTTGAGGTGACCGCCCGCCATTTGAGTTTTACCCTCGCCGCGCATGAAATGAACCTGACCCAGGGGGCGGTCAGCCATCGGATCCGCAAGCTGGAGATGCATATCGGCTTTCGCCTGTTTATTCGCATGACGCGTAAACTGGCGCTGACGGAGGAAGGCAAACGCCTGCTGACGACGTTGAGCCATTCGCTGCGGGCGATTAACGATGAAATTGAGGATATTCGCGAACAGGATCTGCGCGGCACGCTGCATATTGGTATTGCGCCGACCCTGGCCCATCTTTGGCTGATGCCGCGTCTGCCCCGCTTCCAGGCCCAGTGGCCGGGACTAAATCTACAGTTTCGCGTCCGCGCCGGGGTGATGGATTTTAACGAGGAGCGGGTGGACCTCGCGATTTATTACGGCGCCACGCGCTATCCCGATCTTTATCAACAGCGGTTGATGGCGGAAAGTTTGCTGCCGGTCTGCTCTCCGGAGTATCGCCGGCAGTATCGCCCGCTGAGCGGCGGCGACGCGGCGGCGATCGTCTGGATCCATGCCTGCGAATCCACCGACGTGCAGGATCAGTTTGCCGAATGGCGCCTGTGGTGCCAGCAAAGCGGACAGGCGTTACCCTTTGACGGCCGGTATTACGCGGTGAACAACCACTCGCTGGCCATCGAGATGGCGCTGAATGGACTCGGGGTCGTGATGGGGCGTAAAACGCTGATCCAGCCGCTGCTCGCCACCGGGAGACTGGTAGCCTTGTCCGAAGACGAGGCGGAATCTCCCTTTGGCTATGATCTGATTTGTCCGCAGGAGAACCGCTCGCGCCCGCGCTTTCGCGCCTTCAGCGAGTGGCTGGCGGCGGAATGCGTATGACCGGACATTGCCCGCGGCGCGGCAGGTGCGCAAGCCTGGACTCGACCTCGCAGGCCGGGCAAGGCCAAACCGCCGCCCGGCGATGTCTCTGAGCGGAGGTTACTTCTCCGGACTGGTTTTGCTTTTCTGCAGGGTCTCTTTCAGCTGGCCAATCAGCTCGCGACGAAAATCGCCGAGCCGCGGTTTATCATCGGCGATCCACGGCAGCGGGCGGCACAGCTCCATCGCCTTGATACCAAGGCGGGCGGTAAGCAGACCGGCGCCGATGCCCTGCGCGGCGCGCGCCGACAGCCGGGCCGCCAGATCCTGCGACATCCAGTCCATGCCCACCTCGCGCACCAGTTCGCTGGCGCCGGCGAAAGCGATATTCAGCAGCACCAGGCGAAACAGACGCAGGCGGCTGTAATACCCCAGCTCAATGCCGTACAGGGTGGCAATTCGGTTGATCAGCCGCAGATTGCGCCAGGCGATAAACGCCATATCCACCAGCGCCAGCGGACTGACGGCGATCATCAGCGTCGACTCCGCCGCCGAACGGCTGATTTCCCGCCGCGCCTGGGCATCGAGCACCGGCTGCACCAGCTGGGCATAGAGGCTGACCACTTCCCGGTCGCTTTGCGTTTCGTGGATGGCGGCATACCAGCGCTGCAGCGCCGGATGCGACTGATCCAGACCCGCCTGCTGCGCCAGCTTCTCACAGAAGGATTTCGCTTTGCCAACCGCGTGACTGTGCAGCATATCGCGGGCTTCATCGCGTTCGTGGGCGCGCTGGCGCAGTCGCCACAGGCGGCGCCACTCGGTGGCCACCGATCCGACGCCGGCGCCGACGATCAGCGCCCCGGCAGCGCAGCCGCCCAGCGCTATCCAGTCCTGCGTCTGCCAGGCGTTGGCGGTCCACTGTACCCCTTGCGCCACGACGCTGACGCCGAAGATCGCCAGGCCAGCGCTGACCATCCGCCGCCACAGACTGCGTTTCGGCCGCAGCACCGATTCCACCACCGCCTCTGCCGCCCCCTCTTCCTCTTCGCCGGTCACCAGAAGCGCCGGCGCGAAGTTGTCGGCTTCCCGTCGGTCGAAGGCGCGGGCGCTTTTCAGCGGCGGCGTTTTTTCCGCCTGCAGCGGGCCATCAAAATCAATCCGCGGTTTTAACGGTTCGCTCATCGCAGTTTATCTCCAATCAAAAATTCCAGCGCCGCGTCGAGGCGAATGTGCGGCAAGGGCCGATCGACATCCATGACCTGCGGACGAAAGTTTTCAAACTGAAATCCCTGCTGCTGCCAGAAGGCCTGCCCCGGCAGGCGCGCCGGCACCTCGCCGGGATAGATGGTCAACGGCTGGCCGTCGCTCAGCCGATTGCCGCGCAGGGCGGGGATTTTCTCGCCGTTCAGCTCAATCAGCCCGCTCTGGGTCGCCTGAATGGACGCCAGCCCCAGGCAATCCATACTGATCCCCTCGAAGGCGGCATTCTGCCACGCGTCCTGGATCAGCTGCTGCAGGAGCGACACCATATTGCTGTGCTGATCCACCGTGACGTGGTCGGCTTTGGTGGCGGCGAACAGCAGCTTGTCGATGACCGGCGAAAACAGCCGGCGGAACAGGGTGCGCTGCCCGTAATGGAAGCTTTGCATCAGCTGGGTCAGCGCCAGGCGCATATCGTTAAACGCCTGCGGCCCGCTGTTCAGCGGCTGCAGGCAGTCCACCAGCACAATCTGTCGGTCGAAGCGCAGGAAGTGCTCTTTGTAGAACCCCTTCACCACTTTTTCGCAGTAGTACTTGTAGCGTTCGCGCAGCATGCCGGCGTTGCTGTGTTTATCGGCCTGCGCCAGCTTGGCTTCGCCAACGGCATCGACGTCAGGCCATGGGAAAAACTGTAGCGCCGGCGCGCCGGCCATTTCGCCGGGCAGGACAAAGCGTCCGGGCTGGATAAAGTGCAGCCCTTCACGCTTACAGGCGTGCAGATAATCCGTCCAGGCGGCGGCGATCTCGGCCAGCCGTGCCTCGTCGGCAGGGGCCAGCGGATCCAGCCCGGCGCACAACTGCCGCCAGCGGGTCGACCACTCCGCACGCTGTCCCTGCAGGAGTCCGGTCATCTGCCGCGACCAGCTCAGATAATCCTGCGCCAGCATCGGCAGATCGAGCAGCCACTCGCCCGGATAGTCGACGATCTCCAGGTACAGTGTGGAGGTGTCTTTAAAATGGCGCAGCAGGGAGTCGTTGGAACGGTAGCGCAGCGCGAGACGGATCTCGCTAACGCCGCGCGTCGGGGTTGGCCACATGGGGGGCTGGCCGTACAGCTGGGCCAGCCCTTCATCGTAGGTGAATCGCGGAATGCCGAAGTCCCGCTGCGGTACGCGCTTGACGCCGAGCAGTCGCTCTTCGCGCGCAGCGCTCAGCAGCGGCAGGCGGGCGCCGGTGTGAATATTCAGCAGTTGGTTGACCAGCGCGGTGATAAACGCCGTTTTGCCGCTGCGGCTCAGGCCGGTCACCGCCAGCCGTAAATGCCGGTCAACCCCGCGGTTGACCAGCGCATTCAATTCAGTTTTCAGTCGCTTCATCGCCAGTCCGTTATGCCCTGAAGGTGTGTCTCGTCATCATAAGCTATCTGCCGGGGATAAGCAGGAGAACGTTAATCCTTTTGCGCCTTCCCCACGACGGCGTTATTTCATCCCGCGCGTGACGCGGTTGGCCAGCCGGCTGAGCAGCGGCTCCAGCGCCACCGCCAGCAGCATTTTCAGCGGCCGTCGCGCGACCGATTTGACCGCCCAGCCGGCAACGCCCGCCGGGCCATAACGCAGCGCGGTCAGCAGCGCCAGCTTACCGACGATTTTCAGGCCGGGCTTAACCTGCTGCCCGGCGCGTTGCCATTTGCTATTCATGCGTTGCCTCACTCGTTAACAACAGGATTTACAGCTGACGAAAGCGGCTGCGCAGCGTGAAGGTGTCGGAGGTGACGTACCGTTCCATCTCACGCAGACGCTGTTCGCCGGAGGCCAGTTCGGCATCCACGGCGGCCAGCAGATCGCCATTGCTCGGCGCTTTGTGGCCGTAAAGCTCACTGTCCGGCATCGGGTCCAGGGCGAAGGTCAGAATGATGTAGGCCACCAGGACGAAGAAAAAGAGGCCAAAAATCATCGCCAGCACGGTAATCAGGCGCACCAGCTTCACCGGGACATCAAGATGCTGAGCAATACCCGCGCAGACGCCCTTGACCATCCCGCGCTGCGGGATACGCCATAGTTTTTTATTCAGATCCAGTCCAGCCATTATTGGTCTCTCCAGTTCGGATGTTCGGCATCCAGGATCGCTTCCAGCGCCTGAATGCGCTCGCGCATCCGCTTCGCGTCATCGGTCAACTGCAGCAGCCGTTGCTGCTCATTTTGCGTCAGCGTCCCGTTGGCGCCGCGATTGTTGTAGTGCAGCCACAGCCAGACCGGCAGAACAAACAGCACAAACAGCGTCAACGGAATGGCGAGAAAAAGCATGCTCATGTGTACTCCTTACAGGGGGTGAGCCGCGGCGCAACGCCGCGCCGCGCAATCGTACTTACTGGTTGGACTGATTCATTTTGGCTTTCAATGCCGCCAGCTGCTCGCTGATTTCATCGTCCGCTTTCAGTTCGGCAAACTGCTGATCCAGCGTCTGCTGCTTGCCAAAGCGGTGACTCTCCGCTTCCGCTTCCATCTGATCGATGCGACGTTCAAAGGATTCAAAGCGCGCCATCGCCTCATCCAGTTTACCGCTGTCCAGCTGGCGACGCACATCGCGGGACGAACTCGCCGCCTGATGTCGCAGCGCCAGCGCCTGCTGACGAGCGCGGGTTTCGCTGAGTTTGTTCTCCAGCTCGCCAATCTCTTTCTTCATGCGCGCCAGCGTTTCATCCACCAGCTGCACTTCGTGATCCAGCTGAGCAATAAGGTCGGTCAGCTTCTGTTTTTCGATCAGCGCCGCCCGGGCCAGATCCTCTTTCTCTTTGCGCAGGGCCAGCTCGGCCTTTTCCTGCCATTCCGCCTGCTGGGCGACCGCCTGCTCAATACGACGGGTCAGCTGTTTCTTTTCCGCCAGCGCGCGGGCCGACGTGGAACGTACCTCAACCAGCGTGTCTTCCATCTCCTGGATCATCAGACGCACCAGCTTTTGCGGGTCCTCGGCTTTCTCCAGCAGGGAGTTGATGTTGGCGTTCACGATGTCGGCAAAACGAGAAAAAATACCCATAATTTCAGTCCTCATAGTTCTGGTTGCAGGCATTCACCTGTGGCTTAGCTAATGCAAATGGCGTGCCAACTTTTTATCTTATTGATTTTAAACAGAGTGGTTGCGAAATAGGCAGGGCATTGCTACAGTCACCTGGTTAATCACACTACTTAATGGCGAAATTCATCATGGCGCAGTACAAGGATAATTTGCTGGGCGAGGCCAACAGCTTTCTCGAGGTGCTGGAACAGGTTTCAAGACTGGCTCCGCTGGACAAGCCGGTGCTGGTCATCGGCGAGCGCGGTACCGGGAAAGAGCTTATCGCCAACCGTCTGCACTACCTCTCCGCCCGCTGGCAGGGGCCGTTTATCTCGCTGAACTGCGCGGCGCTGAATGATAACCTGCTCGATTCGGAGCTGTTTGGCCACGAAGCCGGGGCCTTCACCGGCGCCAGCAAGCGCCATCCCGGACGCTTCGAGCGCGCCGACGGCGGGACGCTGTTTCTCGATGAGCTGGCGACGGCCCCGATGCTGGTGCAGGAGAAGCTGTTAAGAGTGATTGAATATGGCGAACTGGAGCGCGTGGGCGGCAGCCAGCCGCTGCAGGTCAACGTCCGGCTGGTGTGCGCCACCAACGCCGACCTGCCGCGGATGGTGGAGGAAGGCCATTTCCGCGCCGACCTGCTCGACCGTCTGGCCTTCGACGTGGTGCAGCTCCCGCCGCTGCGCGAACGGCAGAGCGACATCATGCTGCTCGCCAACCAGTTTGCCATTCAGATGTGCCGCGAGCTCGGTCTGCCGCTGTTTCCCGGCTTCAGCGAACGAGCCACCGCCACGCTGCTCGGCTACCGCTGGCCGGGAAATATTCGTGAACTGAAGAACGTCGTCGAGCGCTCGGTCTATCGCCACGGCGACAGCGAGCACGAGCTGGACGCCATTATCCTCAACCCTTTCCGTCAGACCGCCGCCTCCGTGCCGGAGGCCGCGTCCGGGGACGAACTGCCCGCCCTGCCGCTGGATCTCCGCGATTTTCAGCTACAGCAGGAAAAACGCCTGCTGCAGCGGAGTCTGGAGCAGGCGAAGTATCATCAGAAGCAGGCGGCGGAGCTGTTGGGGTTAACCTATCATCAGCTCCGCGCGCTGCTGAAAAAGCATCAGCTATGAGAGGCGCGCGGCAGCAGCAGCGCGCTCACCGCCATCGCCCCCAGGCATAAGGCGGCGTTGAACCACAGGGCATACTGGGCGGCATGGGCCATACCGAGCGGCAAAAACAGCGCGAAAAGTGACGCCGTCACGGCAATCCCCATCGCCCCACCCAGCGAGCTGCCCATCTTGTAGATCCCCGAGGCGACGCCAATTTTGTTCTCCGGCGCGTTGGCCACCGCCGTATCCGTTGACGGCGTGGCGTAGCAGCCCAGCCCAAGGCCGAACAGCACATTGCTGCCGAACACCACGCCAATATAGAGCGCCTTATCGAGAAAGGTGCAGGATATCAGGCCGATGGCGATGGCGGTCAGCACCGGGCCGGCCATCATCGGCAGCCGGGCGCCGTAGCGCTGCAGCAGCTTCTCGCCGACCCGGATCATCGCCAGGACGGTGACCAGATAGCCGAGGGTCATCATTCCACTCTCCAGCGGCGTCAGGTGGTGCCCCTGCTGCAGCCAGATGCTGGCGATCATCATGGTGCCAATCGCCCCGTTGAGCAGAAAGTTCGACAGCACCGCCGCGCCGTACGCCCGGTTGCGAAACAGCGCAAAATCGATCAGCGCCGCCTCGCCTTTGCGCAGCCCGCTGCGAATAAACACCGCGCCAGCGATCAGCGCCCCCGCCAGCATGCTCAACGACAGCGGACTGCTCCAGCCCCAGCCGTGGCCTTTGCTGATAAACAGATTCACCAGCACCAGCCCGGCGATAAGGCTCAGCAGGCCGCCAACGTCCAGCTTCTGCTGGCTGGCGCTGGCGCTGCGGCTCTCCGGCATGCCGCGCAGTAACGCCAGCGCCGCCAGGGCAACGGCGATGGAAAAGACAAAGATCCAGCGCCAGCCCAGGCCGGTGGCGATAGCTCCGCCGACGAAGGAGCACAGGCCGCTGCCGCCCCACGAGCCGATGACCCAGAAGCTGACCGCCCGCTGACGCGCGCGCCCCTGGTACCAGGTCTTAATCAGCGCCAGCGTCGCCGGCATAATGCACGCCGCCGACAGCCCCTGCAGCACCCGGCCGGCGAGGAACAGCCCCGGCCCCTGGGCCAGTACCAGCATGGCGCTGCCGGCGATGCTCAGCCCCAGCCCGAGGGTGGTCATTCGCATGCGGCCAAACTTGTCCGCCAGGCCGCCGCTGGCCACCACGAAACAGCCGCTGAACAGCGCGCTGAGGCTGACGGCCAGGGTTAAGGTCTCAAGAGAAATATCAAGACTGCTTTTCATCGCCGGCACGACGTTAATCACCGACTGGGCAAACAGCCAGAAGGTTAAAACGCTCAGCACAATCCCCACCAGCAGACGATCGCTGCCGACATAGGGGGTGTCGCTTACGGTGACAGTGCTCATTGCATGGCCCTCCCGTTTCCGGTGATTAACGCAGATAGTGTTCCGTCAGGCCGCACCACAGCGCCGCGCCGCTAAGCAACAGCGCGTCGTTGAAGTCATAGCCCGGGTTATGCACCATGCAGCGATCCGGCTCGTCGCCAGCGCCGATAGTGAAATAACTGCCGTGGGGGTGCTGCTCCAGCATGAAGGCGAAATCTTCACTGCCCATAAACGGCTTCACCTCGCCCACCTGCTCTGCGCCAAACAGCGCTGTGGCCACCTCCCGCACCATGGCGTTGGCCGCCGGATCGTTACGTAATACCGGGCTGCCGTTGACGTGGGTCAGCGTAGCCGTGGCGTTAAAGCTCTCCGCCTGAGCCACGGCAATATCATGGATCCGCTGCAGCACGGTCTCGCGTACCTGCTCATTGAGGGTGCGCACCGTGAGCTTCATCAACACATGATCGTTAATGATATTGGGCGCATGTCCGGCCTGGATGCTGCCGACGGTCACGACCGCTGGCTCAAACGGGGTGATATTGCGCGAGACGATGGACTGCAGCGCGAGGGTAATATGGCAGGCCACCAGCGTGGCATCCACCGTATGCTCCGGTACCGCGCCGTGGCCGCCAACGCCCTTCACTTCAATATGCAGCGTATCGGAGGAGGCCATCATCGCCCCGTCGCGCAGACCAATTTTACCCAGCGGCTGACCCGGCATATTGTGCAGGCCAAAGATGGCGTCGCAGGGAAACTGGTCAAACAGACCGTCCTCGACCATCACCCGCCCGCCGTACAGCAACTCTTCCGCGGGCTGGAAAATCAGCTGCAGCGTCCCGTTAAACTGGCGGGTGCGCGCCAGATATTCAGCCGCGTAGAGCAGCGTGGTGGTGTGCCCGTCATGGCCGCAGCCGTGAAAGCGCCCGTCAACCTGGCTTGCCCACGGCTTCCCGCTCCGCTCCTGCATCGGCAGGGCATCCATATCCGCCCGCAGGCCGAGGCGTTTTTCCCCGTGGCCGACGCGCAGCGTACCCACCACCCCGGTGCCCGCCAGGCCGCGATGAACCTCGTATCCCCATTCGCCAAGCAGTCGGGCGACCTCGCTGCTGGTCTGATGCTCTTCAAAGCCGATCTCCGGCTGCTGGTGGAACCGGCGACGTAAGGCAATAAATTGCGCCTCGTTGACCTGCAAGGCTTCAAGCAACGGATGTGTCATTTTTGTTATTCCTGTGTTGTGTTTGCACGACACTTTCGAGTTTATGCGGGTGAAACAGCTTTCAGGCGCGCTTTTTTGTTTTATATTGACGAGAAATGAATGAGTGTTTTTCATACATATCGGTTATGACAAAAAACAACCGGTTGCTTTTTGTCTACAGAGGAGAACCATGTGGAGCAGCATTCAGGCGACTTTAGCGTCACCGTGCGCGATGTGCGTCAGCTAAGCCAGCCGGAGAGCGATCTGCTGACGCTGCTGTGGGTGCTGGAGGGGAGCGTAAATCTGGCGGAGGCGGAAGGCGCGCCGCAGCAGCTTGCCGTCGACGCGCTGGCGATCGTTAACCGCAACCGTCGCTGGAGCCTGCGCAGCGCCGGGGGCAACGCGGTGATGATCCTCACCCTCTCCGCCAGCTGGCTGGCCCGCCTCGACAACGCCTTTTTTGCCGTCGACTACCAGATATCGCCGCGCACCCGCGATGTCGATGACGGCCTGCGCCGCCTGATGCGCCAGCTGCTGGTGAGCGGCCTGGTCAATCATCCCGGCCATTACCGGCTGGAGGCCAACCGTTGGCTGAGTGAGATAGCGCTGCTGCTGGCCACGCGCTTCAGCCAGCCCATTGCCTTCACGCCACGGCGCGATGCTGAAAAATGGAGCCGGAGGATAGCCAGCGTAGTGGCGCGGATCGACGCCAACTATCAGCGCCGTCTCTCTTTACAGGAGGTGGCGGCCGCCGAGTTTGTCTCCGAGGCCTGGCTGTCACGCCTGTTTCACAAGGAGGTTGGCGTCAGTTTTGTTCAGTACCTCACCGCGCTGCGCCTGCGCCACGCTGCCGATCAGCTGTTAACCACCCGCAAACCCGTTCAGCAAATTGCCCGCGAGCAGGGGTTCGCCAGCACGCGGATGATGAGCGATCTGTTTAAGCGCCACCATGGGGTGACGCCGCGCCAGTATCGCGAGCGGTCCCCCCGGGAGCCGGGCCGACCGCGCCCGCCGCAGGGCGATCGCTGGCAGCCGGTGGCCGTGGACCGGCTCTACGCCCGCCTTAATGAGCCGGAACAACGCGACCGGGAGAGTCAGCCGCTGTTGATCAATCCGCCGCAAACCCGGGAGATCAACCTGCACCAGCGACCGGCGCGCGCCGCGGTGCTGCGCCATACCCGGATGGTGGTGACCGTGCGCGAGCTGGACGATCTGCTGCGGGAGGACGTGCGCCGCGAACTGGAGCAGTTGCACCGCGCCCTGCCGGTGTATGCCATTGATATCAACGATGCCTTTCTCAGCAGCCGCCTGTTCGGCACCGGCTGGGACGATCCGCAGATGGCTGGCTACGCTTGCTGGTACAACCTGCAGCAGATCTTCAGCTGGCTGGCGGCGATGGGCTGGCAGGTGATCCTGCATACCGGGGTCACCACCCGCAGCGATCTGCTGCAGCGCTTCCTGCAACTCGCCGCCAACCATTTTCCACCGACGACGCTCAGCAGCTGGCGCTTTGTCTGGCACTGGTCGCCGCAGGCCAGCGAAGCGGCCCGCCAGGCCGCCTGGCGGCAGCAGCGCGAGGTTCTTCACCGTCTGCTGCCGCAGCCGCAGTTGGGGATCTGGCACCGCTTTGCCGCCAGCGCGCCCGGGGACGATCCGCTGTTCCACTCGCCGCTGCTGGCGGAAGCCGATTTTCTCGCCTGCCAGGCGGATGCCAACGAACGGCTGGATCTGGCTCAGGCGGACAGCAGCAGTCTGGCCTCCAGCGAGCACTATCCGGCACATAAGCTGCGACAGATCCACAGCGCCCTGCGTCAACGGCAGCTTAACCTGCCGCTATGGCTGCTCTCGTGGAATACGCTGACCGGCGATACGCGGGACACCAACGGGCGCTTTTTTCGCGGCGCGCTGTTGATGGATAATCTGCTGGGGGTCGCGGACCAGGTCTGGCTGGCGGGCTTCTGGTTAAACTCCGGCCTCCAGGGCGAAGCCCGCGCCAACGGCAAGCTGGATACCTCCAGCCTGGCGCTGCACTATCTGCACGGGCTGCCACGCCCGGTTTACTGGGTGCTGTGGCTCTGGCGACGGCTGCGCGGCGAGATCCTGTTTCACGACAAAAACCTGCTGCTGCTCCATCACCAGGGGCACTACCAGCTGCTGCTGCGCAATACGGTGGTCTACAACCCCTGGCTCTCCAGCGAAGCGGCTTTTATTCAACGCTTCAGCCAGCCGTACAATGTGCGGCTGCAGGGGCTCAAGGGCCGCTGGCGCATCAAACAGCACCTCTTCGATCAGCACCACGGCGCGCTGTTCCCGCTGGTGGACGCCTTTCGCAGCCGCAGCGGCCCCGACGCCGAAGATTATCAGTGGCTGATGCATCAGGCCCGTCCGGCGCTCAGCGTGGAGGAAGCCCGACTCGACGGCCACTGGCTGCGGGTCGACTCGCTGGAGAGCAACGCCCTGGCCCTGTACGAATTTACCCCTCAGTACTCCCCCGATGAGGATCCCGACGCCTGAAGCAAACCGTGAATTTTGCGCTGGCTCTCCGTCGTCGCCGGGTTGAAAACCAGTAGCGACAGATCGGGGCGGCCCTCCACGGCAAAAGAGGTGAACTCCAGATCGAGCGGGCCCATCTGCGGGTGGTGAATGCGCTTATAGCCCTCGCCGTGGCCGGCGACGTCGTGGCTTTGCCAGAAACGGGCGAACTCGACACTCTGCTGGCTGAGCTCCGCGATCAGCTGGTCAGTTTCCGTCGTGGCGCCCATCCGCGTGACGTCGGCGCGGAAGGCGTTAACGATAAGCTGCCCCACCGTCTGCCAGTCCTCCAGGGTGCAGCGGGCCTCAGGCCGGGTAAACAGGCGGCGCAGCACGTTGCGCTCCGCCAGCGGCAGCTGGCCGTAGTCGGTCAGCACCCTGGCCGCCGCCGCGTTCCAGGCGATCACGTCCCAGCTGGCGGTACGGATAATCGCCGGAATGGCGAAGGCATCGAGCACCCGCTGCAGCCGCGGCGTCATATCATCCGTGATCGTCAAACGGGTCTGCGGCGGATGGCCGAAGGCGAGTATAAACAGATGTTCGCGCTCCGGGGCGGTCAGCCGCAGACCGCGGGCGATCCGCTCCAGCACCTCGCGGGAAGGCGCCCCGCCGCGCCCCTGTTCAAGCCAGGTATACCAGGTCGGGCTGATGCTTGCGAGCTGGGCGACCTCTTCACGGCGCAGGCCCGGCGTGCGCCGGCGTCCCGCCGGGAAGCCAAACGTTGCCGGGTCGAGACGCTGGCGCCTGGCGCGGAGAAAATCACCTAAAGCATGATTGTCAGAAGTGTTCATCATCTGCCTGTAAGTCTGCCTGTTAGAATTTATACCCCGATAATGTCTCTACTTTTATAGTATGACATCGCGGGTAGGATACGCCTGATAACCCGTTCAGGAGGTTCATAATGCGTATATTTCTTACCGGCGCGAGCGGATTTATCGGCTCGCGTATTCTTCCGGCGCTGCAGGCGTCGGGCCATCAGGTTATCGGCCTCGCGCGCAGCGACGCCACGGCGCAGGCCCTGGAAGCGGCAGGGGTCGAGGTGCGCCGCGGCACGCTGGACGCCCCGGATTCGCTGCTGGCGGGCGTCGAGAGCGCCGACGCGGTGATCCATACCGCTTTCGACCACGACTTCAGCCGCTTTGCCGCCAACTGCGAGAAAGACCGCCAGGCGATCCTCACCATCGGCCAGGCGCTGCGGGGCAGCGCGCGGCCGCTGGTCATCACCTCCGGCACGCTGATGGGCGACGACGGGAGCGGCGCCCCGGCCCGCGAGTCGTGCTTTAACGCCGCGCACCCCAGCCCGCGGACCGCCTCAGAACTTGCCGGCCAGCAGCTGCTGGAGGCGGGAGTGGACGTCCGGGTCGTTCGCCTGCCGCAGGTGCATGACACCGTGCGCCAGGGGCTGCTGACCAGCTATATCGAACGCGCGGTCGCCAGCGGCGCGGTGGCCTTGCGCGGCGAGGGGAACCACCGCTGGTCCGCCGCCCATGTCGATGACGTCGCGCGCCTGTACGTCAGCGCCCTGCTGCAGGGCGCTGCGGGCGAGCGCTACCATGCGGTGGCTGAAGAGGGGATCGCATTACGCGAGATTGCCGCAATTATCGCCCGGGGCTTAAATCTGCCGCTGACCCAGCTGGATGAGGCGCAGGCTGACGCCTGGTTCGGCTGGTTTGCCCCCTTTACCGCCCTTGACCTGCGCGCCAGCTCGGCATGGACTCGCGAGCGATTGCAGTGGCAGCCGGTCGGCCCGGGGCTACTGGAAGACTTGCGGAATATGGATTATCAAAAAGTGACGTTGTCACGATAAACAAGAACGTTCCCCCCTGTATGACATCCGACGGGTAGGGTTACCCGCCCGTCGAACCCTCTGCTTTCTCCCCGCTATACTGAATTTATCCCCGGCGTTAACGTCGCGTCCACCGTCCGGTCAACTGCGGCCAAACAGAGCTGACTGGCGATATCGGCGATAAAAAGTTACCATGTTTCATTATACAGACTCGGTTCCGCGACTATTTTAATCAATTGACTGAATACTATACGCACCCGGTAACCGCATTATCCCTCAGGCTTGTTGAAGGCGGTGGTGAATGTCTATGAATCTTAATAAGATAGAGTTCAACTCTATAATCAAACAGAAAATATGCGCCTGAAATTGTCATCTCTCCTGGCAGCGGTTTCCCTGCTGTGTGGGCAGGCTTTTGCCGCCCCTGCGCTCCCCGACCGCGCCGATATTCGCGACAGCGGTTTCGTCTATTGCGTCAGCGGCCAGGTTAATACCTTTAATCCGCAGAAAGTGAGCAGCGGCCTGATCGTCGATACGCTGGCCGCGCAGATCTACGATCGCCTGCTTGACGTCGACCCTTATACCTATCGGCTGGTCCCCGAGCTGGCGGAGAGCTGGGAAGTCCTCGATAACGGCGCCACCTACCGCTTTCACCTGCGCCGCCACGTCCCGTTTCAACGCACGGCATGGTTCTCCCCGACGCGGGATTTCAACGCCGATGACGTGATTTTCACCTTTGGCCGCATTTTTAACCGCGATCACCCCTGGCACAACGTCAACGGCAGCAGCTTCCCCTACTTCGACAGCCTGCAGTTTGCTGACAGCGTGGAGAGCGTCCGCAAGCTCGATAATCAGACCGTGGAGTTTCGCCTCAAGCGGCCGGATGCATCATTCCTCTGGCATCTGGCCACCCACTATGCATCGATTACCTCCGCCGAATATGCCGCCCGCTTAACGCAGGACGATCGTCAGGAACAGCTCGATCGCCAGCCGGTGGGCACCGGCCCGTTCCAGCTGTCTGAGTACCGCTCCGGGCAGTATGTTCGCCTGCAGCGCCACCCCGGCTACTGGCGCGGAAAACCGTTGATGCCGCAGGTGGTGGTCGACCTCGGCTCCGGTGGAACCGGCCGCCTGTCGAAACTGCTGACCGGCGAATGCGACGTGCTGGCCTGGCCGGCCGCCAGCCAGTTGACGATCCTGCGTGACGACCCGCGCCTGCGCCTGACGCTGCGTCCGGGGATGAACATTGCCTGGCTGGCCTTCAACACCGCCAAGCCGCCGCTGGACAACCCGGAGGTGCGCCACGCGCTGGCGCTGGCCATTAACAACCAGCGCCTGATGCAGTCTATCTACTATGGCACCGCGGAGACGGCGGCGTCGATGCTGCCGCGCGCCTCGTGGGCCTACGATAACGACGCTAAGATTACCGAATATAATCCCCAGGAGGCCCGCACCCGGCTGAAGGCCCTGGGGCTGGAAAATCTGACCCTCAAACTGTGGGTTCCCACCAGCTCGCAGGCGTGGAACCCCAGCCCGTTGAAAACAGCAGAGCTGATCCAGGCGGATATGGCGCAGATTGGCGTCAAGGTGATCATCATGCCGGTGGAGGGGCGCTTCCAGGAGGCGCGGCTGATGGACATGAACCATGACCTGACGCTCTCCGGCTGGGCGACGGACAGTAACGATCCGGACAGCTTCTTCCGGCCGCTGCTGAGCTGCGCGGCGATCGCCTCGCAAACCAACTTCGCCCACTGGTGTAACCGGGAATTCGATGACGTGCTGCAAAAAGCGCTGCTCTCGCAGCAGCTCTCCTCGCGGATGGACGCTTACAAAGAGGCCCAGCGCATCCTCGCTCGTGAACTGCCGGTCCTGCCGCTGGCCTCATCGCTGCGGTTGCAGGCCTATCGCTATGATATGAAAGGCCTGGTGCTTAGCCCCTTCGGTAACGCTTCGTTCGCTGGCGTATCGCGGGAGAAAACCGAAGAGGTGAAAAAACCATGATTATTTTTACCCTGCGCCGTCTGCTGCTGTTGCTGGTCACCCTCTTTTTTCTGACCTTTGTCGGCTTCAGCCTGAGCTACTTCACTCCCCATGCCCCGCTGCAGGGCGCGACCCTGTGGAATGCATGGCTGTTCTGGTTTGAAGGGGTGCTGCACTGGGATTTTGGCGTCTCCAGCATTAACGGCCAGCTGATTTCCGAGCAGCTGCGCGAGGTGTTCCCGGCGACCATGGAGCTGTGCATCCTCGCCTTCGGCTTTGCCCTGCTGATTGGCATTCCGGTGGGGATGATCGCCGGCGTGATGCGCAACAAATGGCCCGATACCCTGATCAGCGCCGTCGCGCTGGTCGGTTTCTCGATCCCGGTCTTCTGGCTGGCGCTGCTCCTGACCCTCTTCTTCTCCCTGACCCTCGGCTGGCTTCCGGTCTCCGGCCGCTTCGACCTGCTGTATGAGGTGAAAAACGTCACCGGTTTCGCGCTGATTGACGCCTGGCTTTCGGACTCGCCGTGGCGCCATGAGATGATCGTCAGCGCCGCCCGGCATATGGTGCTGCCGGTGCTGACCCTGGCGGTAGCCCCCACTACCGAAGTGATCCGCCTGATGCGCATTAGCACCAGCGAAGTCTATGACACCAACTACGTCAAGGCGGCCGCCACCCGCGGCGTCTCGCGACGCAAAATTTTACTGCGCCACGTGCTGCACAACGCCCTGCCGCCGGTGATCCCGCGCCTCGGCCTGCAGTTTTCCACCATGCTCACCCTGGCGATGATCACGGAGATGGTATTCAGCTGGCCAGGGCTGGGCCGGTGGCTTATCAACGCCATTCGTCAGCAGGACTACGCGGCGATCTCCGCCGGAGTGATGGTGATTGGCGCGCTGGTGATTATTGTCAACGTGATTTCCGATATTCTCGGTGCCATGGCTAACCCACTGAAACATAAGGAATGGTATGCCCTACGATAGCAGCTACAAACTAAATAATTTTTTAATTAAAAACAATGATTTAAATTTTTAAATTGTGCGTTTTTCCTGACTTTAACACACAATTTTGTACACATTGTTTTTGACGTCATCTCCGACAGTCATCAGTTAGATGGCTGTCGGAGTTCCCTTCCTACGTTTCCTCCACACCTTCTATACTTCCAGTCTGACCACTGGAGGTTGATATGTGCTGACGCTTTTCTCAGTCAATGACCCGTGAAGATTATCTGTCCTACCTTGCAGATGATGCCGATCGTGACATTGCATATGACCCGGCGCCGATTAGTCGATATAACGTCGCGCCCGGTACCAAAGTTTTGCTTCTGAGCGAACGCGGCGAACAATTGCATATCGATCCTGTCTTCTGGGGTTATGCGCCCGGGTGGTGGGATAAGGCTCCACTGATTAACGCGCGTGTTGAAACTGTGGTCACCGGCAGGATGTTTAAGCCGCTATGGCAACATGGCCGGGCGATCTGCTTTGCTGATGGGGGCTTCGAATGGAAGAAAGAAGGTGACAAGAAGCAACCCACTCTACTTTATCCATCGCGCCGATGGCCAGCCGATATTCATGGCGGCAATCGGAAGCACACCATTTGAACGTGGAGACGAAACAGAAGGCTTTCTGATCGTCACCGCAGCAACAGAAAAAGGTCTAATAGATATCCACGACCACCAGCCTCTGGTACTGTCGCCAGAAGCAGCAAGATAATGGATGAGGCAGGACATTGGAGGGAAAGAGTCAGAGGAGTTAGCTGCGGATGGCACCGTGCCCGCAGACAAATTTATCTAGCATGCAGTGACGCGCGCCGTAAAAAAATGTGAAAAATCAGGGGAATAATTGATTGAGGCAATCAAATGCACATAGCCAGACGTGCGCCTAATGCCAAAAGCGGAAATAAATAATAATTTTTCGATAATAACTTACTGGGTCAGAAAATGGAATATCCGGTGAAAAAGCCCTTGCTGCATTGTCTGGATGTATCAATATGATGCCGGGTTCCTCCCGGTAAATATTTAGGTATCCCCCCATGACTCGCGGCTTCAGTCGTGCATGATGAACATTCCAGCAGCAAAGTCATCAGGTTAGAAAGATATCTGCATTTTGTCAGTGCACAAAGAGTGACTTCCTTATATGAGAACGATTATTAAAAATGAACATGTAAAAAAAGGCCTGCTATTAGCAAGCCACAAAGATTTTAACTCATTTTTTGTTCGCTTCTGATAAATAGGGTAAATACGCAATTAAATTTGAAGCAGAGAACATAACGAAAATGCTATAAATATTTCCGGGACGCATCAAGAATTTCCTGTGACATTAACTGTCTGTCAGAGGCTACGTAAATAACATCATGATCACCGGTTAATGAAGGAAAGCCTGCAGACATAATCTGTAGATGTGTTTCTTCACCGTTTGGGTATTCCTGTCTGATTGAGGATGTCCCCTCCGGAACGGTCATGACTTTACAGGATTCGGTATTAAAGAAAACGAGTACTTTTATCATATGCCACCATAATTCTGTTAGTCTTTCCCGTCACTCTCTTCTATCAGTGATGTTAAATGACGATGCCATTAAAATACAATCAGGGACGTGATGATTTCGAAGGCAGCCTCGATTCTTACATATTTTATTATTTAACAATCAGTTAGCTTCTGCTTTCATGCAGCAGCCCTGCACTTCATCACATCGGTCAGCACACTCATAATTGCGAAAAACATGTTGACCTGATATTAAAAATAACCGACTTTCTCTGATTTAATTTATGGACCTGTCTACTCAGGAATAATCCTTCATCGTTGTCGCAGGCCCACAAATCTTCATTTATCGCAAAGTATTACGTTTGTAGCAGCAGGCCCTTTTTCACCACTCTGCATGGCGAACTCAACTTTCTGTCCTTCAAATAAGGTATTGAAATTCTCACCATGGAGCGCGGAGAAATGGACGAAGACATCCTTGCTTCCGTCAAGAGGTGAAATGAAACCAAAACCTTTATCTTCGTTAAACCATTTTACCAAACCTTTAATTCTTGTAGACATACTGACTCCCGTTATACATGATAGTATTAATAGTAAACGTATAGTATTAAAGGTATGACTCAAAAAGAGGGGATATCAGCGATAGCGCCTGGTAATGAGGACTGACCAGAAAATGTTTAACGTTCGTTTGTACTTTGAACTAACAGGATTCATTAAGGCACAGGGAATCGATATAAGCAAATTATTTTTTAGCCATCCAGAAGTCCTGCAGGAAAATTAAATGTGGCAATATACTATTTTGAATGTATAGTCTTTACGTGTTTTCAATAAGGAATTGACTTGTCCCATAAAATGACAGGCATTGTCAAAAGCTTTGACATTCTCAGTGGTAAAGGCCTCATCATCCCATCTGATGGACGAAAAGACGTTCTGCTTCACATTTCAGCCGTTAACTCCCGCGAATCAGAATTACTCATCCCAGGAAGCCGCATAGAATTCTGTCGGATCAATGGTCCCAGAGGGCCTGTGGCTGCGAACATTTACCTCTCCTGAATTTCAGGGTCTCAAAATAAACAGATTAAAACTTAACCATATGTGATACGGTGAAGTTCATTCATTGAAAGGTTAATGGTTATGTCTATTATCAATTACGCAATGAAATTCTTCAGCGGTGCATCTACTGCCACTGTTGTCTGCACTGTTTGTGGTTTCAAATCAGTTCAACCGATGGCAAAAATCCGGCGCAATCAGGCCATGCTTTGCCCTCGGTGTAAAGCCCTGTTTATCTCACGGCGCTAGTATCAACTGATCCACCGTGGACAGAACCATCTTCTATACTTAAGTTAAATCCCAGCAGCTGTTAAATCCCTGATGCCTGACGCCCATCCTGAGAGAACGTTTCTGAACTGATTTCGCAACTGCTCCTGCGCGCTAATGTCGCATCAGAGCAATGCTATGAAAATGAACCCCAGAGCGTGGTTTAACCGCTCCCGTATTCCGGTGAATGCTGCCGCAAACGTAACGTTTTCGGCGAACGATCCTGCAAGCGAAAGCACTCCGCGGTCAGAACTCTTTTCGACTGCCCAGATGGAACGCTATGGTCAGAAGCTGGCGCGGACCCATAAAGTATCACCGGATAAACATCCCTATTATCTTCTGAAACGGCTTGGCGACAATGAGGCCGTTATCACCCAAAACTGCTATGAGCTTAATGCAGGTAAAAAGACCAGTATCATGCCCGCCGGGGAGTGGTTGCTGGACAATTATTATCTGATTGAGGAACAAATCCGTACCGTCCGCCAGCACTTGCCGAAAAGTTTTGGTAAAGGTCTCCCGTCGCTGATGTCGCCGCTGAATTGCCCAAGAATTTATCATATCGCATCAGAGGCCATTGCTCACGGTGATGGCCGCTGGGATGCCACCAGTCTGACCAGCTATCTCGCTGCCTATCAACAGGTGACGCCGCTGACACTAGGTGAAATCTGGGCATTACCGGGAATGCTTCGCCTGGCGCTGATTGAAAATCTTCGTCGTATCAGTATGGAAGTGATAAAAGCGCAACAGGACAGAAACCTGGCAGATACGTGGATAACCAGGATTTTCGAATGTGCAGAGAGTGCGCCTGGTGATTTAATTATGGTGGTTGCCGATTTGGCGCGCTCCCGTCCTCCGTTATCCAGCGCGTTTGTCGCAGAACTGGTGCGGCGTCTGCAGGGGCACGGCAACGCGCTGTCGTTACCTCTTACCTGGGTTGATCAGTGCCTTCGGGAACAGGGAGTCACCACTGACATTCTCATAAATAACTTCAATCAACAGCTTGCCGCCAGCCAGCTGTCTGTCAGTAACAGCATCGCAGGCCTGCGATTACTGGGTGAAACGGACTGGGCTGATTTCGCCGAAACGATAAGCGTCGTCGAACAGGCATTAAGCAATGATCCTGCCGGTATCTATCCCCGGATGCACTTCAATACCCGGGATCATTACCGGCACGTAGTTGAGGTCCTGGCCAGAGACAGTGGGCTCAGCGAGCCTGAGGTTGCTGACAGGGTGCTGGCGCTTTCAGAGGAAAAAGCCCCCAATACACCGGAACATCATATTGGTTATTATCTCGCCGGCGAAGGTCGACAGGCACTGGATATACATCTTCTGGCAGACACCTCAAGACTCATACGCTTGCGGCACAGTTTCAACAGAATAACCCTGCTGTCATGGCTTGGCAGCCTGGCGTTGTTGACAACCGCAGCGACCGCGGCAATATTGCACGAAACTGCCATGCAGGGCGCAGGTTGGTTGTTAATCGCGGTGATATTACCTCTGGTTATCGCTTTAACTCAGTTAATGAGTGATTTACTCAGTGACGCAACCACCCGTTTTCGCGTTCCTCGCCCCTTGCCGGGGATGGATTTTTCAGCCGGTATTCCCGCTGACAGTGCCACTATGTTAGTCATTCCCTGCATGTTGACCAGCCACGAAAGTTTCAGCCAGCTCCTCACCAGTCTTGAAGTTTGCTGGTTGGGGAATGAAAACGAAAATCTCAGGTTCGCGCTGCTCACTGATTTTGCAGATTCTGAAAATGAACCCTCGCCGGAAAGTCACGCGCTGCTCAGACAGGCTATCGCTGATACGCAGGCGCTGAATCGGCGCTACCCCTCCGGTCGACCACGTTTTTATCTGTTACATCGTCAGCCTGAATGGAACCCCTCGGAAGGAATGTGGATGGGCTACGAACGCAAGCGGGGAAAACTGGCGTTGCTGAACAGCTGGTTGCGCCATCCGGGAACGCAATTCGTCAGCGTTGCAGACATGCCGGCCCACCTTTTACCGGATCACATTAAATACGTCATTACCCTGGACAGTGATACGGTGTTGCCGCGCGATACGGCTCACAAACTGGTCGCGGCGATGGCCCATCCGTTGAATACGCCAGAGTATGATCCGGTACGCCAGAGGGTGGTCAAAGGATTTGGTATTTTACAACCCGGTCTTGCGGAGGAGATACCACGTAACGGTCAGGGGCGTTACGCCGCCCTGCGCAGCAGCATACCGGGTAATAACCCCTATTCTATGATGTCTTCGGATATCTATCAGGATCTCTTTGGGGAAGGATCGTTTGTGGGCAAAGGGATTTACGATGTTGACATTTTTATGCAGGCCACTGCCAATACCTGCCCGGAAAATCTGGTTCTCAGCCATGATCTTCTCGAAGGGTGCTATGCGCGCTCGGGTCTGCTGAGTGAGGTGTTACTCTACGAACAGTACCCTAATAATTATCTGTCCGACGTTGCACGCCGTTCACGCTGGATCCGGGGTGACTGGCAACTGCTTAACTGGCTGAAACCACACGTCAGAAAAACCGATGGAACCCGTACCCGGAATCCACTGACCGCGCTTTCTTACTGGAAATTACTCGACAATCTGCGTCGCAGCCTGGTAGCCCCCTCCTTACTGGTATTGCTGTTCTTCACTCTGCTTTGGGTACCCAATCCGGTTTACTGGCTGGGCATACTGTTGCTGATATGGCTGTTGCCAGCCCTCCTCTGCATTAGCCACGACCTTCTGCATAAACCTCTGCGTCGCCGCGTGAAGTCGCATCTGTTACTGGTGGGGGCGGGCGCGCTAAAGCGTCTGTCAGGTATCAGCCTTAATTTTGCGATACTGCCGCACGAAGCCGGATATTCGCTGAAAGCGATCGCCGTGACGCTATGGCGACTGGGGATAAGCAGGCGTCACCTCAGCCAGTGGGTCAGCCACAGCCAGGACAGCAGTCAGGCCAGACCCACTGTTGCACGTTTTTATCAGGCGATGTGGCTGAACGTTGCCGGTGGCGTGGCGCTGACAATACTGACCGGACAATTTGCCCCACAGCTGCTGGGGATTGCGTTACCGATCGGTTTGGTATGGTGTGTGGCACCGCTGCTGATGAGCTGGCTGAGTCGCCAGCCCGTGCGTAAGGTTATTTCGCCTAATCAGGAACAAAAACAGCTGTTACGCCAGACAAGCCGTGAAATCTGGGCTTTTTTTGAAACATTTGCCACAGCAAAAGAGAACTGGCTTCCGCCTGATAATTATCAGGAAATACCACAACCGACGGTGGCACACCGAACTTCTCCTACCAATATTGGTCTTTCACTTATGGCTAACCTGACGGCATGGGACTTTGGCTACCTGCCTGGCGGAGAGGTGCTCCGGCGCGTGTCGCTCACGCTCGACACGATGGATAAAATGGAGCACTACCGGGGCCATCTCTACAACTGGTATGACACCCGTACGCTGGTCCCCCTAAGTCCACGTTATATCTCCAGCGTCGACAGCGGCAATATGGCCGGGCATTTATTGACCCTGCGTGCAGGCCTGTCCGCCATGCGTCATCAGCCTGTTTTAAGCAGTCAACAGATACTGACAGGACTGAACGATACGCTGGATATTCTGGAAAAACAGTGGGGTAAGAACCCACCTGACAGCCTGAGACTGCTGCGCAAGCATTGCCTGAACGCGGTGTCGCTCTCTCCGCAGGCGCTTTTCAGCGAACTGAAAAGCATGCGCACCCAGTGCAACCATCTGACCAGCGCATGCCATCAGGGATCTCCTCTTCAGATGCGCTGGGCTGGACATCTGGAGCATCAACTGGTTCAGCTTTGCCATGAGTGGTCTCTGTTGCTTGGCTGGTTGCCTGCATCCTGGAATGAACAGACGCTGCCGACGCTGAGCGAGCTTGCCCGTCCGACATTAACCGGTACAGGAACGCCTCCGGCGTCAGTGGCGGAGCAGGCCCGAATGCGACTCAATATTATCACCGAGCTGGAACAGCGGCTGGATGAGCATGCCCGGATGGATTTCGCCTTTCTGTACAGTGAAGCAACCAGTCTGCTCAGCGTCGGTTATAACTGTGACACCAATATGCCTGACAAGAGCCACTACGATCTCCTGCCGTCTGAAATCCGCCTGACCAGTTTTCTTGCCATTGCGACTAATCAGCTGCCTCTTAAAAGCTGGTACGCGCTGGGTCGATTGTTTACCACGATTGATAATGAAACGGCCCTGATGTCATGGAGCGGATCCATGTTTGAATATCTGATGCCGAATCTGGTGATGCCCACCTGGCCCGGCAGCCTGCTCGATGAAATGAGTCAGTCGGCGGTTATGCGCCAGATTCACTGGGGGAAAGAACGCGGGGTACCATGGGGTGTTTCAGAGTCTGGCTATCATGCTTTTGATGTTCAGCATAATTATCAGTATCAGGCATTTGGCGTACCGGGGCTCGGTCTGCGCAGGGGACTTGCCGATGACATGGTTGTTGCTCCTTACGCCACGCTGCTGGCGCTGATGGTTTCCCCACAGAGAGCCTGTGAGAACCTGTTCAGGCTGCAAAAAAATGGTGCACGCGGAGAATACGGTTTTTATGAAGCGCTGGACTATACCCCCTCACGTCTTGCAACCGGTCAGCTCTATGCGGTGGTACAGTCCTGGATGGCGCATCACCAGGGTATGGCATTTCAGGCGCTGGCTCATGTGCTGCTTGACGCCCCCATGACTGAACGCTTTATGTCCAGCACGGTATTCCGGTCAGCGAGTCTGCTGTTACAGGAGCGCGTGCCGGATGCGGTCGATCTGTACAGTCCGCGCCGTCATTTTGAATCTCATGAGGGCATGGTCAAACCCGTTCGCTATGAACCCCGTATTTTCTATAGCGTGGATACCCCCGCCCCGGATATTCAACTCCTGTCCAACGGCCATTATCATCTGATGTTGACCGCGGGAGGCGGCGGTTACAGTCGCTGGAATGATATTGCACTAACGCGCTGGCGCAGTGATACCACCCGTGATAACTGGGGAGCATTCTGCTACATCCGCGATACCCAGACGGGAGATGTGTGGAGCAATACCTGGCAACCAACAGGCTACACCAGCGGACAAGACGAGGAAGTGTTGTTCACCGATGCGGGGGCAGAATTCAGACGCAGCTTAGGGGGACTCAGCGTCAAAACTCAGGTGGTGATCTCTCCGGAGGATGATGTTGAATTGCGACGGCTCACACTGATTCATCGTGGTCGCAAGCCTCGCTCTCTGGAGCTGACAACCTATGCTGAAGTGGTACTGGCACCTGATGCCAGCGATCTGGCACACCCGGCATTCAGCAATTTGTTTATTCAGACTGAGCTGGCTCCTGAGCGTGACGCTATTCTTTGCCACCGGCGCCCGCGCTCACCGGATGAACCGGGCCCTTGCCTGTTTCACATGATGGTGGTGCACGGCGATAACCGACATAACGTGTCGTTTGAAACGGACAGGGCAAGGTTTATTGGACGTGGCAGAAACCCTGCGAATGCACAGGCAATAGAGACGGGAGGGATGCTAGGCAACACGTCGGGCTCGGTGCTGGATCCGATACTGGCAATTCGCAACGCCATTATTCTGCAGCCGGGGCAGCCGGTTACGATTGATATCATTTATGGCATCAGCGAGACCCGTCAGCAGAGCCTGGCGTTGCTGGAGAAATATCGCGATTACCCTATCGCCGATCGCGTCTTTGAACTGGCCTGGTCTCACAGTCTGGTGGTATTGCGCCAGATGAACGCCAGTGAAGATGATGCCACGTTGTTCAATAGTCTCGCCAGCGCTGTGCTTTACCCTGTCCAGGAGCTGCGCGCCGAAGGCCAGGCGATCGGCCGCAACCGGCGTGGCCAGTCCGGACTGTGGGGCTGGGCAATTTCAGGGGATCTGCCGATAGTGCTGCTGAGTATAACCAGCGAGGAAAGTATCACCTCAGTGACCACACTGATTCAGGCACACCGTTACTGGAGACAGAAAGGGCTGGATGTTGATTTGGTTATCCTGAATAACAGCCCCGGCGGCTACCAGCAGGGATTACAAAATCAGATTATGGAGTTAATTTATGCCGGGTCTGAAGCCAGTCTGCTGGATAAAAAGGGCGGGCTTTTTGTCCGGAACGGTGAGCATCTCTCCGCTGAGGATAAGTTGCTTTTGATGAGCGTGGCCTGTCTTTATCTTGATGACCGCGCAGGGGGTATTAATGAGCAGCTTAACCAGCGTATTCATACCCTGAAATCGCCGGCAAGGGCATTCATTCCGCGTGCTGTGCGCGAGCGTAATCAACATACGGACTGGAGCCCTGATACCAGTCAGTTATGCCATTTCAATGGGTACGGTGGATTTTCTCTGGATGGGCGGGAATATCAGATCGTCCTTCGGGAAAATGCGATTACACCGGCTCCCTGGTCGAACATACTGGCAAATTCTCGTTTTGGCAGTGTGATCTCAGAGGCAGGGCAGGCCTATACCTGGTATGAGAATGCCCATGAATACCGGTTGACGCCGTGGGAGAACGATCCGGTGAGCGATCGCAGCGGCGAGGCATTTTACCTGCGCGATGAAGAGAGCGGGGAGTGCTGGTCGCCGACGGCTTTACCTGTTCGCGGACACGGTGATTACCTGACCCGCCATGGTTTTGGCTACAGCGTTTTTGCCCATCGTGAGAGTGGTATAGACAGCGAGTTGACGGTCCTGGTTGCTGAAGAAGATCCGGTTAAACTGGTGCTCCTGACGCTCAGCAACTCTTCGGGACGGACACGTCAACTTTCCGTCACAGGCTATGTAGAGTGGACGCTCGGAGAAACACGAACGCGCTCAGCCCCTCACATTGTGACACATGTGGCCAGAACGCCCGGCGGCTGCGGGGTGCTTGCGAATAACTTTTATGGTGATAATGGTGGCGGCCGAACTGCATTTTTTGCCGTCAGCGGTAATGACTGTTCTCTGACAGGGGACCGCCGGGAGTTTATTGGCCGTAATGGTTCCCTTCACGCCCCTTCGGCCATGAAACTGCAAAAGCTTTCTGGTAAGACGGGGGCCGGTCTGGATCCCTGCGGAGCGGTGCAATCGGCGGTTACATTAATTGACGGGGACCAGAGGACGTTTATTTTTATCCTCGGCGCAGAGGAGAATGATGTTTGTGCTCAGGAGATGCTGGCCCGCTATATGAACGAGGATACGGTCCGCCAGGAGCTGAACCGGATTCATAATCACTGGCACAATGTTCTCGATAAAATCGTAGTTAACACCCCCGACACGTCCGTAAATTTACTGGTTAATGGCTGGCTGTTGTATCAGACAGTCGCCTGCCGTCTTATGGCCCGGAGTGGCTACTATCAGTCTGGCGGTGCATTTGGTTTTCGCGATCAGCTGCAGGATACGCTGGCTCTGAGCCACGCTGCTCCGGACCGGATGCGTGAACAGATAATACTCTGTGCATCACGGCAGTTTATCGAGGGGGATGTGCAGCACTGGTGGCACCCGCCACACGGCAACGGTGTGCGTACCCGCTGTTCCGATGACTATCTTTGGCTGCCGCTTGCTGTTTGCCACTATGTTGAAACGACGGGGGATATGGATGCACTGGAAATACGCATTCCTTATCTGGAGGGACGCTCGCTTCAGCCTGGTGAAGAGTCTGTCTATGACACGCCGGTCATCAGCGGCACCGAAGAGACACTCTGGTTACACTGCGTCAAAGCTATTCACTATGGACTTCGCTTCGGGGAGCATGGCCTGCCGCTGATGGGTGCTGGTGACTGGAATGACGGGATGAACCGGGTGGGTATCGAAGGCAAAGGTGAAAGCGTCTGGCTGGGCTTCTTCCTGTACGACATTTTGCAGCGGTTTGCAGCGCTGGCGGAGCGCAGGCTGGATGAAAGCGTCGCCGCGATGTGCCGTTCACAGGCTCTGCGCCTGCAAAGTAATCTCGAAGCCCACGCCTGGGATGGGGAATGGTACCGGCGCGGGTATTTTGACGATGGTACTCCCCTGGGATCGAAAACCTCACAGGACTGCCGGATTGATGCGATTGCGCAGAGCTGGTCTGTATTGTCCGGCGCCGCGAGCCTGGGACGGTGCGCAAAGGCCATGCAGGCGCTGGATAAGCACCTTGTGGATAACGAAGGAGGGCTGATCAAACTGTTAACGCCTCCTTTCGACGGACACGGTCCAAATCCGGGCTACATACAGGGGTACCTGCCAGGCGTGCGGGAAAACGGAGGGCAGTATACGCATGGCGCCATCTGGGCAGTGATGGCCTTTGCCCGAATGGGGAATGCCGGACGAGCCTGGCAACTCTGGTCAATGCTCAACCCTATAAATCATACCCTGAATGCGGACTCTGTCGGGATTTATAAAGCTGAGCCTTATGTCATGAGTGCTGATGTCTACAGCGTCGCTCCCCATACCGGACGTGCAGGGTGGAGCTGGTATACCGGTTCCGCAGGCTGGGCCTGGCGTTTACTTACCGAGGAATTACTGGGGATAAAACGTTCCGGCACTGAGTTTAGTGTTCATGCCCGGTTACCGGATGAGTGGTCGTCTTTTTCTATGGCATATCAATATGGTGAAAGCCATTATCAGATTAGTGTTTCACGCGGCGATGCAGAATATTGCGTGACACTGGATGGTGTTCTCCTCCCTGATGACAGAATACCGCTGAAGGATGATGGACAAAACCATACGGTTGAGATCATTCAGAACTGACACTGAGCCCGGAGGTGCATTAACGTCTGCCGTTAATGCGCTGATTATCCCTGAGAACATCAATCGCAGTCTGCATGGCGATTTTGTCATCCCTCCTTTTTTGTTTGTCCTGCATGACCTGAAGGTATTCCAGCAAGGTGCGGGTATTAATCGGCCGGCCCTGTTTACCCACAGCCAGCACGGCTTCGCCAAGAATAATTTTCACTGGCGGTAGTTGTGCCGGATACCAGTCAAGGGTGTCTTCTGATTTCATCTTAAATTTCTCACGGAAGGGTAGTGTACCATAAATCAGACGTTCAATTTTCAATATCTGATATACTGATTCAGACACAACTTAACATAACTTATGCCAGTTATTTTTATATTAAAGCGTATAATAATTACTGTATTCCTCAGAGAATTATTTATGTCTTATACAAATGGGCTCAGGTATTTTAAAGAAAGACCGGTTCATGTTGCCTGCCCGGCATGCGCACACAGAGCCGATCAGAAAGCAGGTAAACTAAGAAAAGATGCGGTTCTTGAGTGCCCTGCCTGCGGACTGCTCTTCAGACCTTCAGAATGCTGGTGTATCGGCGGCTGATCAGCTTCTGCCACTTAACGTCAGTGATGTCGGGAAATGACAACATTTCTCCTGTACTGCAGTTGTCGAGGGTATGATAATGAAATCTAAAAAAACTGTTTTTATTGAAGGACATATCCTGTCAAACAGCTGTCACGGGCAGGCCGGTCAACCTTTCTGTATTCACCGGGTCAGGTTTAGTAATGGTAAATATGCGATTATACGGGTGGCATCCGGGATATGTTTCAAACCAGGCGAAATTATTCAACGAAACGATTGTGAGTGGTTTTATAAATTTACCAAAATTCGGCTTCTTTCTTTTGAGTACCTTGATGATGATGAATCAAGAAGACAATTTCTTGAGTATCAATGATAAAACATGGATTTATAACAGAATAACTTTGTTGGCTTACAATTCATTCCTGACTCTTTAAATTCTTTACCAGTCATTGCAAAAATATTTTTTCTGAATTTAGATGGGTTTAAATTGTCTAAAACAAAATGTATCGCTCAAGACGAATTGCTTCATTGTTTTCCTTTTGCGTTATAACCTTCATTAGCATTAAGGAAATTTATGGCACAGACTTTTACTCATAATTTACTCCATCCCCGCTACTGGCTTACCTGGACTGGTTTGGGTCTGCTGTGGCTTCTCGTTCAACTTCCTTACCCGGTTTTACATACTCTGGGCTCTGGTCTTGGAAAAATATCCAGACCCTTTCTGAAACGCCGGGAAGGGATTGCGAGTAGAAATATCGAACTGTGCTTTCCCGAGATGACACCGTTTGCCCGGAGCCAGATGGTCAATAAAAACTTTGTTTCTCTCGGGCTGGGACTAATGGAAACAGGAATGGCCTGGTTCTGGAGCGATGCGAGAGTCAAAAAATGGTTTGATGTCGAAGGGCTTGAAAACCTGACCGGTGCGACCAGAGGGGTAATGGTTGTCGGGATACATTTTATGTCCCTTGAATTGTGTGGAAGAGTAATGGGGTTATGCCATCCTATGATGGCAACGTATCGTCCACACAATAATCCATTAATGGAATGGGTACAGACAAAAGGGCGTATGCGTTCAAATAAGGCGATGATTAATCGACGTAATTTATCCGGTTTTGTTCATGCGCTAAAAGCTGGTGAAGCCGTGTGGTTTGCACCAGACCAGGATTATGGATCTAAGGGAAGCGTTTTTGCACCTTTTTTCTCGGTAAAAAAAGCAGCCACGACGAACGGAACGTATGCTCTGTCAAAACTCGCTGGTGCAGACTTGCTCACACTTAGCATGATTCGACGTAGCGATAAAAAAGGTTATCACATGTATATCAGCAATCCGCTGTCAGGCTATCCAGGGGAGGACAAGGTCGCCGCAGCGGCTTATATAAACAAGATTATCGAGCGTGAAATTCTCCGTGCCCCTGAGCAATACCTGTGGATGCATCGCAGGTTCAAAACGCGTCCCGAAGGCGAAGCCTCTTTATATAATTGAACCATTCTACTTGTCATGTACCATGAATCTATCTTGCTGACTACTTTTTAACAGCAGCAGGTTTTACCACGTTGAAATCCTTAAGTTTATAAGGATGAGGCAATGTTTTTCGGGGAATTTCATAGTAGTCTTCAAACTATCTCCGATAATCCCTGCAATTTTCTACAAAGAGGTTCCCGAGTAAGTGCTACAGGGAGATATTTGTAAATCGTCTTCACCCCCACCCCTGTCACATCTGCGATCTGTTGTCGGGTAGCGCCGTTCTCCAGCATTCTGCGGCACCGCTCCACCACTTCTTCAGTCATTACCCGGCGGCGGCCACCGACTCTCCCCTGCTCCCTCGCAGCGGCTAAACCGGCGCGGGTACGCTCGACGATCAGCTCGCGCTCCATTTCCGCCAGGGCGCTCATGACGTGGAAGAAAAAACGGCCGGCCGGTGTCGAAGTGTCGATCGAGTCGGTCAGGCTGCGGAAATTCACCCCGCGCGCCTGCAGCTCCGACACGAGCGTAATTAGATCGCGCACGCTGCGGCCCAGCCGGTCAAGTTTCCAGACCACCAGCACATCACCAGGTCGCAGCCGCCGCAAGGCGCGCTTTAACCCTGGCCGCCGGGCATTTTTCCCGCTGGCCATATCCTCAAAAACCAGCTCACATTCTGCGCGGATCAGCGCGTTTTTCTGTAAATCGAGGTTTTGATCCCCGGTTGAGACCCTGGCATAGCCAATCAGCACTATCTAACTCCTTGAAATAGCTGATTGTAAAAAGCTCCTTTTATTCGCACAAACCCTCGTTTAGGCGAAATGACTTTTTGGAGCAAAAAACATGGCCTATGTTCCACCCGTAGGGCAGACCACTGACCCCGATATTTTTATGGAAAACGTGAAGCGGGCCGATCAGTTGATTAGTGGGCCTGCTGGTACCGTGCCTGACCGTGGCGGGGAGCCGCTCGATACCTGGCGCGAAATGATGGCGAAAAACGATGAGGTGCGGCAAAACATCATCCCGCTGAGCAAACAGTACATGACGCTGGCGGCGGCACAGGCTGATATCGCCAATATCCCGGTGGGCTCAACCACGTATTACCGCAGCCAGGATAACAGCGCACTCGCTATTGAGGTCATGAATGTTAGCGGGACGCTGCAACCTACCGGGCGTCGTATGACTTCACAGAAAGCCGTAGAAGGGATTATTCCCAGCCTGGTGGGACCCGGAGTGAACCTGTTCAACAAAGGCGCGGTTATTTCTGGTTTTTATCTGTTTGAGGGAACGGGAGTTCCTCGGGCGAATCCCGATTACTGCTATTCAGAAAAAATTTCAGCCGTGGCCGGGGGGGCTTATACTTCCAGGCTACTCACCAGAGTGGTCAGCTTTTTTGACAGTAATGATAATTTTTTATCTGATTTGTCATCGGTTCTGGCGTTTACTGTTCCTGCCGGTACTGCATATTTCATTGTTTCCGTACCACTGGTAAACATTGATACGTATCAGGTAACGTTCGGTGCAGGTGAAATGCCCTACCGGGCTTACCAGTCTGTATTGCGGAATGAAATCAAAGGCGCGCCAACAAATACGTATAAATCGCTGGGGTTTGCTAACGGGAAAAATTTGTTTAACCCTGCCGAGGCTATGGCCGGCGTGCATCTTTCCAGTATCGGTACCATCCTGACAGATGCCGATACCAGCATGACCGTATCAGGGTATATTTCCGTCGATCCAGCGGTGCCACATTGTGTCGATCACCCGTGGAAAGCTACAGCATACTACGACGCTAAGGGCATGTTTATCAGCCGCCAGTATGATTCATCCTATTCAACAAAACCTGTCAACCCGCTGACAATACCGCCGACCGCCGCCTATATGAGGATAGAAATTCCTTCTGTCGTGGTGTCTGTCACCATGGTGGAAAGGAATAACAAGGCCACCGAATTTGAGCCGTTTAAAACTAAGGCTCCCTCAGTATTTTCAGGGGTGCCGGTAGTCTTTTCTGATCCCGTAAAGGCTCTGACCGAAACAGACCTATATGGTCCTGGTACGAACCTGTTCAATAAGAACAATGTGGTTGATGGATATATCAACGAATTTGGAACATGGTTCCCGGTCCCGGCGGGTAGTGGGTCCGTATACATCACTTCGGAATATATCAAGGTGTCGGCAGGTAATATCCTGAGCTCAAACAGGTCGATGCGATTCATTAACTTCTACGACTCGGATAAAAAATATCTGTCGTCGGTGTCGGCGGTTAATGTTGTTACTGCCCCAGAGTCCGCGGGATATATGAGAGTGACCACGCTCCTGTCAAACAAAGATGCGATGTTTATAGCCAAATCGCCAACACTGCCACCCGTTGAAGACTATGTGCACGTCATGCGTAAAGTGCTTCCTGACGGTTTTCAGATTCGTATTCCAGGTGATATCGTTAATGGCGATGAACTGGATATTAACTTTGTTTCACATGGCTTAATGGCACTTGGAAAAAACCTGTTCAACAAAGAAACTGTCCAGTCTGGGTACATCAATGAATCAGGCTCTGTTATTTCCCCTGATTCACGGTATGTGTATTCAGATTATATCCCGCTCGCCTACAACACTTCGTATGCGCTCTTAGTTGGCGCTCGCTTTATTGCGTATTACAACGCCAGTAAAGCGTTCATCCGCGCTGACGCATCATCTGTGCAGGCGCTAACATCCTTCGCGACTGATTCTACAATCGCATACGCGCGGATCACTTTTGGATCAGACCGATATATCGATGCACAGGTTGAGAAGGGGGCGACCGCAACCGCATTTGAGGAGTATGCATATTATTACCTGTCTGAGATGCCCGACGGAACGCCGGTCAAAATGAAAACCTCCGGTGAGGTTACGACAGAGGCAATTCCGGATGTTTTTGGCATTGAGCGTCTGCGTGAAACCCATATGCGGATGACGAAAATGACCTTCGCCGAAGCGGTCAGGCTGGTCGTTGCGATGCTGGGGGACAGCTACACCAGGACGTCAGCGCGTTACGTGCTGAAGGTGGCGCAAATGCTGTGGCGTTATTTCAACAACGCAGGCACTGCCGCCACGGTTCCGCCTGTTGGTTACGGCTGGCGTTCGTTCGGGTATGACGGCAACGCCGATAACACCGATGTTATCGGCACATCTGTTATTCAATCAGGGTTTACCTGTGCGTATAACACCGGTCACGGTCCGGACATTTCATCTGTGACAGCTGCTGCCAGCGGCGCGACGATTTCATATAGCCAGAATTTTTCACAGGGCTTTGACTCGTTCCTGTTCGCTGAGGGTGGCTCAGGGGTGATTCAATACCAGGCCACTGGGAGCAATCCTGTAACGATTGACCTTACCGCTTATCCGGCAGGTATGCAGGTTGTGCCGCTTTCATTGCCGACAACTGGCAGTGGGACGGTAACGTATACGGTCATCACTGCGCCTGTGACGCTCTACGGTGCGAATATCCTTAATCAGACCGCGTCAGGTGTTTTGATTCATAAAATGGGAGGGAGTGGCTCGCATAGTAACCATTGGGTCAATGCGATGGATCAGCGCTGGCTTGATGCGTTTGAAGAGCTCGGTGCGGACCTGGTAACTATCATGCTGGGAACCAACGACCAGGGCGCCCAGTTGTCAGCCACAACCTTCCGGACAAATATCCTGACAATGATTGATCGGGTGCGTTCAGTAAGGCCTACAGCCGATATTCTGTTGATTTGTCCGGCGGAGAATAACCGGCCAACGGGAAATTCAATTCCTATGACAACCTATGCGGGGGTTATGTATAAAATTGCGCGGGATGATCGTGATGTCGCTTTTCTTAATCTTCAGGCGTCCTTCGGTTTAAACCATGAAGATTACGCAGCTGGCTCAGCCAGACCGTGGATGATAGGTGACGGGTTACATCCTGATCCGTCAACAGGAGGGTATGCAATTGCGGGGGCAATCGTGCGGGCACTGGGCCTGCCGATATTCTTCCGGTGATATTTCACAGGTATATCCTGCTGTGCCTAAGGCAATAAACATAAAGCAAAATCATCCCCCGGCTCAAACCGGGGGATGAATGAAAAGGTTACGTGATTAACTGAATCTGTTGGCGCACAGGTTGTAATCGGCAGTCAGTATATCGGTGGCCGTCAGGCCGGATGTACCGACATCATCAACCCGTGCGCGATACAGCATACCTGTCCAGGACAACGGAAACGGATTGCTCGTTCCAACCCGGCGCGTCGTGGGCTCTCCGGGGGGTGTCACCGCCAGCGCAGATGTTGAGGTAAACACCACCACCTTATCGATATAGGCGCGAACAGTATGCTGCGTACCATCCGCGCTGAACTCGCATTCAACGGCGAACTGATGGCGTACACCGTCAAACAGGGGGAGCAGATTACTGGTCGCCACGTAATTTTTTCCACGTACGGCCAGCTCTATTTTAGTCGGTTGTCCGGTTGCATCGGTCGTCGGCACAACTGATAAAAGCGCATTCGCATAGCCGTTTGTCTCGGTCGTGGAAAAATGCAGGAGCTGGTTGTTGAAAGTGGACATGGACCCGGCTTTCGTAACTTTTACCCAGGCCATAAACAGCCAGTGCGTATCACTGACTTTCATGCAACCGGCGGCATCCAGATCAAACCCGTCGTTTTTTACGCCAGCAAACACCATGCCTTTGTTTGCTGCGCTGTAGGTTTTAGCTAGGGAAAACGCCCCGGTGTGATCGTTATAGGTTAGATCGTGGATTATCGCTCCAGCAGCTAAATTTTTACCTCCTCCCATTGCGTCGACGGCCATATCAAATACGCTACGGGTACCTTTATTAATGCTTTTATCGCGATAAAATTTCTTCCCGGTATCGTTAACTATTCCCTTTAACACCTCAATTCTTCCGCTCATTACAATACCCACCCTTTTAATTTCATAAAGTTGTAAACGAACTCGGCATTGACATCTGCTCCGGCATACAGCGCATATTCTGGTGTGACTGAACCAGATATACTCTGGCTGGGGTGCAAATTGTCGTAACGTAACGACCTCGGCGTTACGCCATTACTGATATCTTCGACATCCCCGGGCGACGTCGGATTATAATGATTTATAAAATTTTGCAGCAGATCGACTCCATTAATCTGGCAATAATTATCTGGAAAATTCTGTTTATATAAGTTATTTAAAATACGGACGTAATTATTATTGGTTGAACCAGTTGGCTCAGTCCCTCCAGGGAAATCAGGCAAAATAACAAAGCGCTTTCCTATCGATTTAAGCCATGACACCATCACCTGCGCGTTGCTGATTATTAAATCAATCTCAGAAATGTTATTTCGACCCAGCCAGAAAATATTAATACACTCATCATGCTGATCGTACCGGGTTCCGCCCGGCGCGCCGTTTGTTACTGAAAACCCTGTTATCGGATAAACGATCACCGGAGTGGGCACACTGACTGTCACCGCAGCGCCTGCAGCAGTCCTGGTAAACGTCGCATTCGTCCCGTCCCAGCCAAACATCCCGTCAATACCCGCAAAGGAGCAGGCAATACTGGTGGCGGCAGCATTACCAAAAATGCGATTTGGGCCGGGTTTCGCGGGGCTTAACGTCACTGCACCAGATGCAGGAATGACTCCGCCAGCAGGCATGTAAAAAGTGCGGACTGCTCCCTGGCGGCTGGCGATACCTTCCGATGTCAGACCGGACTTGCCGAAGTTATAGGTATAAATGCCTGTCAGCTGGGCAAGCCGTGAAAGAAAGCGGCCGTTCTCCATGAAGCTGTGTCCCCAGCCGACAATTTTAGGCCTGGCGATATAGGGATATTCTTTAAAGTCTGGCCCATCGGCATAGAACAACCCGCCGGGGGCGCTGTCGGCTCTGTCTGACGTCCATACGATCCGGTTCAGAATATCCGGGCGGGGGTTCGTTTCGTTACTGTTTCCTGACGTTATGGCGATTTCTTTCTTATTCTCAGTGTCATAAACGCGAACCTGTGATTTCCCGCTGGCGTCGATCTGCGTGAATGGTGCGTAGGGGTTAACTTTTGGCGGTTGTAAAGAGAACAGATACGCCTGATACCACAGGGGCGCATTCTGGATATAGTAATCCAGATCAAACTGAATGTTTTTCTCTTCGTCCAGGATGACATATCTCGCGGGGTTCAGCTCATATTCACCCGATGCGGAGCTGAATCCGGTTGTGCCGCTGAGCACTTCGAGGTTTGTTTTATCCATCGTTCCCAGGATACCGGCAGGATTAATACTCTTCCCGTTAACGGACAGGCCACAGAAATCAAATAAGCCGTTTTTCAGCGCGATCAGAATGTTGTATTCGCTGTCTACCACAACAGAATCGTATTCATCGTTTAATTCTGTCATCGTCCTGAATGTCGTGGTTTCAGACAGCGCAACCAGGGGGATCAATTTACTGACCACAATATCGGAGGGCATACGCCTGCCGGTCGCGGTGAGTGTGCCGCTGATATTGATGTATTCATCTGCGAGAGCATCGTCGGCTGTGCTACGAACGAACGTCGCAGAGCCGGGCGGAATGTTCGCGATATCCGCCTGCGCTTCCGGGAGGGTCATATACTGACGGCTCAACGGAACTAGGTTGCGCCGGATATCGTCCAGTGTATTCGAAATCCGCGACATGATACCTCGCCAGGTATCCAGGTCAGCCCCGGAGCGGTCAGGGAAAACCAGTGTCAGGCCATTCAGCAAATTATCCAGGCGAGTGGCGTTATCGAGCAGCACCGCGGGCGAAGTGCTCCCAAGTGGCGGATCAAAGGCCATGTTTTTTTGCTCCAAAAAGAGGCTTCGCCCAAACGAGGGTTTAAGCGAAAGAAAGTTAATCGGGGGTTTTAGTGGGTGTTACGCGACGTTTCCGGGGTATGTGGCGTCGTCGTACTGATAGAAAATCTCGGAATATTGCCGGGCAGTTATCGAGCAGGTGCCGTCTGACGGCGATCCTATTTCGTCAAAAATGGCATCGTAATAACTGCGTGTGGAGCTGCAGAAAATGAGCCGCGGTGGTTCGATGCACGGATCGTCAAGGAGGATATCGTCAAAGGCTGGCTGCCACGGTACCGTAAGTTCATAATCTCCTACCCGCGTGGCCACCAGCAGCCCTGATGCGGACCCGTCCTGATAACGTAAAAGCGCCCGTGGATTTTCAAACGACCAGTCGAGCGGCTCTGTCACCAAAAACGTTGTCTGTCCGCCACCGGTGGACATATCGACGACAAGAGTGCTCACTGTGTTATTACCCGGAATATCATCGGTGAGCAGGATGCGATCGCCGAACTGATAAACGAGTGCTTCAAGCTCTGTACTGGTCGAGTGCCCAAGCCGCTGATGCAGATATTTCATCAGTCGCCGCATGCCAATTCGATATGCACGGTTTGGATCCAGAACGCCATCAAGCGTATATTTCTCAACTTTCCTCGGCGTTGGGTTGTTCGGCGTCCGGCATTGCACCGTTTCCTCCGCCCACGTCGTGGCATTGATATACGTCACATCGACGCCATCGTAATCATCAGCCGACGGCGCAGAAAACGTGGTTTGCAGCTCCTCTGTCATTTCATGAGGGCTGATAATGCCGGACCAGTTTTTGACCCCTTCCCGGCCAACCGATGCCAGCCCGTCACTCAGCAGGAAATACGATTTCCCCGCATTGGCGATTTTTTGCAGCATTTCGAGGGATGAAATACTGTCGCCAGTGGCGTAGTCAAAATACTCGCTACCTGGCGTCCAGTAGGTGGATTCCAGCACATCAATCGCCTCGGCATCCATTGCCAGCCCCAGAGAGCGCCCTACGTGATAAAGAGCACCTGAGATGCTCCGCGCTGCACCGGTCTCATAAATACGCGTACCAACCACGTTAACGCGCCGGTCTGACTGTGCGGCCAGAACCCCCCCGGTTTCAACCGTGGCCGCCATAAGCGTCACACCAGCATAGGATAACGGCCGCGCCAGCAACCGACCCCGGAGAGCATGCCAGAACATCGAATCCCTGGCGTTGTTCGAACCCTGCTCGTTACGCCGGCGGCAGCGGACTTCTACCAGGCCCGGCACGTCAAGATTAAACCGCTCAGTAAAACCCAGACCATTGACGTTCTGCAGGGCATAGACCCCCTGTTTACTCGTCCAGCCGGAACCTGACCCATATACACGGTACTGAATTTCCCACTCGCAATGACGGATCCGTTTTTTCCCTTTGCTGTCGAAACCGCAGATTCCCGACGGAAACGAAAAATTCACCTCGAAGGCATCCACCACCTCATTTTCAGGGCAGGCCAGAAATGGCCCCATCCAGGTGTTATTGTCATTAATGCCGGTAGCCGCATAGTCGATCATCGTGCGCGGTGAAAAGCCGGGCCAGTATGCATCAACGGCGCCATCAATTATCCGCTGAACAGTTGCTGTCGTGCCGTCGGCTTCTGCAATGCGGTACTCGTTACCGCGATGTGACAGCGCCAGCCGTTGCGTCCCTTCAGGGATACCTGAGAAAGCAGCCCCGGCGGCGCTACCATAGGCCAGGGTGACATTTGCTGTAATCGCCGGCGTACCGCCACTGGATGCCGTGCCAGCGGTAAATTCCGGCATATCACCAAAAACGGAAACCGGAAGCGATGATGTTGTGATAGAACCACCGCGCCATGGACTCGATATCTCAACAATGCGCACCACCCCGCCATCATCATGAGCGATGAGGCCGGAACCAGTGATCCCTTCGTTAATCGCTGACAGCAACCCGGACATAGTGCCGTAGTTTGCCACGAGCGAGATCGTGTATGTGGCCCCCTGCCAGGCCAGGGTAAACGTCTGGCCTGTTACTGAGAAATCGTAGGTCGTTGGCGCTGCATTCCCGCGCAACACTGCGGCAGTTCCACCCACGCCCGGCACAGCGGCCTGACCAGGGGTGTAAGTGGCTATGAACAGGTCATATTCCGATCCGTTGATTTCCAGGGTTACAGGCATTCCAGTTGATGGGTTGAGCTCCATGAGGGTATCGCTCGCCAGCACACTAAACCCTGATGAGGTAGAAACAGCAAAGTTGGCCGGGGCGATTATCGTCACCAGCGCACCTTCCACCCAGGATTCGGGTAATGCATCCTCTTCATCGTCATTGTTGTCGTCATGAAGCCCAGAAAACGTTACCGATGCGCCAGAAACTGTCATGCTGTCCGCGGTGATATCCGTGGAATCAGGTGACGTCTGGGCCATATCCAGACCTGATCCGCTGGACGTACCACCAACTTCTGTACTGTTAAACCAGTTTTCACTTCGATGGTCTCCCGATACATCCGCACCAGGAGGAAAAACGTTGTAGGAAAACTTGCTACCGAGACTCGTCGCAGGACTTGAGCCAACGCGGATATCACCGTTTGTAAACGCGATATCTCCAACACCCAGGCAAACCAGCATTTCAACGATCATGCGGGTCGGGTCGTTTGGATCAAAGCGAGTTACCGGCTGCACCACGTAATCAGGGTAAATGCGATATCGACCAAACAGCTCACGAATGGGATCGCCGAGTTTTGCCGTATTGGCTTTTGCCGGGTTTAAATCGAGTCCAAGGCCATTTGTCGATGAATAACCGCCACCCTTATCCATCGTGGACATCATGTAAATGGAATAGGCCGCTGAAGCAACCGCAACGGCTATCGCTGCCCAGGCTGCAATTTCAAGACCCGTTCCGTAAGGGACGGGATACATTCGAACATCACTGTCAGCTTTAAGCAGGCACAAGGGCCACTGATTTAGAGGGAGGGGCTTACCGTTTATTTCTACAGCGATCGGGTGCGTCGTTGCCGTCGAGTAGTCCTTGACGTTTTTCAACATCCAGTCGTGCAAAGTCAGCGTGCCATGTTCGTGTTTCTCCAGCGGCTCACCCGGCAGCCGGGAAGGGAAAATACGGATCGTCATCGCCAGAACTCCACCTTGATAAACCGACGCTTAAACCGCCATACGGGCATAAACGTTACGTTTGAGCCGGGATTGCATTCGGCGACCTGCAGCTGATTATCCAGAAGAACCACGACCCCTACATGGGTCACGGTTGAGCCGGAATAGCAAGCTACCCCAGCCCCCTCACAAGGCTCGCAGCGTTCAAGACGCAGCATCAGTTTTCTTGCCTCACGGTCGAGGCCGCCGCCGTCTTTTGTGACGCCGGCGAAGTCTGGCCATTCAGAAAGCCCCAGATCCCGCCGGATTTCATTCACGATGCCAAAACAGTCGAATTGCGGATGCACTCTGCCGCCCTTCAGCCAGGTGACTGAACGGTATTTGTCAGGATTGAACATGGAGGAACCTCAATTCATGTAGCGTAAACCGGGGAATTCATTCAGGGTGTAGCGGAAGCGTGGCCACGCAGTATCAAGCACATTCATATAACCGGCGGTGATTTGTGCCTGTAAAGCCGTCCATGAGCCCGATTTTATTGCGAGTTTATACGGCACAGAAGCTGGAGCATTCAGATCAGTTGAGACATATTGTCTGTAAGTCAATTCACCGATTGTCAGGTTAGTCAGAGCATCACGAATAGCCGTGCTCACCTCGCCATCGATATTACTGATCGCAAACTGTAAATCCTGGGTGCCATCGCTGTTTCGGGCCGGTAGAGCAATATCAATAGAGGATGATTTGAACGTGATGCTATCGCCGTTTTCAGTCGTCGCCGTAATGTCGTCGTAACCCTTACAGAAAAAGTGGACTGTGGAACCAATATTAATTTGCAGCGTTTCAATAATGATTTCCGATCCGCTGCTGGCATAAAGTCGGTTAAGTATTGTCATGCTTCGGCCACTCCTTATTAAGCGCAATATCAAGCAATGAACTACCTACAATCCACTCAGGGTAATTTCCCCAAGGCGCAGGCATAAGCGGTCGCTCCCACAGTTCCAGCGTGGCGGAATAACGCCAGTAGATTGGTGCCACCAGCACCGGTCCTTGATAGATATCCGTAAAGCGGCATTTGTAGAACTTTACGCCTGCGGGGGTCTGTAACTTCATCATGAACCAGGCCGCACCATCGGAAAGAGCATCCCGGAACCATGATTCAAACGCCAGACCCTGAGCGTCAGTCTCCATAAACCAGGCAACGGTCGCCTGAGTCGGGGTTGATGTATACGCCCGACGCTGCCGCGCGCGACCGGTAATCTTTTCTGTACGCTTCAGAGGGCTAACCGGCTGGAATCCGTACCCTTCCTGTAAAGGCATGGGGAGATAGTCGTGCGGGTAGTAGATATCGGCCATCAACCTATCCCCCTTCCCGGGTATTTATTACGCATTGCGTTACCAACTTTCCCATCCCCCTTCAACACTTGCGATGCAATCTGATTAATCGCATCTGTTGTCGCCCGCTTCTGCGTTTGAGCCATGGAGAGAGTCATTTGATCAGGTGTAACACCGGGCGGCGTATGGAAATGCTGCTCAATGGGAGCATGGATGGTGGTCTTGCTGCTGTTGTCGCTGTTAACGTTCTGAACACCAGTACCAAACCCTGTGCGCCCCAGAGTTGCATCAAGCGGTTGGCCATTTCGAAGTGCCTCAAGCTGAGACACGCCGAGCCGGTTCGTTGACGCCTGGTCAAAGACATACTCACCTTTGTGGACTATGCCGGCTGGCTGATATTTACCGCCGGGACCGGTATAGCCACCGGAAGCGAAGCCAACGGCTCCGATTGACTGGATGTTTGAGACGATACTGGCAGTCTGCGCAGCGATTGAGGCCATAGCGATGATGTTGGCCGGATAAGGCGCGCTTACTGCCCCACTTGCTATAGCCTGCTGGATTTTCACCATAGAGTCAGCGATAGCGAATGCCTTGCTCGCAGCAAAAGCAACCTTGTAGATTGCCGATTGCTCACCAAACCCCGTTCGCATGATTTCAGCGGTGCTATCAAACAAGGACTGCGTGGCCGCAGATATGATGGTGTTTTTCTGAGCCTCTATGACCTGATTTGCATCCGCCGCACGTTGACGAATAGAGGTCATTCTGGCCTCACCCTCGGCAGTTATTTCACCGGCCTTCGCATAAGCTTCCTCCTGAGCTGCCAGCCAGCGCTGGAGCTCTTGCTGAGCCTGGTCATATTCGTTGATTTGCCCCTGCATCCCCTCAAAAGTTCCAGAGAGTCGCCCTCCTGTGGGTGTCAGGTTTCCTACAATATTACGAACCGTCGAGGGCAGTTGCATATCGGTGTTTTGATAAATATCTGCCCGCGTTTTTTCATATTCACCGGGTTTCAGTTGCCCGGTTGCTTTGGCTTTCTCCAGCAGTTCAAGGCGGGTTTTAAGCAGATCGTTGGTCCGCTCATCCTTCGTCTTTACCTGTTCCTGCATCTTCCGGTAATCGTCCAGGGTTTTTACGGAGTTTTGCAGTGCCTCCTGCTGCTTATATGCCTGGAGGATTTCATCTGAACGGGAAAGGATCGACTTCTGGTCAGCGGTGAGCTGCGTTTTAGATTTGAGGTCAGCAATCTGCTGCTCGAACTTGATCCGTGCCTGTGTCGCGCTGTTAAGCTTGTCACTGGCATCCAGCTGGGACTGCATGGCGATAGTCTGCTGGTTTATCTGATCAAGCAGCCGGGTTGCTGCGTCCTCTGTATAGGCTTTTTCTTTGTGGATCTTAGGCTGTCCAGCTTTTTTGGCCTGCTCAAGTTCCTTTTCTCTTACAGCAATTAGCGCATTGGCCTGATCGATTGCTTCTTTATTTCCTGAGAAAGCAATTTTTCTGGACTGTGCTCTTGCCTCCTTTAACCGAGCTTCTGCACCGGCAACCCTGTCTACCGCCAGATACTCCTTATTAATCCAGTCTACGGAATTTTTTACCGCCTTATTACCTTCAATGGTAAGTGTGTTCATCGTGGTTTGCAGATCTAATGCCTGGCCGATAAACCTCATCGTAGGGTCAATTGCGCCACCAAGCGCTACGTTTTGCCTACCCTTATCCGCTGCTGTGTAATAATTTTTGACCTCAATAGCTGCAGCTGTCCACGAATCACCTATTTTCAGGATCTCCCGTCGATGCTGATCAATATCAGCATTCAAGGCGGTGAAATTAGCAGAATCCTTGTATTGGGCTACCTTCGTCCTTGCCTCGTCATAACTAAAACCAACGTCGATTAGCTTATTTATTGCTTCGCTCGCACCGTCATTAGTTGTTATAAACATACTACCGACTTCATCGATCGTCTGACCCGTCTTATCAGATATAGCAACCATGTTAAGTGCAAGTCGCTCAGCGACATCTCCGCTAGCACCAAGGGACGTTGTGGCTATTTTTGTCGCAGCATCAATTTCCTGTCGGTTCTGATAGACGGCATAAGTTAGCAACCCAACTGAAGCAGCTGCCACGCTATAGGGATTAACCAGCCCCATGACATATGTGCCAACGCCCTTGATCGCTGGCCCAATGCCGCCGAACATATCTTTGATCTGACCGCCCTGCTGCATAAGGACCATAAACGGTGACTGCCCGGTAGAAAGACCGACAACGATATCGGTCATCTGAGCAGGGATCATACGCATAGCATTGGCAGTCTGAGCTGCAGATTGGCTTGTTTTACCCAATTGCGTCTGGGTTTTCTCCAGAGCATCGCGGGATTCAGCAAGTTTGCTGTTGAGGCGATCGTAAGCCAGGGGCGACAGCATTCCGGATGTTTTAGCTGTATCCAGCTGGCGCTGCTGCTCGTTCAGGCGGCGGAATGCTTCACCTACGGGATCTATTTGGGCTTCAAGACGACGCAGCGCAGTTACCTGCTCATCATGTGCTTTTACAGCCTCGCGCTCGGCTTGTGCTTCGCCGGTTACTTCCCGACGAGTCTCCTGAAGTTTTTTGCTGTAGGCATCATATTGGGAAGTATTAATTGCCCCCGATTTAAAGGCGGTATTGAGTTCGCTTTGCTGTTGTTCGAGATTGCGAAGCGCAGCTGCCAGAGGATCGATTTTATCGAGCATTCTCTGAAATGCATCAGCCTGCGCCTCCTGCTGAGCAGCAGCTAATTTGCTGGCCTTCTCTGCTTCTCGTTGAGCTTGTGCAACACCACTTAGTTCCTCAGTGGTGTCATTCAGCATCTTGGACAGCGAACGAAACTCTTCCTCGTCAATTAGCCCCTTATCGAAGTATTTTTTTAGCTCACTATAGCGGCGACCGACTTTATCAATTGCAGCACCAACCGGATCAATGGCTGCTCGCAATTTATTGAGAGCATCTTTTTCCTCGTCAGTCGCTTTTGTCACTTTGAACATGCTGGTTACGGCTTTATCACCAGACTGAGTCATCTTATCAAGCGCAACAGTAAGGCTGTCAGCCTGCTTCTCTGCCCCGGAGCTGTCCAGGCGTATCGCTAGCCGTGATTCTTGTTCTGCCATTTACCTTATCTCCGGGCAATAAAAAACCCGCCAATAAAGCGGGTTAGGAAATACTTAAAAAATGATAATCAGTGAAGGCTATCTTCGTCCCTCGATTGAGTTACTGCAATTTAACGCCTCCCATAACAAACCGTTTGTCATCTTTGTTATAGGCTTCAAAATTTAAGGATTTCCCTTCATTGGATCTAACGATATTTACTTCACCATTGTCGCCACCAACGCCTTTCATTGTGAAGGTAGTTGTCTCCTGACCAGCAAAGGTGTTACTGCTGATATCGCTTTGATAGTAAGCCTTGCCGTCAATAATCATATCTACCATCCCGCTGTTATGCAGGTACAGCTTGGTATGATGCCACTTTCCCGTCCCGGTTAAATCGCCAGTGAGGAATTCACAGTTAAAGGAAACATCGCCTTTTTTACATTCCGACGTTATTTCCTCTTTCCCCGTAGCTATCATCTCAGCAATAGAAGGTGGGTCTTTAGGAGGGAGTAGTTTTGATATTTGAAACTTGTCATCACAGCCCAACAATGCCATTAAACCAAGCCCGACCACCAAAACCCTTTTCACATCCCTATCCTCATCATTAACATTTGCTCACAGATTAGCACAGGAAAAGATGGGGACAATGATATGACTACTTCACTTTTGCCTGTCTTTTCTGCTCTTCAGCCCACTCAGCCCACTCAGCCCTCCAGGCATCATCGAGGGCCAGTATTGCTGAGTCAAACTCAATGCGGTCGATCAGGATGGTGCGCGATGCCAGGTAAAGCTCAATATCGTTCAGGGATAGAGGGAGCGGCACTCCGGCCATGCCGGCATACTTCCTGCCGCGCGATATCATGGCGTAAGCGTTGAGGATCTCCCCAGTGACCGCATCGATTTCAGGCTCTGGAATGGGTGGGAGATTTAGCTTCTCCCTGCGCCACTTTGCTTTCTCGCCCTGCTCGCCGGCGAAATCATTTAGCCACTTTTGGGCCTCTATGGCTTTTTTACGGTTTCCTGAGTCTGCTGCTCCTTACCCTGAGCAATGTTTGCCGCCTCAGCCAGTATCAGCCAGTATAGCGCCGGGTGCTGTTTCAGCATGGCGGCCCCAAGTTCTGGGGTGTAGTCGAGAGCAACCTCTATGCCGTCGACTAACTGACCTACTCCCTCCCAGCCTTTCAGCAGGAACCGAGCGGCGTTATCGATCAGCAGGTCATCAACAGAGTCGATATCGTCTACGCTGGCGAGATTAAAATCCGTTGTCCCCACCTTATAACCTGCGTCCATCTTATCGATGTGGCGGCGCACCAGCGCGTTACGAGAACGATATTGAGGATTCTCGCTGCTGGCCACCAGCAGGCGAAGTTTGAACAGCGATTCTTCTTCCGGCGAGAATTCCTTTTTGCTGCCTTCTGGCTTTTTGTAGGGATAAAACCAGCGCTCGCCATTTAAATCAATTTTCGGGGTAACAATCAGCATAAAAACTCCATAAAAAAAACCTCCAAAGAGGGCCAATGTTAATCACCACCGCCAGTAGTGGCAGGAACGCGGGTAATAGTTGGCGGAGTATTGGCCGCGGTGATATCCAGCTGAACCTGAACAATGTCAGTGCTCCCCGCATCCGGCCAGTCGCCGGAGATCTGCACTTCCGGGAAATCGAAGGTATAGGCGCCTTCAGCATTCTCCAGCGTGAAGCTAAACGGCACCGTTTCGCCGGTGAACGTTTTTTTGTAAACCTCCCAGGCAGCCTTTGACCATGACAGCGTGATTTGACCTGACGGGGTAAAGGTTGTCGGAATGTTTGCGCCGGCGAACGCCGAACCGGTACCGATGCAGCGCTGAGCCTGCATATTGTTGTTGAACTGAATGTTAAAGGTGTCGACGCAAAAGCCTGTCCCGCCATCAACACCATTCAGCCGGATATTCGTGACCTCCTTAAAGGAGTAACGCAGCGCCCCCGCCAAATCCACCGGCGTGGTGAAATAGCTGGTATCGTCCCCCTTCGTCTCCCAGTCCAGCCCTGCAAACGTAATGGTTGCAGTGATATCACCATCGGCCGGGATTTCCATCTGGAAGGTACCAACCTGGCAACCGCGGGCAATCTGGGCGATCCCCACATCACTGGCAAAGGTCGCCACTGAGAACGTAATGCGACCATTACCCATCGTCAGCACGTTATTTACCCATTCGGCGCCGAAACAGCTGGCAAGAAAATCGTCATGCTGATTCCAGCGAAACCGTGTGCCGACATCGCCGCCGACATCCACTGTGCCGCGTGAAACACCCTGCGCCATACGGTCACCAGCGATTTCGTCATTATCATTGGTGTTCTGCGTTGGTTTCAGACCAAATGAAGAACGACGCAGCAGGTTCCACGCCCCTGCTGTAGGCGTGATTCCTGGCGTTGTCTCGCGAATAAACGCGGCTACTACTTTTGCACCTGAGCTCACAGGAGCCTCCTGTTTTTTGTGCGCTACAGAGCGCGATAAGGAATTTGAAGATTGAGCTGTAACCAGCCATCGGTCTCACCTGCCGGCACAGCAGAAACGGCGAAATAACTCAGTTTTCCGTCGTCCTTGAACTCAAATAGCTCCGTTAGCTGATCGGCCGTCCGGGAGATAAGCAGCGTCCCGGCGCCGACCGGAACAAACAGCTGAATGATGAGTAAACCTGTCCTGTGCACGACCGGCCCATCCCCGATCTCGGTTGCGCCAGCCTGTCCTGCAATGTTGGTGAGGCGGGCCCAGATATCGCGGTTGCTGGGGTCAAATACCGGACCATTGGGGTAATCCACCGCATCAGAGGCAATAGCGGTCTGTGCCGCCATTCGGGAAATGACAGCGTTTCTGATTTCTGTAAGGGTCATTTGTAGGCCTGAATCACACCATTAAACGAGACGGCATAGACGCCTGTTGGCGCCTGCGTTGAGTGACCATTCTCCAGAGGCACGGAGTAAGGCAGGTTCGACTGGATGTAAATCACCGAGTAGGCTGGCGCCTGGTCAATGATATTTTTGCCATTTAGAAACGTCATTGTCCCACGCGGATCCGGCTCGGTCGGGACGGAGTGATCGGGTTCGCCGATGCTGACAAAATGCGATGCCCTGAAGGTTCCTGCGCGATACTCAGCCGGCCGCCTGATATCCATGCTGTCATTAACCCGGACTTTCTTCCTGAGCCTTCCGGTTTTGGTCAGGTTAGCAGGATCGGCATAAAGAGATTCGTTCCATTCCCCAACAGCTTTGTTGTATTGAACCGCGGTCGCGTTGATGGCCCACAGCTCCGGGTTTCCTACCGGCGACCGTTGAACAATTTCATTCAGCAGTTGAATGGCGATTGTCCGCTGGCGTAGTTTGACATCTTCGGCCACCAGCCCGGCGAATGCCGCCGGGTCAATGTTCCAGCCCTTAGCCATATCACACCCTCCGCAGTTGAATTGAGTACGCAGCGCCAGCAGAGTCGGCAGAAGCGGTTATGATGTCGTAACGCTGAAGCGCACCCGTAATCGGATCCGGTGCGGTGATGATATGCCCGACGGCCGGCTTATCAGTCACCTCGTTAACCAGGGCGGTTAGCTTCACGTCACCATGCAGAATGTTAACGCCATCGATACGGCGCAGTTTATAGCGCGCCAGCACTCCACGCCCTGAGTAAGTCACCTGCGTTTCAGTGCCGGTTTCCGTCACCGGGTCCCAGGCACCTCGAACGGTGTATGACCCAGTGAAATCCTTAACGGCATCCTGCAGGTCTGTATCGAAGGCTGCGGCGACATCGGTCTGCAACTCGTCACGAATGCCCATATCACCCCCTCACCAGCCGCACCTGTGACTGACTAACGCCATAGGGCTTAAGCATGGCCAGCGCCAGCTGCAGGTCCGAATCAAGCAATGCAGAGCTGTTGGTACCGAGTTCTGCGAAGGTCTTTGAAACAGAAACGTCGTCAGCGTCAACCGCCTTACTCAGCAATACCCCCGAATCAGTTTTCTGCTGATACAGCCCGCCATTTGCCGCCGACAGCGCCGCATAGGCGCCAGATTGTTTCACATCGTCAGGAATGATGATTTCGTGAGTTGCCTTATCGCACGGCATTTTCAGGTTAAGTCCATTCATCCAGGTATTAGCCATCAGCACAGATTTGGCTTTTTTGCTTCCATCTGTCCAGGTGGCACCGAGAATCGAATTGACGTCTTCAACGGTGATGAAAGTGATCATGCATCACTCCATTTCTTTCCAGCCGTGCGCCTTCCAGTTCTCCACTTCATCAGGGTGAACGTTGGCGGTATTGGGCGCCCCCGGGAATGCCGGGAAACCGGTAACCATCGCCACCAGCTGCGATGTGGTCGATACGGGTTCGTTGTTATCCGCCTGCGTAGACGCAGTTTGCTCAGCAGCTCGTTGGGCGCGCTGCTCTTTTGTTAATCCGGCCATTAGCCCTCCACAAAAAAAAAGGGGCCGAAGCCCCTGTTTATCAGCCCAGCAACAACGCTGAGTGCGCCGACTTAACTGCCGCTACGCCCCAGGACAAACCGACTTCGTAACGCACCTGGCGATACTGGCGGTACAGTGCTACCTGGTAAGTGATGCCAGATACCGGGTCAGTAACGTTCATCACATCATCCGCAGTATCGCCGCCCTGCGGCATTGCCGGGGTTCGGGATGCGAGCAGGAATGCATTGCGATCAAACGCCATGTTTGCGGTGTAGGCGCCACCAGCGGTAATAGCGGTGTTGTCGGCCAGAGCCTGACGCAAGCCAGGAGCAGCCAGGGTGATTGCTGTGGCCGTCGCAGCAGCAACAAGGTATTTATTGCTGTCCCCGTCAAACGTCACGATGTCACCCGCAGCAAAAGCACCTGTGCCGGTGTCAATGGCAATCAGAATATCGCCTTCAGCTTTTGCTCCATTCACCAGGTATCCGGCAGCCGGAGATGCAGCGCGTTTCTTAACATGCGCGGATTCGTGGATATTGAAACCTTCCAGTCGCCCCACGATACCTTCGCGCAGAAGCGCATCAGTACCGGATTCGTTTACTTTGAACAGAACAGACTGTTTACCGCGGAGGTTTGCGATAGCCGAAGAACCGAGAACCATCTGCAGATCAGTTGTCGGCGAACCGTTGTCAGAGAGAACCTGGCGCGCATTTGCCGCATCCGACAAATCACCTGCAATACCGAAAGGAGCGGTGCCGGCGGTACCAACAGCACGAGAGGATGCGAAATACAGAGCCGCGAGATCTGCATCCATCTCATTAGCCAGCGCGCGAAAAGCCTGCTTAAACTGATCGGCAAGGATGGTGTTGTATGTCCCTGCGGGCCCCAGCGCCAGTTGTTCCTCACCGTTCCATTTGACCGGGGCCATTTTGGATTTGGTGATTTTGACATCAACGGTGCCGATCGTCTGGTCGCCGTCATTTGGCGCAGTAGCCCCCGGGGTAATATCAACAGTGGTTGCCGGTGGCGCAACCGGCGCAGTAACAGTCTGATCCTTCGCCGCCGCATCAGCTTTCGCATTACGCGATACAGCCGGGATAAAACCGACCTGTTCGCGAGATACGGTATCCAGAGCCGTGAAGATAGTCGGGATCAACCCGGTAAGCGTATTAGCCATGTGTATAAATTCCTTGGAGATTAAAATATAGGGTTGGTTGAGCTATCCAGCTCCGGCACCAGCAGCCATCCGGCGGCTGGCAAAGAATTAATCGACGATGGTGATACCGTCTTTGAGAGTTGATTGCTGATCTGTCGGGCTCAAACTGGTAAACGCATCGCGTTTCATCGTTTTCTGCCCGAGTGAATGCTGAGACTGCCGTGAGCCGCCTCCCTGGTTGCCGCTGGCCTTCAGAATGTGGTCTTTCTGTGGGTACTGCTCCACCAGGAATTCCAGCGCCTCATCAAAGGCCGCCAGTTCGCCCGGTTTAGAGCGGGAATAAATTTTGTTGCCTGAACCGTCATAGGCAACGACTTTGCCATCCTCGACTTTGAAGGACTGACCGAACCGCGCCTGAAGCATATCTGCCGGAATTGCTACTTTATCTGCGATGAATTTCGAGCCAGAGAACCGGCCGCCGATCATTTCCTGATAAAGCTGGCCTTCAAGGGTCGTCGCACGCTGAGTAGCTTCATCAAGCTGGGCCTGGAATGATTTGGTGATATCCGCTTTAACCTGATCAACGGCGCCTGCGTCGATCAGTTTTTTCTGGTCGATTTTAGTCATCATCTCCAGCGCTTCGAGCGCCTTTGCCGGATCGCCGATTTTGGCATACTTAGCCAGACCGGCTTCAGCGGCTTCTTTGGCTTCACGATGAGATTTTGCCTCGCCATTCAGAGAGGAGATTTTCCCAACGGCCTGCACAGCATCAAAACCAACTTCCTGGCCGTCATCGTGGACGTAGACGGGTAAACCGCTGGAATCGACTTCTGCATAGCTTTTGCCGTTAACTTCGACTGTTTTCAGTTTCATGTGGTTACCTTTTCGGTGGTCATCCGACCGTTGCACCGCTCACCATCCGGATCACGGCAATAAAAAAGGCCGCCCGGAGGCAGCCTGATTGAAGACTTAAAAAGCTTTAAAGTCTGGCGTTGCTGAACGCCTGAGCATCCAGGTTACGAAGTTGCTCCAGAGTCAGCCATTCGCCCTTGTCGTTGTAGAAGTCATCGGGCGACATGCCGCCGTCACGAATCAGCCGGGCCCGGGTTACGCCAACGATCTGGGACTGTCGCGTGAACGACTGGCGCGAGAACCAGCCCTGATAATCGGTATCCGAAGGCACCTGCCCGTCCATGCTGGCACGTGAGCTATCTGATATTTGCCCAACAGCAATACCCAGCTCATCAGACGATTTCAGGATGTAGGTTTCGACGCTGCGACAGCAGAAATGGATTTTCCCGGGTCCCTGCAGATACGGCACCTTATGGCCGATCGGCTTGTTATCCAGTGTGTACTTGAGGCGGTCGCGAATCCGACAGTCTTTTGATGTACGGTTATCCAAAGTGGATAACCACTGCTTACCCTTCAAAATGTCATCGTTCGCATCTGCAAAGCTTTTCCTGGCCGTAGAAACAAGATGCCCCACAGCCGTTTTTGCAATACTGCCAGCATTGGTGCGGCTCATCTGCAGCGCGCCATCCTGATAGCCACGGTTAGCATGACCCCGGACCTTTCTGGCGATTTGCTCATGCGTATCGCCCAGGAGAAAACCCTGCCGCACTGTATTGGAAATTCTTGCCATCCTGTCAGCTTCAAGGTTATCTGCCCACTCCGAAAGCAGGCGCCCCTGAAACGGTTGTGCCATCGCAGTTGCGTAAACGGCATCCGGTGAAATGCCCACCAGCGGGTGAAGCGATAGCACATCATCAGGAATCGCAAACTGGAACAGGCTCAGCTGAAAGCCTGCTTCGTGCTGAGCGAGTTGCTGCAGCTCATCAGATAGACCCGCGTACATTGACTGCACAGCCTCGCGATTGAGAGCTCTGACACTAACGAGCAGCGCTTCCAGTCGCGACACGGTAAAGCTGTCAGCATCCAGGCTATCCATCGCCACCAGCAATCTGGCTGTCAGTTCCGCATCGCTGTCATTCAGGATTTTTATCATCCTGTTTGCAATGCTGGTGCTGTACCGCGCTATCCATATCGCATGCGCTATCGATTCATCCTGAAGCTTGTCATTCGCCGTTGCCATTTGCACCACCAGGGTTACTCAGTCCGCCGGCCAGCGTGACCTGCTGATTTCGCAGCTCGTCGATTACCTCTTCAGGCTTCGCATCCGGATCGATAAATTTGAGGGCCTGCAAAACGCGAACAGCATCGACCTGACGTATATCACCACCCTGACGGAGCGACTGAACAGCTGTTGCAGTTGCGGCATCAAACGTCTGGGCTGAAACATCCAGTTCGGTGCGTACATCGACATTGCCACCCTCTTTCTCGCCCAGCCATTCCGCCATAATCTGCAGGATATTATCGAGCGCATCCTCAAGCGAGCTTGCCATGGTGTAGAGAGGTGAATTCTCCTGCATCCGCTCTTCGTGAGTCTGATCTAAGGATTTAGTCGATGTGTTTTCCGCGCGCAGCAGTTTTGCGCCGGCCTGACGCATCTGGTTTTCCAGATCCTCAAGGGAAATCTTACCGGCTTCAATCGCAGCCCCGGTATGCTCGACATATTCCAGTCCCTGCGGCTGACGGTCATCGAAACGAGTCGCAGAGGAAGAACCTATCGTCAACGTTTCGCCATCAGCCAGACCGTAAGCCACCAGCAACGGCACACGAGCGACATGAAGGATGTTGTCCTGTTCACTCTGACTCTGCCAGTGCTTGATATTCAGTAAGGCGAGATTAAGCAGTGGCGGTGAACCGCGCATAAAGCCTGTGCGTTTCGTGTAAAGCGTCACCAGGGGAATATCATCTCGACTGGTTACCCACTCGTCGTGAATCTGCCACTGGCTTTCGCCGTTATCACCTTTATTTCGGCGATAAATTTCAACCTTGCCCGGCATGATATGGCGTATTTGCTCAACTTTCGTTTGCCCGTAATCATCGCCATCAATAATGATGACCTCTCTGATACGCAGATCGGTCAACACCACTTTCCCTTTAACCACTTTCGATTTCCAGCCGATGACCTGGCGAGGATTAAGCATCGTGGCATACGGGCGGGAGCCCGCGGCTTTTTCGTCGGCTTTAGTTTTTACTGCCTCCGGGTCAATTTTCGGGAAATCCACCAGCGCATGTACCAGACCATACTGGAAGCCAATGCTGAAAAATTGCTGTGCCCAAACATCGAGCCGGTTTCCTTCCATATCAATATCTGGCGACAGCTCCCGTATTTGTTCAGGAGAATCCTCACTCAATACCGTCGGCTCAGCAAACACTCGCCCGATGTTTTGTTTAATGGCCTCTTCATAGGCAGGGAGTAACGTTGCCGAAGCCAAACGCTCCTTATAACTTTCAGGATCTTCGTTCGGCCATTTCGGGAGATACTTCTTGCCCTGCCGGCGCATTTCCAGCGTGCCGCCCATCAGCGCATCATTAATATCCCATGCCTCAACCATGTCGTTATAGTCGAGGTTGGGCGTTGAAATATCAGGCATGGTTTTACATCCGCAGTTGGGTGACTTTTCCAGTCGGTTTGATGATCGGGAATTGCTTCACAATGAAATACCCACCGGCATCGTTGGGGTGATCGTTATCCGCCGTTTTATCCGGCTCACCGTTTTCGCCCCAAACCTGTTGCTCAAGCGATTCGGTGTACACCGGGCACCGCTTTACATTCACTTTGTAGCGACGTTCGCCGTTACCATTGCAGAACATGGCATTCATCGCGTTGATGCGGTCTTTCACTGGCGGGTTTGATGCATTAACAACCACATTGAAGCCGGCCTGCTTAAGCTGAGCGATATCCGTGGCGCTGGCATTGCTGGATTTGCGGGAATCGCCGGAAGCGTCCGGGTAGATATAGATTTCACGCACCTTTCGGTAGTCATGGCCGTCATATAGCCAGAACCGCTCTTTGATGATGCGAATCATGTCCGGCGTGTCGTAAGCCTTGATGATTTCAGTAACTGCAAACGGAAGCCCCAGACGTAACACATGAACAACCCCGGCCATCTTCCCGACGTTGAAATCCATACCGATATACAGGGGCTCACCGGGTTGCTCTTCTTCCCGGCAGTTATTCAGCTTACGGTCAAACTGATGGTAAATCGTCCCGCTGGTAAGGTTGGTGAACTGGCCACGGAGATAAGCCTTGATCAGCTCCGGCGGGTATGACTCCATCAGCGACGGGATATAGTCCGGCGGTAGATTCTTTTCATTGTCGAATGTCGAGGCCTGCACCAGGCCGTACAGCGTTGAGAGCGAAGGCTTATCGCGTACAGCCTTTGCGAACTGCTGATAAACGAATTTAAACCCTTCCGGCGTCGTGGTGACGTCGATCCCGTTACGAAGACCGGCCACGTTGTAACGCATACGAGCAATGATTTTTCGCCAGGCTAACTGCGCCTTTTTGGCGGGCATTACGTCCAGCTCATCAATCAGCGCATTACCGATTTTAAAACCAACGATGGTTTGCGGTTTCTCCATCGAGCGGCAAATCGTCGTTCCTCGGTACTGGCGCCCGGCGTAGAAGTGAACCTCTTTGTTCCCCTCGTTGATTTTGACATTCAGCCCCCAGTCGTGGGCTACCTCCTCAACAGTGGGATAAAAGATGTCTCGGATCTGAGGATACGTTGGCGCAAAGTAACCCTGGTTGATTTTGGGGTGTTCCCACATCCCTTTGCAGATACCACCGCAGCCGACCCACGTCTTGCCAGAACCGAAGCCGGCGACGTAGGCTTTAAATTTGTGCTCCATTGCGAGGAATCGGGCCTGAGGGATGTTAAGCGTCGGTGCTATCGCCATCCTCTTCCCTCACTCGTGCATCGACTACGTTGATATTGATTGCAACTGGCGTTGGTTCGTCATCCTCCGGGTCAGCAGCCAGCTCTTTGCGTAATTTTTCAACCTCCAGCTGCCGGCGCTCAATTTCAATCAGCTGCAGACGCTGGGCGAACTCGCTATCAGCCAGGCCGAGCCGTTTCATCACCGCCTCGTACATTCGCTCCCGGCTAATAGCGGTAATCTCCACGCCATTCTTCCCTAGCTTCACACCGGAATAGGCAAGCGCAGCATCAGGCGCCAGTTTTCGCGTATCGGCGAAGAAAGGCTGGCCGATGCCGTCACCATTGCATCGAGGGCATTCAGAGTTAGGTGCGCTGGTGTGGTCGTAACCGTAGCCACCAACATCGACGGGCTCGCGACGTTTTCGCTCAAGCGCTTCGAGTCGCTTCTCTTCGTACTCCACGGCATCACGCCATTGATACTGGTGACCGAAGCCCCAGCAGTAACGACAGCTTCCGCGACGATACTGCGATAGCTGGTTGGCATCAAAGGTGGCCAGACGCCACATCTGCTCAAGCACTTCATCAGCACTTCCAAGCGTGCGCACAATGGATGCTTTCTGCTGCTGCGCAATAGCCTGCGCAACTGAAGTTTTCTGAAGCAGCTGATAACCAATTTGTTCAGCAGTCTTCTTGCTATACCCGGCTCGAATGGCGGCCTGCGTGGCGTTGTTGTCCTTCAGGTATTCCGCGACAAATGAACGTTGTTGATCGGTGAGGCCATCATCATCCACCAACTCTTCTGCGCACTTTTCCTTTTGCGCAGTGCGCAGTTTCTTCTGCGCAGGTTTTTGCGCAGTGGGTTTCTTGATGTATCGGCGGGCGGTAGCGTAATTCAGTCCCTGCGCTTCACACCAATCCTTCGGTGATACGCCGGTTGCGGCATGATCGGACAGGAACCGTTGCTGAAGCTCGCCCCAGTCCGGTTTTGCCATGGATTATTCCTATTTAACGTGAGGGAGAAAAAGGAATTACTGATTCTCCATAAAATATTCACTTTTATGTTTTGGAATTAAGGCTCTTTAGTTCAGGAGTTATTATGAAAAGAATTATGCTTGCTGTTTTTGTGATCTGTGGTGCGCTGTCACTTTCAGGATGTATCCTTCCCCCTGGTCCCCATGGAGGCGGACATGGTGGAGATCACTTCCATGGTCCTGAGCATCGTTAATCGCCTGAGGGCTTTCATTTTACAAATGATGAAAAAGGCCGCAAAAATATGCGGCCTTTAGTTACTACCAGCTAGCGTATAAAGAATCTCTCAGGAGCCACCCGGGAGAGGTTCATCTATACGGCTAACTGACCTCTGCCGTTCTGGTGTTGGCAGGCAGAGACGTTATGAGAGTAGTGAGTATTTCAAAATTCACCGGGATAAACAGACAATGATGTCAGTTACCCCGTGTAACTGGTAATTGGTGATTGATTGAACTGTCAGCTCAGACGATTTGTCTGATGGTCATTATCACAGGCACTCTATGAACGCCTGCTGTAATGCCTTAGCTGACCTGCTCAGCGGCAGTATCAAACAGCGCCAGCGCTTCGGTCGCTTCCTGGATTGCCTTACGGGTCTTCGAGACAATCTCACTTTCCGTGAAAACACGATCGAAAGAGTCAGCGAATAGCTCAGACTTCAGATAGCTGTCGCCTACCCAGTCAATGGCTAACTTCGCCGCTGCAGTGTCGTAATTCACTTTCTTGATAATATCCAGGCGGATTTGCTCAGATGCGGTGATCTCTGACATGTCTTACCTCTTTGATAAATAATACATACAGAAAGGCCCTGTATTAACAGGGCCTTTTATCGTCAAACTTTAGGGAACCAACGCTACAAGCCAGGTAAAGTAATGACACCCTGACTTTATACTAAAAAGTGACTCATATTAGAGCTAATGGTGATCATCCATAAAACCAGCCTGCGACACCAAGGAACATAGCTGACAGAAAACAACAAATTGCAGTTTTATGCATCAATACACCGTAAAAGGCGCAAGATATCACGACAAGAAGTACAATAAGGACAGGCCACATACTAAACAAAAGAATAGCATATGACTCTGAATTATTATAAATATTATTTTGCACTAGCATCATAATCCTTCTACGGTGTTTGAAAGCATTGCAATGATGCTAATTTTAAATTCCAACAGCGAATTTATAATAAATAGAAATCACCAAACCAACGAAAAATCACTCTTACCAAACAAAAATCATTATCAAGAAGATTCAACTACAACCCAAATATTCAACCCCTGTATATAACGCTGCACCGGAACACAAACAAATACACCTTCATTTAAACTTACTGACTTTATTATACTACCCGCAGGAGGAAAAACATCCCCACTCCCAGGCAACTTGTTAATTTGTTCAGTACCATATCGATAATACTCTGGAAGTTGTGGAAGTTTGCACTCAGTCATAATTAGCAGCTCATTTTATAAGAACTCAATGTAGCATACATGATGAACTAAAAAACCCACATTGCAAACAATATATTTCGTTAAAGTGAAAAACATTGCTTCGCGAGGAGATTTTTTTGTTCACAGCTTCTCTTACCCTCTAAATTCCCTAAGGTTTTACCTAATATCTTAATTTTGAAATGGTAGAAATATTATGAAAGTTACAGACGTACAATCCATGAAGCATACACTCGCTACGCTTGTTATATCCGAAATGTTATCTAAACTAACTTATGACTTTGCTCTGCCATGACAAAGTCCACTGTTCTACCCGTGAGCTCAGGGATGAGCCACTTCCTATAGTGTCAGACCATCCATTTTTTCTCAAAACCAGTAGAAAAACACCTCGAAATCTGACTAAACTCCGACATTGGCTGCCCCTGCAGCGCCCCGTCAATTTGTCGGATTTACTCCACGGGGTTTTTTATCACCTGAAGCTGCTGGGCAAAGGCTCCAAGAATCCAGCCCACCAGCGGTACACATTCCCAGCATCCAGAAGCAGGATACCTGAGAGATGTTATATCCTTCGAACATATGAGGAATGTATCGTAAGTAGTTCTATTCAAAGGTGAGTTCATCAAGCCTTAATGGTTTTCTTATAAAAGCCTTTTGGCATTCGATTATGAGTATCTGCCCCTCGCACAATGAGCAAAACACAGGAGAGGATTTACCGGAATCATCATTTCCACAGGTGAGCTCCTAACCCCATAAATAGTGCGCCCAACCGTGTTATCTCTGATAAATTACATAAAAGACCTTGCGTTTACTTACCCGTGGACCTCAAGGATGAAGCCATTTATTTAACTCAATGAGCAGAGGTAATGCTACGGCAGTTGGCTTGCACTGCTTTGTTGTGCGCCAGAATGTCGCGCTTGGTCTGCATATCCAGCACGTCGATATCGTGGTCGGTCAAGTAGATGACCCTCACCCAGTTGCACGCCGTATCAACGACTACCGGGGCGGGTGAAGTGCTCGCGCAGCTCCCGATCAACATTGTTATCAGGCATATGGCTAACAGTCTGCTGTACATCAATGGCCCCTTTCACAACTTCCGCCTTACGTTCTGCCGCGGCGACGGTGGCGGCGGCATTCTCTTCGGTACGCTGCAGATCGGCTTTGGCTTCTGCCTTACTGGTACCGCGAGCATGACCAATACCGAACGCGCCAGCTATAGCGCCCAGGATGACGACCACCAGCCCAGCAATAATTTCGAAGCTCACTGCTGCGGCTCCTTCAGTTCTTCGGCCTTAGCTTTCAATGCTGGCTGGCGTACGTATTGCGAAAGCACCGCCAGCACCACCAGCGCAGGGCTAATCAACGCAACAATGTTTGGAGGCAGAATGTTTTTGATATCCGGCGGCAGCATCGCCCAGGCGTGCAGCGCAGCATCCGGGAACGACTGCGCCCACATGCCAACCAGCGCACCAATAGCCCCCAGCTTTACAGACCACGTTTTCAGCAGCAGGCTGGCATGGGCAACGAACTCCAGCCGGGTATATTTGCGCAGCAGTAACAGAACGAGCACAGCCACCACCACGAGCAAAGCGAAGATGATCATATTCATAGCACGCGCTCCTTAACCCAGCCGTAGAGGAAATCCTCGTTGGCTTCGCGGCCCTCCGCCAGTTCGAGGTATCTGGCGCCCTGGCTGCAGTTCAGCGCACGTAACAGAACCTGTTCCCCCTCTTTCCCTCGGGCTGAAAGATATCCCTTAAGCGCAGTGATGGTTCGGGGGCCAATTGCGCCATCCGGGATCAGATCGGGATACAACTTCCCACGCATGTTAAGGGCAGTGAGCCAGCGCTGGAAAAACTTACTTGCAACCGATGGCCCCATGTTCACGCCAGTGTCGCAAAGCTCATCTGCCAGTAACGTAGATAAACTTGCCACCTGATCGAATCGGGGGCCGGTCCAGTAATCGCTGAGCAGAATTTGCTTTGCTGTTTCCCTGGGCAGGTTTCTCATATCACCGGTGTAACCATGTGCTCGAGCTGTGGTCTGCGTGATGCCCCAGCGGGTCGGCCCGCCTTTATCCGACGGATGATCGACATAACCACCCTCTTTGCCGAGGATCCCCTCGATAGTCTTGTCTGCTGTCATTGTGCTTTCACTCCGGTGATTCGTTCCCAGAAATACGTGAGCGCTACGGAACCCATAGCACCACTGATACCGGCAGTGGCCAATATCATGTAAATACTCAGGCCACCTTCAATGCTGATGAGCCCACCAATAACCCCGGTAAAAGCCGAAACCACAATCTGCGCAAAAGCATTTATCCAGCTCCATTTTGCTTTGCCCTGCTTTACATCCATCAGGAATCGGACAAGGCCGCCCCAACCAGCAATGATCAGCAGAGCCAGCCAGGTGATTCCGGCCATGCTCTCTTTGTCTTGCATATGCTTTGCCATAGGTTCACCTCCGGGTTAACGGGGTGCTGTGAGTTTGATAAGGATCAGGACCGGCGGGAGGAATACTCATCAATGGTGATTCCGGGTACCTGAAAGAAAAAAACCACCTGTGCGAGGTGGTTGGGAAATTCAATACGAGCTATGTATCAGTGGATAGTGTATGGTTGCGGACCATTCATCAGGAAATGTCATATGCAACAACGCAAAAACTCAAAAAACAATCGCAACTACCTCATCAAATGTACCTGCCCTAACTGTATCAACCAATCAGAACATAGTTACACCCGAGTCCAAAAAGGTTCTGCGCTGATGTGCCCCCACTGCAGTAAGATTTTCACTCAAGACAAACTCCCTCTAGCTTAGGCTTTACGTAATCATAGTATCGGTAAAGCATCCACTGCTGTGCCCGTATTGATTAGAAAAGTGAGTCCGTTAGCTAAATTCCGCCAAGACTGGTATAGGCCTACAGACTGAACTTTTGACGTGCAGGGCCCCAGAAGACAGCAGGCCTACCGTAATGGAAGGCCATAAGGGGTTATGCTGCATGTGGGGTGCCAGATAACGACAGGTAATTCTTCGGTCAGTCATCATGGCTCGCTCTGAGGATTCACATCTTAGTGTTTACCCCTTCGCCAGCCAGATGAAGGTATAGCTTTTTTTGATTTTCCTTTTAGCTGGTTACGAGCAAAAAGAAGCCCGCTGAGAGAGGCGGGCTGAAGTTGGCATTTCAAGGAGCAACGGTAAGAGCGCGCCTGATTGTCCGAGCTACCGATTTACCAGGATGCATTTGTTTTTACCGTTACGTTCTTTAAACATAGAAGGGTAACTGTAAACAGTAAACCCAACATGAATCTTAAATATGTTTAGTGGCAGTGTGGTGCCGGGTGCCTCCCGGTGAGCATGCCCCAGTCGGCATGGCCCGCGCTGCATTTACAGGTTTCTGTAACTGACTGGTCGCCCCTCCGCATAGGGGGATTCACCACATCAATACGTTATGTTGCAAACGTAGCTAGCGTCAATACACTCTGCATACATTGCTATCGAAGAGCGACTAATCACAGGCATAAAAAACCCGCATTTTATGCGGGTTTATGACTTCGCAGCTTAGATTATCTGAATGCTGAATTCAGAGAAACTTCAGCATCCGGTTCGTGCGTAATTCTGTTTCTCAGATCCCGGCGAATTATCTCAATTGACCAGAACCACACAAGGTGTCCAAATATTTCAGAAACGTTTTCATACCATGGTAGTTCGAACAACGGTGGGGTTAGGCCCATAAGCGGAAACGAAATCATATGGACAAACAGTTGTGCGAGTGCACCAGCAAGCAAACCCTGCCACAGCTTAATTTTTGGAAACACCTCGGCAACTACACAATATCCAACCGCGAACACGATGGAGAATATGATATGTGTTACGCCTACCCAGTTAAACACATGTCCGGCGAAGGTATAGACCGCCGCATTTGGATCGGCCAGCCCTAACCAATCACGCAGAAAAATATAAGGAGGGTTAAGGAAGTTTCTGGAGCAATCAATCTGCCCGGCAGCTCGAATTAATGACTCTGGTCCACAGGCACTGGTAAACATATCGACAGGACTACGCGGTGGTAATGGTACTTCAGCACCCCATTTAACAAATGCTGAAACTACCCCAGAAATAAACCCAATGAACAATGCAACACCATAATGCCGTCTGCGAGGTTCGGTTCGCACAAAAATATCTTTTAACGCCATAAAGCCATCACTTATAAAGAATATTTACAGTTCCTTAATATTCCTTAAGTTTGGCGCATGGCATTTTGATTCAGATCACACTTTATAGCCGATTTCAGGCATTTATTTTCAAAAACACAAAACCCTGCAGTAGCAGGGTTTATATGAATGTTTTCGCTCAGGCGCTTTATTCCACGATTTAAAATATACACGACAACTTCGGACAAAATCAAGCACCTTGCACTTAAAATGCAAAATAATGTGCCCATTTACTCAATCAGCTGTTGCTCGTTGAAACTCTTTATCTGCCCTCTTCTCTTCCCTCCAGCACAGGTCCACCAGCGCATCGCAGAAAGGTTTCCAGTTGCGTGTCCATGTTCTGATGTGCAGGTCTGGGATAAGCGTCAGAATCGCTTTATAAGCAGCAGTAGACGGCATCGTTGAAAAGCCATTCCCCGAACAGCGCTCACAGATTTTATATACCGGAGCTCCCTGCTCTCTTGTCGCTTTGCGGTCCAGAACCCGGCCAGAACCACCACAGCGGCAGCGAGCATTTATTTTCCCCTTACCGTCACAGGCTTCACATTTAGCGCTTATGCTGGCTGTTACTTCAGTCCACTTATCCCAGTCGGAAGGACGGACAGCACGGGATTTTTTAGCCCAATATGGTGCTTTGCCCCACGGATTAGAAACTTTGCGTTCCGTGGTAGTGGTTTCAATCTTTCCGGTGCCACTGCATACCTTGCAGACTCCCGTTGTTTGCGCGGACCGGGAATACTCCGCAAAAGCAAACTGCGCTAAAATCAGGCAGCAGCGCCCCAGCTCTTTACCCGCCGTTTTGCGTACGTTCTTCGGTGCGGTTTCAATCGCATACCGCGCTAGCGCCTGGACGGCCAACTGCTCATCTGTCTTGCTGATGCCAGCTTTGCCGAAAAATGCAGCCAGGCCGAATCGTGCACGACTGCTGGTGGTACCGATGGCCGCCATAACATCTGTTCCGGTCAGGCGATTTGGTGTTGTGCTTTTCACGTCATCGTTGATATGCATACCCTGAGGGCTGAAATGTTTTAAGGATGCTTCGAGTTTCATGCTTTCAGTAACCCCTCTTTTTTCCATATAGCCAAAGTTCTGAGCACGCCTTCGGCATGCATCAGGCGCAGTTCGTCGCGGGTGAAATCGGTGGTTCTCTTTCTGCCATCAATGAGATCGTGGCAAGCACTGCAGGCAATAGCGCCCTGTGTATCGTCCGGCTTGCATCCAGTTCCGCAGGTACCCGCCAGGCGGTAGTGCGCCAGTACGCTGGTTTCAGGATTGCCATTGCAGTACCCGGGGATCCGTACTGTGCATTCACGGCCTCGGGCCGCTTTGCGAAGATTCGCCATACTCACCCCCACATCCTGTTGCGCCAGCGGGAGTCTGGCCGCGGCGGATTTTTGTCCTCCACCAGCTGTGCGCTGACGGTCCATGTCATAAAGTCAGGGTTTAAGCTTCGTTCGACCTTTACACCCCGCTGACGATATCTCGCTACCAATTCTTCGGCCTGCTGCGTTGTGCATTCGAGATGGTGAAACCATGAGCGTTTCATCGGCATCACCCCGCGAAGCTTAAAAGCTGGCTGGCGGCGTTCTCAGCTTCCTGCAGGCTGTTGAACGAACGAGAGAGGATCCACCGCCAGAGAACATCAAGCGATGCTTTGTACAGTTCCTGGAACTCGCATTCGTCCATGCTGGCGAAAGAAATACTGCGGGGGTGTTTTTTCAGCGTGCCATCCGGCAGCTGTATGGCGTCATAGTGGCCGGCTTCAACGATGACCCACGCCCGGTAAGCATCGAAGGATTTGCAAATACTGATATAGCCGGATCGCTTCTCGGCTATTCGGTCGAGATATTGCCCGGCGGCATCAAGCAACGCCGATTCACTCCCGCCATATGCAGCAAGGTATTTGGCGTAACCTGTGATAAGCCTGCGCTCATTAGACGAAATCGCCCCGCCGGTAGGTTCCCAATATTCAAAACCGAGATTGAGTAAAGCAAAGTAACGGCGGTGAAACGCCGGATTGCGGACAAGCTTAAAGTCGGCCTCCAGAACGGCACCGAGCTTGCATTTTGATTGCAAGAAATCGCTGGTCTCCTGCGTGGCAGGGATCAGTAAACCTTGTGACTGCTTTATTAAGTGCAATTGCGCCATGGTTTCTCTCCGTGGCGCAGTAGGTCAACGGTTGTTCAGGCCGTTGATTTCATATTATCAGAAGGCGGGATAACCCGGTAGCCGAGGCGATGCAGAAAACTGGTCATTGCGTTGAGATTAAATACTCCCTCGTCCTCAAGCAGTGGTCGCATAGAAGTAATACCATTTGCCGTGTATACCAGAACCCGGCCTGCTGCCCTGATGCTGCCAACAACTTCACCTGTAGAACGTTTAACCAGATCGTAGTACTCATCACTCTCACTGCGCATCCCTACCTCCCGGAAGCAAAACCAAATACTGTGTTTTTATACAGTATAAATTAATGTTAAATCACTTACATGTGAAAATTTCACGGTAGCGGAAGATATGATGGCGGATGAAGGTCGTCCTACAAGCCCCTAATTTTCAAAGAAGATAACCAAAATCGAAACTTTGGTGCTTTTGTTTATTTTTACCGGTTGACGGAGGTAAAAGCTTTGCACGTTGGCCAAAGGCATATTTTGTGTGTTGTACAAGTCCCTATTTGATCAATGCAGTGATGAAATAGCAAAATATGGTATTAAGTTAAAATAACCGAAGATTTTGCAGCATTAAAATCCAAATTATTTTGAAATATCCATATGACATATTGCACCGTCCTTCTGACAAAAAATGAGTAATGGTTAATGACAAGAAACAAGTGCTAATAAGCACCAGTGCAGATTTGGTTAATTAGGTGAAACTTCTGGTATTCTGCTTGGCCTTCTCCTGATAGTGTGCGCAAGGACGAAAGCAGTCGCTCATCGCAGGAAAGGTGGAAGTGGAGCTTAAGAAATCGTCGGAGTAAGCGAGACCAGTACTTAACCTTACTAAACATCTGGATGCGATCTAGGTGAGCCTGTCTGTTCCATTAGCTTGTACCAGTCGCCTAGAAATGACGACCGACTAGAGCAGCACTTACTTAGTTACGGCAGGATAAAAGCCCGCAGAGATTTAACGGGCTGATTCAATAACAGAATCTAGAGACATCAAGAACTACAACACAATAACCGGGCAGAATTTTATGTTCAACGTCACAAAGCAAACACCACAAGATATAGGTGTTTATAAATCTTGCATTGTATATGAATTTGAATAACCAACATGATGACCTCTTCAACTGATAAGGCCATCATAAAGCTAAGTCCCATTTAGGGAACAATGGCGGTTATCCGCGGGTATCTTTTCGTTGTTCTGGGATATATATCGAATCGCAACCTCTACTACCGTCCGTTGCCGTCGCGTCGAGCCCTTTAACGTATCTAATTGTTTTTTATCAAAAAAAAATATCCCACCACCTTCTTTTATTTATAACCAAAGCCCTGTATGATACAAAGTAAGATTACTTAATAAATGGAGTTTTATATGCCTATTCTAGCATCAAGTTATGCATTTAACTTTATCACGAATAATATACAAATATCTCCCGATAGCGAGGGAGTTACCAAACTAGTTCCAATTATTACACAAGGATTTTTACCCTCCATAAATGACGAAATTATAAATGGAGTTCCTGCAAAAATATTAAAGCTTGAAAAAAACGAAGACAATGTTGGAGCAGCCATCTTATTTAGAGGCGATATTATTGCAATTGAGATCTCCAGTGATAATATATTAGAGCCAACGTTAATCGAACAAAAATTAACTTCAATAATTAGCAGTTTATCTCCTTTTTTAAATAACTTAAAGGCGAAAAGAATTTCTAGTGTTATCAACATAATAACTGATAACAGTGATAAAGCCTTTGAGGACAAAATATATAACTCTTTCTTCAAGGATGAAAATAATTTATTTGAATGGTCTGTGAGGAAAGTTAGTGAGAAAGATATTGATGGCGAACAAACATATAATCTAATAACCGTACATAAAGGTCATTCAATAAAATCACAAAACGGTGTTTTTCAAAATATAAAAACAATCACTATTACAGCTGATAATAATACCGTACCTTTAAACCAACTTGAACGCTTTGATTTCAGTTATAGTAGTTTACTTAGCAAGCTTTTCTCTAAGTCTCTCGAAGATATTCATAGCATCATAAAATGAGGTATGTTATGAATAACAATAATGTTAAAGATTTTTCCGTAAACTATAACTTTCACAACTCATATATTCCTACTACCAACGGTTATGTGATCAATGATGCCAATCTCTTTTGGTATCATAATGTTTTTTCAGATTTTAATGAGACAATATTTACACCATCCGATGAACTTGATATCAAAACAACAGAAGCGCATTTCAAGCCTGTACAAACTGATATCATTGGTGACTTACAACATAATATTGTTAATAAAAAAAATAACATATCGCCCGTTGACACTGATTTTATATCCAATAAAATTTACAATCATTTCATTTTTGATGAAATATCTTTTGACACAATATCAAAGACTAAATATATAATTGATCGATTAATAAATGAGTATGGTTATCAACAAGTAGACTACGCTCTTCTCAACTTAATTAGTCGCACAATTTTCATTAGCAATGATGACGAAAAAGTCATAAAATTCATATGCTTGCTATCTTCAGTTTCTGTTAGTGACATTCCTCTTTCATTTTTTACAACAATAGTTTCATTTTACAATCATAAATCGGACTCTGTTAAAGAGGCTGTAATTATGGCTGTTGAGTATTGGGAAACTAAAGACGCAATAACTTACATTGAAATGATGGAACCATTCAAAAGGCCATATTTGGAAAAATACAAAAAAAGCGTATTGACTTATCTTAAGGAGTTACCTTAATGGTATTTTATATAAGAAAAGTTGAAAAAAATAAATGGGATTACTTACCTCCGGAGGATGGCGATCATTTGCATATGGGTACTGATGGTGTAACTAATTGCTGTAAAACAAGCAATAACACGTTATCCATTTGGGAAACTCCTAATAACAATCCCGATAGTAATGAAAATAAACAAATAATTGTAGCTATTAATACTGCGGGAGATCGACCATCTACTACGGATTTTATTTTTATATCTGATGCTGAAATATCACAACTAGGAGTCTCTATCTCCCATACTCCTGATTCGGCAACAACACTAATAAAATCGATGAAATGCAAGCATTATGATATTAAAGACTTGAATATTGACTCCTTGGGTAAAATTGGGATGTTAATTCATCAGAAAGTTAACGATGACAAACAAATCTATCGAAAAACTGTTGGTGAAATTAAGAAGGAAACTGTTTCACTCTTTCCTGATAAGACACCAGAGGCTAATGACATCAAAACTAAAGATAACTGGGCTGCCTTATACAAGTAACCGCAAAAGGTGTGTTATATAACATAATAACACACCTTATTTTTAATTTTAGCTACCGAATTGGTTGCCGCCTAGCTCATTTTGTTGCCCACAAGCACAAGCTATACCCTAGAAAACGTCTCACACGAATGGTCATTAGAAACAGGTTCGAACGTTGCATTGAGAATGGTAGCATCGCTATCGACATCGATATAGAGCGCAATTTTTTTTCTCCAGGCGCCCTTTGGCTTCCTGCAGCTGCATATCCCGGCAGGCATGCGGGATATATTCCGCAATCTGTGAAATAGCCTTTTCGTTCTGTTTAATAATGCTTCACCTCGATAGGCTTGATGGTGTCGAGCAGCAGCCGGCGGCGCGTATTTTCTGCAAAGTGACGGCGCCCGGTTTCTTTGTGGTAAAACTCGTTTTTGCCGACGACCCACATCCGCTCTGTCTGGTTCAGTTTTTTTACCTGCGGACCGTCTTTGGTGATCACGGTGCCGGTATGGGTTTTTACGATTGTCATACAGACTCCCGGGCTGAAGATGCAGGCGCGCAGGCAAAAATGGCTTCTTGAATATCGAGGAAACGCTGAAAAACAGGACTGCCAAGCAGGCTGTAATTCATCCCTGACGCTGCCTTTGGCACCATCCCAAGCCGCTTCATGTCAAAGTCGATGACGGCCCGCTGATCGCGGAACAGCCCCAGACGACCATGCCGGACAACCTCGCCAGTCGCTTCTGCTTCGGAAAAATACCGTTGGACAGTAGCGCGGCTCAGCCCCAGCTTTTTCATTGCCTCAGTGGTCGTTAGGCGCCCCTGATGCCTGGTGATCCGAATCACTGCGCGGACGTACTCTCTGCGCTCAACTGCTGAAAATGCTCTAGCCATACATACCTCACTTAACGACACGCAAATGGCGCACGTTTTTGCGATAGCTGTCCCATTCAAAATTCACCCACATACCGCCGTCCATCTGGAGACGGTCAAGGATCCGCATGCCCAGTGTTTCCTTCAGCGAGTCATAATTCAGGTTGGTTAGGATGCCTACAGGCCGCATGGAGGACAGTCGGCGATCGATAACCTGATTCAGGATGACTTTTTCACCGCTGCTTCCGCGCTGAATACCCACCTCATCCAGAATGAGCAGGTCCACATGGCACAAATCGTCCAGCAATGACGCCTCTGACTGCCCGCCGTCGTAACATTCCCGAACACGCAGCATGAGATCCGGAATGGTTACCACCAGCACAGAGCGACCACCAGCCAGCAGGTGATTTCCGATTGCCGCCGCCAGATGATTTTTCCCGGTGCCTGGCGCTCCGCTGAATACGAAGCTCGCAAACCCTAAGCCGAATTGCTGCGCGTAACTTTTCGCCATCGAGAGCGCCCGACGCTGGCCATCCGACTCAACCTGATAGTTAGCGAATGTGCAGCTGCGGTGCAGATCCTGAATTCCAGCACGTCCAAAGATTTTCTCTGCACGTGCGCGCTGGTTTTGTTTTTCCAGTTCCTCGCAGCACTTACGGCTTTCTTCGGCTTGCCAGGCACGCCATTCATCAACGCTGCCAAATTTTGGCTGAACGCCAGGGGGAATGAGTTTTTTCAATCGCTCCAGTGCATTTCCGGTACCAACAATGTTTTTCATCGCTACCCCCTGAATCCCGATGGGATGTTTTTGTCAGGCTCCGAAATCTGATTGGGATCTCGTGCGCCTGGCGTCTGCTGAATCGCCCAGGGCTCGCTGAAATGCATACCGGGACCAAAAAACGTTTTCGCCTGTTTCACGTACTGCGTGTTCAGAATTCCCTCGGCTTTAACGAAAGCCGCGTAACGCTCCACACCTGCGAGGATTTCCGCCGTAGTGGTTCCATCCCTGATTCGGGCATTCCAGGCTTTGAAGGCATCGGATTTGCTGTTACCCCCTGCCCGCTTGGGATAAACCGACCAGACCTGCTCGAACTCATTCGGGTAAATTTTTTGGGGATCAGGTTTATCGCCTTCGTCCTGGTTCTGAACGTCTGGGGGTGTGGCGAAGCCATGCCCCGAACTATCTTCTTCCTGTTCCTGTTCCTGTTCCTGTTCCTGCTCCTGATCCTGTTCCTGGTTAAGGAACGGTTCAAGAACCCTTTCGGAACCCTTTAGTTTTGCGATGCCGATGTGGGATATTGCCGAGGCTAAAACCCGCGCCAGCTCTGGCTTAACCGTAGATGTGTCCGGGACCTGATCAAACAAACGCAGTGCTGCAATTCCCTGGTTTGGGTTTTCAACTGAATTCCAGGTCAGAAAGTTACGAATTAGCACCCATTTCGATGACGAATCACGCGTTGCGAAACCGTTAGCCGATAGTTCATCAAACCCTTTCGAAACCCTTTCAGGAGTCCAGGCTAAGTCTTCCGAAACATATCCATCAGGCAGCCGGAAACACCCAATCATGTTCGTGTGTTGCCCGGTGAGCAGGTACAGCGCCAGCAACCGGGCATCATCCGATACCCGGCGCATTCCATCGCTAATCCAAAAAGATGTGTGCACCTTGCCGTAATCACGCATAGAGACCCCGTTGTTGCTTCTTAAACTGGTGTGTTTTCATCACCAAGCACCCACCGCAAAGCCGCTGCGTATTCGCCGCTGGCGGTTTGAAGTTGCTGGGTGATTTCCTTACGGGATTTAAGACGCGGCTTTGTGTCTCCAAGGACAGCGCGCTGGCGGCGAGCTTTCTCGTGGCCGGTTGTGCCAGCGGTCGCCGCTTTTATTTCGGCTACCTTTTCCCGCTGTTCTTCGGGTTTTAGTGATGCAAGTTGACGCGCCTGGGTAATGGTCACTATGCCGGACTCTACCGCGTCTTTGACTGCCTGAGTGGCATCCAGCAGTGATAGCGTTGCGCGTACTGTCTGGACACTCACGCCAAACATCAGCGCTAAATCGTCCTCGTCGTGGCCGCGCTCCAGCGCATCAGCCATCTTTTTGGCTCGACCCAGCGGCGTATCAGCCTGGCGGATTTCGTTTGCGCTGACCATTGCCTGAGCCATTCGAGCGGCAGAACCGCGTTTAGTTACCGCAGGAACCAGCAATGGAGAATCACCCTGTTTAACCAGGCGCTTATTAGCCTCCAGGGTATGACGCACGCGCTGACGGCCATCAACCACACAGGCCAGCCCGCTTTCGGGGTCCTTCCAGACGATGATGGGCTCAAGCACCCCCTGATCCATGATGTTCAACACCATCGCCTCGTTGATAGGCAGGTGAATACGTTCATCGTAAAGCGGGTGGCTCTTATCGGTGACCAGGTGCAAGTTTTCTGGCTCAAACATCAGAACGTTTGTCTTGCCGCTGGCGCCGTACGCGTCGATCGAGTTTTTAGCCATGGGCGCCCCCGTTATTGAAATTCAGTTGGTTCGTGTTCATAATTTCCCCTGTGAATTGATCCAGTTAATTCGCAACGAAAGCCGTAGGTGTTGCAGCACCGCGGCTTTCTGAATTCCAGCATCACGTCACTCCTAGCATTGAAGTGACAATGGCCATCAACGGAGCCGTTAACTCAGGGTCTATCCGGAACATCTCGACAATTCCCTCGCTCAGTTCTTTCAGCTTCTGATGGCGTGGAGCCCCCACAGCAACGGCAATCTTTGCTTCGCTGGTTTCTTTTTCCAGACGAGCCAGGCGAGACATAAAATTGTCTACGGGAAAAAGACGGTGACGGTATTCCAGCGGAAGAACGGCCATGATCGCCGGTGTAAGAAGGCGAACATACTCGCGATAGCGCTCAGACTCGGCCGGGTTGTCCAGGTAGCGAAATAGCTTTTGTCGGGCTCGGCTTATGTCTTCAGGAAAGTCGATCTCCTCGCCGCCCTGCTGTCGCCACTCATCGATGATGTGTGCCGACACAACATCCTGCTCTTCAGCTGCTGCCCAGGCACGAACGGCAGAGCGAATACCGTCGTGATCTGCCTCTCTCTGTTGATTTCGCTTTATCAGAGCGCCGGTGTTGAATCCGGTATTTTGTTGAAAGGAAAGTATTTGCATGGTCAGCCTTCCTCTTTCGGTAGGCCGTCTGTTGGATTTGGATAAAGATCAGGGCGAAGTTCGTGAGGTGTAACGCCTGTAACCTGAAAAATAGAGGAAATGCGGCCCTGAGGCACAAGCCCCCCACAACGTTTTTTCCAATGACTAATTGTCATTGATGAGACGTCCAATTTTTCAGCTAGCTTTGTTGCGTTACCAGCATTTTTTATGGCTTTCTCTAATGCATTCATAAGTGACTCCTTAAAGGTTACGAATCAAATTAAACATTATGTTTATTTTAATGTCAACTTTATGAATGTTGTGGGCGTAAACATTTAGTTTAAAATCGTGATATATGAGAAAAAATACGCACCAAGCAGATAACCCGCAGGTCCAGCGGCTTAACGAAATCATTGAGAAGAAGCGCATATCAAAAGCTGATATCGCGAGGATCTGTGGTGTGAGCGCACAGTCTGTTAACAACTGGTTTGTGCGGGGCGCAATAGGAAAAAGCTCTGCGATAAAGCTCGCGGATGCGCTTGGCGTCAGCCTTGAATGGGTTTTAGGCCAAGATGTGGGCTCTAAAGACGGATTGAGACCTGACGAGCGAAGGTTGCTTGAGCTTTACAACCAACTGCCAAACGAAGAAGAACAACAGAACATGCTGCGGATCGTATCTCTACGCTTGAAGGAACTCGACGAACTGTACGCGAAGTACATGGGGCGGCGGATTAAGGATGATACGGAGTAACACTCCCCGTATGATTTAGCAGTCCCCTAGCGAACACAGGAAGCATGACTAGCCATAAGTTTCTTGGTAAAGCGTTTTTGTGACCCTTGATGTAATTGAACGCGAGGCAATAAATGGACTTAAGTTGGATTCCTGAAGGGCTCAAGCAAGTAAGGCTTCTGTGGGAGTCAATTTATGACAAATCCCCTACGCTCGCATATTTCGTTGTTATTGCTATATTTTCTTTCCCATTTTACTGCTTGCATACGTGGACTAAATTCAGCAGGAGAGAGCGTGATTTAGATGATAGAGTAGATGATGCATGGCGGAAATCTAAGGCGCGAGAGAAGATGAAGAGGTGATGATGATGATTATTGTTGCTGTTATCGCAGTGCTGGTTCTTTATGCGTACTGGTATGCCTGCCGCGCATCTGCTTTGGATGAAAAAGAGAAGCTTTCTAAAGTCACGATAGATTATTTTAACGATGATCGAGCTCCAAGCAAAATGAAGGATATGGCTTATTTTTCATATCTGTGTGCTGGTAGGTGGTGGTTTTTCTCTTCTGTATGCATACTCGTTCCGTTTGTTTTGTTGTTCACAAAAGATAACCAGGTTGAAAGCGCTAATAAGTCGATCGACAAAGGTGAAAACGTTAACTTTCAAGATGTTATGAACCTAATCGTATCTGTAAATATCAAACGCCATCCTTTAACATCCATCTTTTTCGCAGCCATTGCTCTTCTTCTTGCAACGGCTGCGATTTTCATAAGGATGATTTTTGGTGGAATTAAAAAAATCCCCCGCTTTAGTTCCAGCATCCTTTACGCTATTGTCTTCATGCATACGATTCGAAAAAAAGCGCACAACTAAACTGAAAACCGGCCACCGCGCCGGTTTTTTTATGTCCACTTCCCTATGACGTTCACGGCTTCCCACATGTTGTTCGATCAAGTGTCCATCCACAACAAGATCCACTACAGCCAAACTTAATGCATGAGTATCAGCCCCGCCGTATCCTCGTCGTAATCCATAGCCGCCCCTTTCTGATGGTTTTATAGCCGCTCGCTGCTTTAAAACAATGCAGCCAAGGCCTGTACCCGCCCCAAAACATAAACTTTTTGTTTATATACGCACACTCATTTAGTTGACACAATAATAAACAAAGTGTTTAATTACCCTGTAACAACAAACCACCCAGGCATGGAGCCCACGAAGTAGCTGCCGGCGGCATACGAAACACCGGATGAGGTGGAGAGATCAACGCGCAGTAGGTTTAAACGTTCCGCTGGCCACGTAATGGCTGAGGTTGAAATGAGTAAGCACGGCATCAGAGCCATGGTCATTTCGGTAGTAATTGGACTCTTCATCTGGATTGCGCTCTTCAGCGCGCTGCGGGAGTTATTTCTATGATTGATTTCGCACGCAAACCCGCTCGTCAGCAGGCTGTTCGTTTAAGTCCGCTGTCAGCTTTCATCCGCCGGATGTGCTACATGCTCGCGCAAAAAGGAGACCCTTCATGAGCACGATGTTTGCCCTGGTTCTCACCGTCAACATGCTGACGGGCGGTAATCAGGATGTCCTGCTCGGCGTTTACGACACAGAGAATGACTGCAAGGCAGCTGCAGAAGAGCAACACGTGAAAGCTGAATGTTATCCGCTGAAAGGTGTACTGGACGAGCATCCGGCCGGATTCACGGTGCAAATGTAGGGGGAGGAATGCAGAAGAAATGCGGTTACTGCCGTAAAGCAATCGAGGGAAAACCAGTGGTAAGCACCCTGTTGTACCTCCAGGGGAACCAGCTCGCACGGAAAGAAAAAGAGTATTGCTCTGAACGTTGCGCCTCTCACGACCAGATGGCTCACGAGGGCTAACGTAAACCCGCCGAAGCGGGCTGTACGTCCGGTGACACCGACCAAAGTTCCACCGGAAATTACCAATAACCAATGACCACCCTGAATGGGCGCTACCAATGGCCCGGGGGATTCTACATCCAAAATAGAGGCTATCACATGGAATATTTTTATCTGATAAAAGCGACTCAAAAATCGGGTAAAGCTGATGCCGTAATCTGGCGCACTAATAAATCAGAAGCTCGCGCCCTTCTGCAGTTGGACGTCGATCTGGAAGACGCTGGGATCGAAACAGGCCGCGGCAAAGACTATCAAAAACCTATTCGCACCGATTTCCCGGTATTCAATGACCTGCCGGCGGAAGGTGTTCTCGATTACTCATGGTGCGAACGCTACCAGCTCGGTGATGATGGTCGCACCTGGGCTCTGAAGCCAGGTCAGGCGCCTCATCACATCGATGATGCCGGAGTATCCGCTGAGCCCGTTAGTGGCGAGCTGGTTGATGCCAATACTACTGGCGACGCGGCACAAGGTGAGACCGTGGAAACTTTCGGTAGCGATGAATACCAGGACGATTCGAGCGCGCTTTTTAACGTGGCAGAACTCCCCTTTCGCGCTCAGCTGCTGGCGCAGTATATGGCCGAAGAACGCCACGTTTATCATATCAGCATGCCTCACCGGCAGGAGCTGTCAGTTCTTGAAATGGACACTGATAACGCAGCCGTCCAGGATCTGATTCTGGCCGCCGAGAATATCCCTGAAATCAAAAAATACGATATGCCGGCGCTCTGGAAATTCACCAGTGCCAATAAAAAAGTCTTCCCGGAAGGGAAGCGGCATGAGCTCGGCAAGCGTATCCAGTTTGCAAAGCTGTGGTTCGCCACGAACGCTATCGACCGCGGCATTCTCACCAGGGAATGGGCTGCCGGTAACTGCATTTCTTCGGTTTTGAAAACCGATGCAAGTACGAATGCTGGCGGCGGTAATAAAACCGATCGCAACCCTGACTACACCCATACCCTTGATACGCTCGATGTAGAAATAGCCCTGGCCACAATGCCAATGGATTTCGATATCTACAATTTCCCGGCATCAATTCACCGCCGGGCCAAAGAGATCGTTCAGAAGAAAGAAAGTCCGTTCAAGGAATGGTCTGCAGCGCTGCGCAAGGTTGCAGGCATCCTGGATTATTCCCGCGCAGCGATTTTTGCCCTTATCCGTGGCGCCACCAGCGATATTCACCATTTCCCGGTAAGTCTGCAGACCTATATCAATGCGAACCTGACCGAGCATAAGCATGACGCCCCTTCTGCTGAGACGCTTGAAAAAGCTGGTCATGTTTCATCTGCCGCCGTCACTCTGGACGCTGTGAAAAAGGCTATCGATGGAGATGAAGGTGTGCCTGACCTGGAAACTCTCCCAACTGACTTTCAGGTAATTGGCACCGAACTGGTGAAAGAAGCTCAAAAGAAACGTCCTGACGCTGATCAGGTTCTGGCCGCCGAACGTGGCGAATATGTCGAAGGTATCAGTGACCCCACGGATCCGAAGTGGATAACCGAAGACCTGACCAAACCCAGAGCCCCGGAAATTGCAAATCTCGGCGGCGGAATGTTTTCAATTGAAGGCCTTATAACTTCACCGGCTACTAATGCCACCGAAGAAGGAACCACCAGCAATGTGCAGATGGAAACGGCTCAGCCGGTCGAAGACGAAAATGATAATGCGGTATCAGCAGGCGAAGGCGCTGATGAGCCTCCTGCGCAAACAACTGCCGTGAACATGAGCAAAATACTGGCTGAACGCTGCCCGGATCTTACCGCCGCAGTGCTGAATAGCCAGGTTTCCGAGAGTGCTCACAGTGATGATGAGGAAGAGGCTGAACAAATAGCGCCAGCATGGCCGGAGTATTTCGAGCCAGGTCGATATGAAGACGTGCCAAATGAGGTCTACCACGCCGCTAACGGCATCAGTTCCACGATGGTTAAAGATGCGCGGGTTTCGCTGATGTATTTCGAGGCGCGCCACGTATCCAAAACTATCCAGAAGGTACGCTCCCCTGTTCTTGATATGGGCAACCTGGTGCATGCACTGGCGCTACAGCCTGATGAGCTGGAAAAAGAATTCAGCATCGAGCCGGAAATCCCGGAAGGCGCTTTCACCACGACTGCGACGATCCGCGCGTTTATCGACGAATACAACAACGGGCTTCCGGTTTTGCTCAGCGCAGATGACATCAAGAGATTCCTGGAGGAATACAACGCGACCCTGCCCGCCCAGGTTCCTTTGGGTACATCAGTTGAAGAAACCGGCCAGAGTTATATGTCTTTGCCTGCTGAGTTCCAGCGCATTGAAGACGGTCAAAAGCAAACCGCTACCGCAATGAAGGCATGCATCAAGGAATATAACGCTACTCTGCCCGCCCAGGTGAAAACCAGCGGCAGCCGCGATGCCTTACTGGAACAGCTGGCGCTTATTAATCCTGACATGGTTGCTCAGGAAGCACAGAAGGCGCAGCCCCTGAAAGTCTCTGGCACAAAGGCCGATCTGATTCAGGCCGTGAAATCGGTTAAACCGGATGCCGTGTTTGCCGATGAGCTGCTGGATGCATGGCGCGAGAACCCGGAAGGAAAAGTGCTGGTTACCCGCCAGCAGCTGGCTACGGCACTGGCCATTCAGAAAGCACTCCTGAATCACCCGACCGCCGGCAAGTTATTGACGCACCCGAGCCGTGCCGTCGAGGTGAGCTATTTCGGCATTGATGAGGAAACCGGGCTGGAAGTTCGCGTGCGTCCTGACCTTGAGATAGACATGGGCGGCCTGCGCATCGGTGCGGACCTGAAAACCATCAGCATGTGGAACATCAAGCAGGAAGGCCTGCGCGCCAAATTGCACCGGGAAATCATCGAGCGCGATTACCACCTGAGCGCGGCTATGTACTGCGAAACCGCAGCCCTTGACCAGTTCTTCTGGATATTCGTCAACAAAGACGAGAACTACCACTGGATCGCCATCATCGAGGCATCCGGAGAACTGCTGGAACTCGGCATGCTGGAATATCGCAAAGCAATGCGTGCCATCGCGAACGGTTTCGACACTGGCGAATGGCCGGCGCCAATCACTGAGGATTACGCCGAAGAACTCAACGATTTTGATGTGCGCCGCCTCGAAGCGCTGCGCGTACAGGCATAAGGGGATATGACTATGGAAAACACAAACATCATCACATCTGAACAGCAAGTGCCAAACAATATATCTGCAAACAACTCCATTTTTAACGTTCGGGCACTGAGCCAGTTAACGGCGTTTGCAGAACTAATGTCTGCGGCCAGCATTGCGATCCCGGTTCATCTCGCAGGCAAACCTGCCGACTGCATGGCAATCGTTATGCAGTCAATGCAATGGGGAATGAACCCTTACGCTGTCGCACAAAAAACGTTCTTTGTAGGTGGAAAAATCGGGTACGAAGCCCAGCTCATCAGCGCAATCCTCAGCAGTACGGGAGCCATCCGCGGGCGTTTTCATTATGAATACGAGGGTGACTGGTCTAAATGCACCCGCTCGAAAGAAGTTACAACTACAAAATCCGGAAGAAACGGCAATTACGAAAAGACAGAACGTATACGAGCCTGGAGTGATGAAGATGAAGAAGGCTTGTATGTGCGGGCTGGGGCGGTAATTAAAGGTGAAACTGAGATTACTTGGTGTGAACCCGTTTATCTTTCAAGCGTGGTAATTCGAAACTCGCCACTTTGGGCAACTAATCCTAAGCAGCAGATTGCTTATCTCGCGACAAAATACTGGTCTCGTATCTACTGCCCTGCCGCAATCATGGGTTTTCAGGATGCTGATGATCTTGCCTATCGCGAAGAGAAAGTTATCAATCCAGAGCCTGTTCAACGCATGAGTATGAAGGAAATCACCTCTGATGTTGAAACGACCACCAGCGCGCAAGAGCCTGCATCTAACGTCGACTCTGTTGCTGACGAACTCCGAGACCGGATTGATACAGCTGACTCAGTGGACCAGGCCAAAGCCATTCGTGCAGACATCGAATCACAGAAAGCTCTGCTGGGTACTGCTTTGTATACCGAACTGAAGAGTAAGGCGGTGAAACGCTACTACCTTGTTGATGCGAAGAACAAAGTTGAGGCCGCCATAAATTCACTCCCTAACCCGGGGGATCCGGAAGCAGAAGCATTATTCGCGAAGGCAGAAAGCACCTTGACCTCATCGCGCCGCCACCTCGGTGATGAACTGTATGACAAGTTCCGCATCACCCTGGACGACATGAAACCGGAATACGTGGGCTAACCAGATCGGGAGAGGAAACTCTCCCGATAAAGGAATGTATATGCGATTGATTAACCGAAGCAGACACTCCCCTCTGGGCCGCCAGGCGTGCGATGCCGCGCTGGCAAAACACGTTGAGCTTTATGGAGCTTACGGGCGACAGAAAACGAAGAGAACTTATACGGTGGTGGTTCAAGGCTCAAAGATCACTGTAGAAGTTGTTAACAGAAAAAGTAGCTATGTGGCCACAGCCATGAGCTGCGCACGCCGGCTACACCATCTGCCTGGACAATGTAACTAAGGGGTTTTTATGACTAATACATCTCATAAATCAGATGAAATTTTGATAACCGATGACGTTCTGTCCAGATACAAAATATCGCGCAGCACACTCTATTTCTGGAGCACCCCATCCCGGATGCCCTCTTACTTTGCTCAGCCATTCCCGCAGCCTAAAATAAATGGCAGCCCTAAAAGGTGGAGACTTTCAGACTTGCTGGCCTGGGAAGATAACGTGGGGATCAAACCAGAGACTGACCAACCAGCTTCTCAAGATGATCCTGCCAAACAGCAAGCCAGTGACGCTGATCATCCAGATAATCATGCAGGTTATAACGTGCCATGACACCTGCCATATGATGGCCAAGCAGTTTTTCCACAACATGTGGCGGCGCACCTAATTCAGAAAGGCGTGTCGCCACTGTTCGCCTGAGGTCATGGAGAGACCAGGGTTTCATGCCTGTTTTAGCTATAATCTGAGCAGAAAACAGAGCGACGTTTGGTTGTAGTGGAGGTCTGTCATCTTCTGGCCCCCTGTAACGTGACAGTGTCACAACGTGTTTTGAAACTGACGTTTCCTTCTCTGCTAACATCATTCTTACTACTGCCTCGGGAAGTGCCCTCCTGACCGATTTCCCGGTTTTATAATCGCTTGCCGGAATGGTCCACGTTTGCTCATGGAAATCGAACCACTCCCATCTTGCTGTTCTGATCTCTGTACTCCGGCAGCCAGTCATGATGAGAAACTTCATTATCAGCTGTTGTCTGTACTTCAATTCAGGAAGGATGTTCCAAACTGTTTTGATTTCCTCATCACTCAATCTGCGATCTTTTACGGATGCTGTGAGACCTACGTCAGAGCGCCTAAGGCTCTCAATTGGGTTCACATTAATTACCCCTCGATTGGAGCAGAAACGGAACGTACGCTGCATCAGCCCCAGCATCTGACCAGTGACAACTCTTCGCCCCATGCCATCAAAAAGGTTAAGCCAGTGCGCTTTAGTGGTCTGATCAACAATCATGTCCCCCAGCACAGGCGCTATATGGTTATTGAAGTCCCGCCGGTTAACCTTGATTTTCACAAGACCTTCAGGGATGCAGTAATACTTTTCCCAGTAATCGAAAGCCTCTTTAACGGTGAGTGCTTCGACTTTTTTCTGTTTCTCCAGAACTGTTTGCCGTCTCGGATCGAGTCCTTCTGTCAACCAGGCCCTGAACTGCTGTCTACGTTCGCGAGCTTGAGATAAGGAGGTGGTTGGATAATCGCCAATCGTTAGCTGAGCGGCTTTCCCGTTCCATCTGTAGCGGTAAAAGAATGTTATACTGCCGGAAGTAGACAACCGGACATTCAGACCATGAGCGTCCGAAATGACCTCGATCTGGTCTCTCTTTTTGCCAAGAGCTTTTCTTAATTTTGTGTCGGTAAGCAATGTGTACACTCCGGAAGACGATATACACATCAGTGTACACATTTTACTTAAATTGATAACCTTCAAATCAATGCAGAACACACAAAATTAAAGCACTCTATGCTGGCAAGATGTTGTTATTAGCGGGATTTTTGAAAAGACTTAAAGCATGACTAACAAACTTAAAACGGATTCATATGCCCTACGATAGCGTTTATCTGGAAAAGCGTCCGCCCGGCGCGCTGCGCACCGTATGGCGTAAATTCTATGGCGACACCACGGCGATGATCGGCCTGTACGGCTGCGCGGGGCTGCTGCTGCTTTGCGTCTTCGGCGGCTGGTTCGCCCCCTACGGCATCGACCAGCAGTTCCTCGGCTACCAGCTGCTGCCGCCATCGTGGTCGCGCTATGGGGAAGTCTCTTTCTTCCTCGGAACCGATGACCTGGGGCGCGATGTGCTCAGCCGACTGCTGAGCGGCGCGGCGCCGACCGTCGGCGGCGCTTTTGTCGTCACCCTCGGCGCCACGCTGTTTGGCCTGGTGCTGGGCGTCATTGCCGGATCGACCCACGGCCTGCGCTCGGCGGTGATGAACCATATCCTCGATACCCTGCTCTCCATCCCCTCGCTGCTGCTGGCGATCATCGTCGTCGCCTTTGCCGGGCCGCACCTCAGCCATGCGATGTTTGCCGTCTGGCTGGCGCTGCTGCCGCGCATGGTGCGCTCCGTCTACAGCATGGTCCACGATGAGCTGGAGAAAGAGTACATTATCGCCGCCCGCCTCGACGGCGCGTCGACGCTGAATATTCTGCTGTTCGCCATCCTGCCCAATATCGCCTCCGGCCTGGTGACCGAGATCACCCGCGCCCTGTCGATGGCTATTCTGGATATCGCCGCGCTGGGCTTTCTTGACCTCGGCGCTCAGCTGCCTTCGCCGGAATGGGGAGCGATGCTGGGCGATGCGCTGGAGCTTATCTATGTTGCGCCGTGGACCGTGATGCTGCCCGGGGCCGCGATTATGCTCAGCGTACTGCTGGTCAACCTGCTGGGCGACGGTATTCGCCGGGCGATCATTGCCGGGGTAGAATAATGCCGTTACTCGATATTCGTCACTTAACCATCGAATTTAAAACCAACGAAGGCTGGGTAAAAGCCGTCGACCGCGTCAGCCTGACCCTGACCGAAGGCGAAATCCGTGGCCTGGTGGGGGAATCCGGCTCCGGGAAGAGCCTGATCGCCAAAGCTATCTGCGGCGTGACAAAAGACAACTGGCGGGTCACGGCCGACCGCATGCGTTTCGACGACATCGATCTGCTGCGGCTGTCGAACCGCGAGCGCCGGAAACTGATCGGCCACAACGTGTCGATGATATTCCAGGAGCCCCAGTCGTGCCTCGACCCCTCTGAGCGCATCGGCCAGCAGCTGATCCAGAGTATCCCTGGCTGGACCTACAAGGGCCGCTGGTGGCAGCGGCTGGGCTGGCGTAAACGTCGGGCCATCGAGCTGTTGCACCGCGTCGGGATTAAAGATCACAAAGACGCCATGCGCAGCTTCCCCTATCAGCTGACCGAAGGCGAGTGCCAGAAGGTGATGATTGCCATCGCCCTGGCCAACCAGCCGCGCCTGCTGATCGCCGATGAACCGACTAACGCTATGGAGCCCACGACGCAGGCGCAGATTATCCGCCTGCTGACGCGGCTCAACCAGAACAACAACACCACCATTTTGCTGATCAGCCACGATCTGCAGATGCTCAGCAAATGGGCGGATAAAATCAACGTCATGTACTGCGGGCAGACGGTGGAGAGCGGGCCCAGCGAAGAGCTGATCACCCTGCCGCATCACCCCTACACCCAGGCGTTAATCCGCGCGATCCCGGATTTTGGCAGCGCCATGCCGCATAAAAGCCGTCTCAACACCCTGCCGGGGGCGATACCGCTGCTGGAGCAGCTGCCCATCGGCTGTCGGCTGGGGCCGCGCTGCCCGTACGCCCAGCGCGAGTGTATTGAAACCCCGCGTCTTACCGGGGCGCGCAATCACCTGTACGCCTGTCATTTCCCGCTGAACATGGAGAAAGAGTGAAATGGTCGAAACATTGCTGGAAGTGCGCCAACTCAGTAAGACCTTTCGCTATCGCACCGGCTGGTTTCACCGCCAGACGGTGGAGGCGGTTAAGCCGCTGAGCTTTACCCTGCGCGAACGGCAGACGCTGGCGATTATCGGCGAGAATGGCTCCGGAAAATCCACCCTCGCGAAGATGCTGGCGGGCATGGTGGAGCCCACCAGCGGCGAGGTGCTGATCGATGACCATCCGCTGACCTTCGGGGATTACTCCTACCGCAGCCAGAAGATTCGCATGATCTTTCAGGATCCGTCGACGTCGCTAAACCCGCGCCAGCGCATCTCGCAGATCCTCGATTTTCCGCTGCGGCTGAATACCGACCTTGACGCCGAAGCGCGGCAGAAACAGATCATCGACACCCTGCGCATGGTCGGCCTGCTGCCGGACCACGTCAGCTACTATCCCCATATGCTGGCCCCGGGTCAGAAGCAGCGTCTTGGCCTCGCCCGGGCGCTGATCCTGCGCCCGAAGGTCATCGTCTGCGATGAGGCGCTGGCCTCGCTGGATATGTCGATGCGTTCCCAGCTCATCAACCTGATGCTGGAGCTGCAGGAGAAACAGGGCATCTCTTACATCTATGTCACCCAGCACCTGGGAATGATGAAGCACATCAGCGATCAGGTGCTGGTGATGCATAACGGGGAAGTGGTTGAGCGCGGCAGCACCGCCGATGTGCTGGCCTCACCGCTGCACGACCTGACACGACGCCTGATCGCCGGCCACTTCGGTGAGGCTCTCACCGCCGACGCCTGGCGCAAAGACGGCAAATAGCGCCGTCTCATTCACCTCGCCCGCTGACCTCACGCCGGCGCGTGGCCAGCGGTTCGCTTAAGGATGGCCACCGCGCTGGCGATGTCCGGCGCCAGCCAGCGATCGTCCTCCCAGCCAGGCACGCTTTCGCGCAGCAGGTCTCGCGCCCGGCGCGTGCCCGCCGCCAGCTTCTGCGGTTCGTGAAAATCGAGCCCCTGGGCGGCGAGTAAATATTCGATGCCCAGGATCTGATAGAGGTTGCCCAGCAGGCGCTGCAGTTTCAGCGCTGCGCCGGTGCCCAGGCTTAAATGATCCTCCTGCAGACCCGAGGTAACAAAATTATCCAGCACCGCCGGCTGCGCCAGCTGCTTGTTTTCCGCGCACAACGACGCGGCGACGTACTGGGCAATCATCATGCCTGAATTCACGCCCGGTCGGGCGACCAGGAACGCCGGCAACCCGCTCACCAGAGGATTCACCAGCCGGTCAAGGCGTCGTTCAGCGATGGCGCCCAGCTCAGCCATGGCAATGGCCAGCAAATCGCAGGCCATCGCCACCGATTCGCCGTGCGGATGCGCCTGGGAGACCACCCGCCACTGCTCAACGGTTCCCAGGATCAGCGGATTATCAGTACAGGCGTTGAGTTCGATATTTATCTGCGTCTGCGCGTGGCTAAACTGATCGCGGCAGGCGCCATGCACCTGAGGCATCGAGCGAAGGCTTAGCGCATCCTGGGTGCGAAGTCCTTCACTTTCGGCCAGCAGACGGCTGTCCGCCAGCAGCTCACGCAGCCGCTGGCCGCTGGTCTGGATCCCGGGGCTGGCTTTCAGCGCCAGGATCTCGGCATCGAATGCCACAAGCTGGCCGCGCAGCGCTTCAAAGCTCATCGCGCCGGTTACATCGGCCCAGTTCATTAAGCGCTCGGCATCGTCTAAAGCCAGACAGGCCAGACCGGTCATGCACGGCGTACCGTTGACCAGGCTCAGCCCCTCTTTCGCTCCCGGCGCGATGGGCTGCAGATCTAGCTGCGACAGGACCTCTGCCGCTGGCCACGTTCGCCCCTGCCAGAGCACATCGCCAATCCCCATCAGGGCCAGGCCAATGTGCGCCATATGCGTTAAATAGCCAACTGACCCCTGGGAGGGCACCTGAGGGGTGACGCCATGCTGCAAAAACGCCAACAGCTGCTGCACTATCCCGGCGGAGATCCCGGATTTACCGTGGCTGAAATTGGCCACCGCGGCGCACATAATTGCCCGGGTTGGGGCGACCTCCAGCAACGGTCCCACCCCGCAGGCGTGGCTGAGCAACGTATTGCGCGACAGCTGGTGTAGCTGCGCTTCCGGCAGCGTAATATTGCACAGCGCCCCCAGCCCGGTGTTGATCCCATAGGCTACCTGACCGGCTTTAACGATATGCTGGACAATCGCCCGCCCTTGCGCGATACGCGACCAGGCGCTGTCGCTGAGGCTCAAGGTCGCCTCGCCCCGCGCAACGCAAGCCACCTCCTGCCAGCGTATCGGCGCATCGCCCCACTGGATCATTTTCATACGACCTGTCCTGGCTGTTGGTGGCTGGAGATAAATTGCTTGAAGCGCGCGGACCCCTGGCTGCCAAACAGCGCCTCTGGCGCACCGTCGCAGTCAATCGTCCCCTGGTGCATAAAGACCACCCGGTTGGAAACATGGCGGGCGAATCCCAGCTCGTGGGTGACCACCAGCATCGTCCGTCCCTCCTCCGCCAGGCTGCGCATCACCTTTAGCACCTCGCCGACCAGTTCGGGATCCAGCGCTGAGGTAGGTTCATCAAAGAGCATGACGTCCGGCTCCATGGCCAGCGCGCGGGCTATCGCCACGCGCTGCTGCTGGCCGCCGGAGAGCTGCGCAGGATAGAAATCCTTTCGGTTCAACATCCCCACTCGCTCCAGCAACTGCTCAGCCTGTTCAATGCAGGTTCGTTTGTCCCGTTTAAGCACATAATGCGGCCCCTCAATGACATTCTGCAGAACCGTCATATGCGACCAGAGGTTAAAACTTTGGAAAACCATCCCCAGCCGCGAGCGTAGGCGCTCTATCTGCCGGGGGTTCGCCGCCAGCCGATGCCCACGGGCATGATGCTTCATTTCAATCGTCTCGCCGCCGACGCTGACCACTCCGGCATCGGGCGTTTCCAGCAGGTTAATGCAGCGCAGCAGCGTACTTTTACCGGATCCGCTGGCGCCGAGGATCGAAATGACATCGCCCTGCTGCGCCTGGATGGTGATCCCCTTCAGGACATCCAGGGAGCCAAAGGACTTATGAATATCGCTGACCGATAAGGTCACCGGACGTGAATCGAGCATCTTACTCTCCTTTGGTTATCGGCTTGAGCGACACGGTCGCCGGATTTTGCCGGGTATGCGGGGTTAAACGCCGTTCAAGCAGGGCGTACAGCTGCACAATGATGAAATTGAGCAGCAGGTAGATGGCCGCCGCGCAGAGGAATACCTCCATCGTCCGGTAGGTACGCTGAATAATCTGTTGGGCCACCCCCGTGACGTCCCAGACGGTCACCAGGCTTGCCAGCGCCGTCGACTTGACCAATAAAATGGCCTCCGTGGAGTAGGCTGGCAGCGCATAGCGCAGCATCACCGGGGCAATGATCCGCCGCAGCAGCAGCCAGCGCGACATACCGCAAGCCTGGCCGGCTTCAATCTGGCCCGGCGGTATCGCCAGCAACCCGCCGCGCAGAATTTCCGCGGTATAGGCCGCCGTACAGAGCGCCAGCGCCAGAACGGCGCAGATAAAGGGTTCGCGCAGCAGCGGCCACAGGAAACTGTGGCGGATCACCCCAAACTGACCCAGCCCGTAATAAATGAGAAACAACTGGATCAGCAATGGCGAACCGCGAAAGATCAGGATATAGCCTTTGGCGAAACCGCTTGCCAGCGGCCAGCGGCTCATTCGCAGCGCCAGAACGCCAAGAGCCAACACGCCGCCGAGCAAAAAAGAGCAGATAAAGAGCCCCAGCGTCACCGGCAGCGCCGCGCCGAGCTTCAACAACGTCTCACCGAGAAAGGCAAAATCGATAATCATATGGGCTCCTTACGCCTGCGCGGCGCTGCGACGCAGCCAGGCGCGGTTCAGACGGCTCTCCGCCCGGGTAAACGCGCGGTTAGAGAGCAGCGTCAGGATCAAATAGCAGCCGCCGCCGATGAGATAGAACAGGAAATAATCGCGGGTAGAGCCAGCGGCAATCTGGCTGGCGCGCATCAGTTCAACCATCCCGGTCACCGATACCAGCGCCGAGTCTTTGAGGCTCATTTGCCAGACGTTGGACAAACCCGGCAGCGAATAACGGACAATCTGCGGCAACAGGATGCGCTGCAGGATCCGCCAGCGCGGCATGCCAATGGCGGAAGCCGCCTCCACTTCACCGGGCATCAGCGCCAGACGAGCAGCACGGTAGACTTCCGCCTGATACGAGGAGGAGATCAAGCCAATCGCCAGGGCGCCAATCAGAAATGGCGGAACCTCAATAAAGCCGTCTGCGCCAAACAGACGCCCCAGCCATGAAATCATCCCTGAGCCGCCAAAATAAAACAGATAGATCACCAGTAATTCAGGGATACCGCGGAATACCACCGACCAGGCGGCGCCGAACCAGCGCGCTGGCGCGTGGCGGGACAGCTTCGCGGCGGCGATAACGCCGCCCACCCCCGAACCGACGGCCAGCGCCGCGAGCGACAGCAGCAACGTAGTCAGCGTTGCGCTGAGGATCAGCGTCCCCCACCCGTTTTCACCCAAACTCAGAAGATTTAACATGGTTGCCTCGCTCAGGGAGTCACGTCGCTTTTAAACCATTTCTCACTCAGTTTTTTTACCGTCCCATCGGCCAGCGCCGCCTGAATGGCGCTATCCAGTTTCGCTTTGAGTTCGGTATCGGCGAGGCGCACGCCCATCGCCTCACCGCCTCCCCAGATTGGGCCGCTCATCAGCGGACCGCTCAATGCCAGATTGCTATTCTCCGGGCGAGACAGGGTGGTGTTGGCAAAGGTAATATCATCAAACACCGCGTCGATGCGCTCAGCCTGCAGGTCGAGGATCGCATCCGCTGAGTTGTTATATTCCCGGACGTCAGCGATATCCTTGAAATACTTATCAATAAACGGCGTGTACACGGTGCCGGACGCGATGCCGATGGTTTTCCCTTTCAACGCCGCGCGCAGCGGCGCAATCGCCGCCTGAATCTCTTTCTCATTATCATGAAGCTTGACCGCTGGCGAAGGCGGTAGCAGCGACCCTTTTACCGCAATGAAAGAGGCCGGCGTGGCTGCGTATGCCTGGGTAAACGCCACGACCTTCGAGCGCTCTGGGGTGACGACGATAGCATCCATGATCACGTCATATTTTCCGGCGTTAAGTCCGGCAATCATGCCATCCCAGTTCTGCACCACCAGTTTGCATTCGATCTGCATCCGCTGGCATAAATTCGCCATAAGCTCGGGCTCGAAACCGCTGAGTTTCCCTCCGGGAAGGGTTAGATTCCAGGGTTCATAGCCGCCTTCCGTAGCGATGGTGATCGATTTCCACTCTTTAGCGTATGTTGAGCCACCAGACAGCAGTAGCCCCGAAAACAGGGTGACCAGGCAGGCCTGGCGGAAAGTAATACGCTGTTGCATTTTCATTCTCCCGATCGCGTTTTGTCATGATGGCTCTGGTCAAGGCGATAAAATAATTCGCAGATGACTGCTCATGTATATACAAGCATTGACAAACCCGCACACGCGCTCAATGATGGATTTGTGAGCCCCGTTGTAAATAATTTGTAAGAACATTGAGACAAGTGTGTAACAAATACTATCCACTTCCGACTTCCGCCGAGCAAACTATGATCACCTATTTTGATTACGCTACCTTGCCCGTCACGCCATGGAAGAACGGCGCTGGCGCCACCCGGGAAATTATCGCCGTTCCTTCCGTAGATGCGCCTTTTCTCTGGCGCGCGAGCATTGCCACCCTGCAGGCCGATGGCCCATTCTCCCCTTTTCCCGGCGTCGACCGGACGATCGTCCTGCTGGCGGGGCAACCGCTACGGCTGCGCGGGGAGGAGATCGACCATCCGCTGGCGCGCTGGCAGCCGTGGGCGTTTCCCGGCGAATGGGCGCTGTCCAGCGTCGGGATCGTTGAGCCTGGACTGGACTTCAATGTCATGACCCAGCGCGGGCGAGCCCTCGCGCAGGTTGAAGTGGTGAGCGACCGGCAGCGACCGGCCACTGACGGGGTTGCTTATGTGCTGCAGGGTGAGTGGGATCTGGCCGGACGGCGCTGCGCCGTCGGCAGCGGGCTCTGCTGGCACGGCGACGCTCCGGGCGAGTTGCGGCCTCTCAGCGCCGATGGGCGTCTGCTGCTGGCGGCGATTGCGCTCAAATAGTCAGCAGAGAAAAATGGTATACTTGAGCCATCGCGATCGGCTTTTACCCCGCGCGGCGCGGGCCGGCTGAAAAATATCGTGACACAAGGGGTCGTCAGTGGGATATAATTCCCGGCTAAATTTGAGTTATTTTGAAATAACAATGTTAACGTTATGATTGTTAAAGTAAAAATAAGCAATAACGATAAGGATTAAAGCTATGGGTTTTCTTTCCGGTAAGCGCATTTTGATCACTGGCGTCGCCAGCAAACTGTCCATCGCCTACGGTATTGCGCAGGCAATGCACCGCGAAGGCGCGGAACTGGCATTCACCTATCAGAATGAAAAACTGAAAGGTCGCGTTGAAGAGTTTGCTGCCGCGCTGGGTTCTGACATTGTGCTGCCGTGCGACGTTGCTGAAGATGAGAGCATCACCGCGCTGTTCACCGAGCTGGAAAAAGTCTGGCCAAAATTCGATGGTTTCGTCCACTCTATCGGTTATGCCCCGGCTGACCAGTTAGACGGCGACTACGTCAACGCGGTCACCCGCGAAGGTTTCAAAATCGCGCACGACATCAGCGCCTACAGCTTCGTGGCGATGGCTAAAGCCTGCCGCACGATGCTGAACCCGGATTCTGCTCTGCTGACGCTCTCCTACCTGGGCGCCGAGCGCGCGATCCCGAACTACAACGTGATGGGTCTGGCGAAAGCCTCTCTGGAAGCGAACGTGCGCTATATGGCGAACGCGATGGGTCCGGAAGGCGTTCGCGTCAACGCTATCTCCGCCGGTCCGATCCGTACCCTGGCCGCGTCCGGTATCAAAGATTTCCGTAAAATGCTGGCGCACTGCGAAGCGGTCACCCCGATCCGTCGCACCGTCACCATTGAAGACGTGGGTAACAGCGCAGCCTTCCTGTGCTCCAACCTGTCTGCGGGTATCTCCGGTGAAGTCGTTCACGTTGATGGCGGGTTCAGCATCGCCGCTATGAACGAGCTGGAACTGAAATAAGCTCCTTCCCCTCCTCGCCCCGGTGAGGAGGGTTTTCCCTTCCCAGGCCTTGCGCTCCCCCTGTTATTCCAATCGGCTATTTGTTAGCACGTATCAATATTTTCTCCTGCTTCCGGGTTACGCCAGGATAGTTCTGCATAAACGATCCGCGGAACGGCGGTTCGCCACATACCGAACAAGGAAAGCCCATGGAGCCACGCCGCGTGAATGGCAAAAACCACTGGTATCACGAAACCCAGTCAACAATCTGCCCGGTGGATGTCCTGCCGCTCGTCCCTGAAGCCGCCCATGTTGAAGACCGCTTTTTGCTGGACCTGACGCTGCCGGACGCCTGGCTACACGCTCACACAGGCTGGCTACGCCCCGCGCGCCAGCTCGCCGAGCGGCTGTTTCCCGACCAGGTGGCGGTAAGCCGCCTGCAAACCTTTACCGCCTACGATCGCCTGAGCACTGCGCTGACCGTCGCCCAGGTCTACGGCGTCCAGCGGCTGTGTAACCACTATGCCGCCCGCCTGGCGCCCCTGCCGGGGCCCGACTCTTCGCGCGAGAGCAACCGTCGTCTGGCGCAGATCACCCAATACGCTCGTCAGCTCGCCGGTTCACCCTCCGTCATTAACGCCCTTTCCCGCAGCCAGCTGGACGAAGTGGGCCTGACCAGCCGGGATATTATCCTGATCAACCAGATTATCGGTTTCGTCGGCTTCCAGGCGCGGGCGATTGCCGTGCTGCAGGCGGCGCAGGGCTTCCCGGTGCGCTGGATCCCCGGCATGCCGCAGCAAGAGGAGGCGCCCGCCGGCCTGTTCGCCATCCCGCCGGGAGAGTGGCAAACCGACATAGAAGATCCCGATCTGCAGTATGCCGATGACGAGCGCCAGCGGCGCATCGCCAGCTGGCAGTCGCTGCCCGGCCTGGGCCCGCTGGCTCCGCTGCTGGCCTGCGACCCGCAGTTGATGGCGCCGCTGGAGACGCTGTTACGCCAGCTCAGCGGCAACGATACCTTTGGCCGGCAGGTCGCCTTACTCACCGCGCGCACCAATGGCAGCGCAACCTGTTTTGACGCCTGGCTCCCCCACGGGCACGGTGAAGAAGCGTTCGTCAGCCATTTACGGGAGGGCGATCAGGCTCTCCATCGCTGGCTTGGGCAGCATCCTCAGTCGCGCGCGCTCGTTACCGCGGTACAGTTGTTAACCCGCTCCCCGGACCGGTTTAGCGCCGCCCAGTTAACACCCCTCGGCGAATATGGACTCTCAGCGGAACAAGCGATCGATCTGTTAACCTGGAGCGGGCTGTGCGGCTGGATGAATCGTCTGAAAATCGCCCTCGGCAATGTGCGTCAGCAGACGTAAATTGCTGAAACAGCGCTTGCTGCGACAGGCATAATCGCGTAAAAATGTCAGCCGCTCTTTTAGCCACGAAAATACCTAATTATGTTTCAGGATAACCCGCTGCTAGCGCAGCTTAAACAGCAACTGCATTCCCAGACGCCGCGCGCGGAAGGGGTCGTTAAGGGCACGGAAAAGGGCTTTGGCTTCCTCGAAGTGGACGCTCAGAAGAGCTACTTCATTCCGCCGCCGCAGATGAAAAAAGTGATGCATGGCGACCGTATCGTCGCGGTGATCCATTCTGAAAAAGAACGCGAAAGCGCCGAGCCGGAATCGCTGGTTGAGCCTTTCCTGACCCGTTTCGTCGGTAAAATCCAGAAAAAAGACGATCGCCTCGCTATCGTTCCTGACCATCCGCTGCTGAAAGACGCCATTCCCTGCCGCGCCGCCCGTGGCGTTGAGCATGATTTCAAACAGGGTGACTGGGCCGTCGCTGAAATGCGCCGTCATCCGTTAAAAGGCGACCGCGGATTTTACGCGGAGCTGACCCAGTTCATCACCTTCAGCGACGACCACTTTGTCCCGTGGTGGGTGACGCTGGCGCGCCATAATCTGGAAAAAGAGGCACCGGACGGCGTCGCCACCGAGATGCTTGACGAAGGGCTGACACGCCGCGATTTGACCGCCCTCGACTTCGTCACCATTGACAGCGCCAGCACCGAAGATATGGACGATGCGCTGTATGTCGAATCTGGCGCCGACGGCAAACTGTTGCTGACGGTGGCGATCGCTGACCCGACCGCATGGATTGCCGAAGGCAGCAAGCTGGACAACGCCGCAAAAGTACGCGCCTTTACCAACTATCTGCCGGGCTTCAACATCCCGATGCTGCCGCGCGAACTGTCAGACGACCTGTGTTCCCTGCGTGCCGATGAAGTGCGCCCGGTGCTGGCCTGTCGGATGACCCTGGCGGCCGATGGCACCATTGAAGACAACATCGAGTTCTTTGCCGCCACCATCGAATCGAAAGCCAAGCTGGCCTATGACGACGTCTCTGACTGGCTGGAAGGCCGCGGCAGCTGGCAGCCGGGCAGCGAGGCGATCGCGCAGCAAATTACGCTGCTGAAGGACGTGTGTCAGCGTCGCAGCGAATGGCGTCAGACCCACGCGCTGGTGTTTAAAGACCGCCCGGATTACCGTTTCGTCCTCGGCGAAAAAGGCGAAGTGCTGGACATCGTCGCGGAACCGCGTCGTATTGCCAACCGTATTGTCGAAGAGTCGATGATCGCCGCCAACATCTGTGCCGCCCGCGTTCTGCGCGACAAGCTCGGCTTCGGCGTTTATAACGTCCACACCGGCTTCGACCCGGCGAATACCGAACAGCTGGCTGCCCTGCTGAAGACCCACGACGTACACGTTGATCCGACGGAAGTGCTCACCCTGGAAGGTTTCTGCAAGCTGCGCCGCGAACTGGACGCCCAGCCGACCGGTTTCCTCGACAGCCGCATACGTCGTTTCCAGTCGTTTGCTGAAATCAGCACCGAGCCGGGCCCGCACTTTGGTCTCGGTCTTGAGGCCTACGCCACCTGGACCTCGCCGATCCGTAAGTATGGCGACATGATCAACCACCGTCTGCTTAAGGCCATCATCAAAGGCGAAACCATTGCGCGCCCGCAGGATGAAGCCACCGTGCAGATGGCGGAGCGCCGTCGTCTCAACCGCATGGCCGAACGCGATGTCGCCGACTGGCTGTATGCCCGTTTCCTCAACGATAAAGCCGGCACCGATACCCGCTTTGCGGCGGAGATCATCGACATCAGCCGCGGCGGGATGCGCGTGCGTCTGGTGGACAATGGCGCGGTCGCCTTTATTCCGGCCCCGTTCCTTCACGCCGTGCGCGACGAACTGGTCTGCAGCCAGGAAAACGGCACCGTGCAGATCAAGGGAGAAGTGGTCTACAAAGTGACCGATGTTATCGATGTCACTATCGCTGAAGTCCGCATGGAAACTCGTAGCATCATTGCTCGTCCGGCTGCCTGACGTCTCATCACAGCGGTTCCTCCGGGAACCGCTCCTTCTTTCCTCCCTGTCCCGCCATTTCCGTCGCGCCGATTAAGGTTGTGCGTTTTTTTCGCTTCTCTTTTTCACCCATTTTTAGCATCATTGATTTCATTCGTTTTTGTTACCAGGATAATGCCATGTCAGATGTGAATGCCCACCTGCTCGCCCAACGTATCGATACCGTGCTGGATATTCTGGTTGCCGGTGATTACCACTCTGCGATCCATAATCTGGAGATCCTCAAAGCGGAGCTGCTGGCGCTGGCGGCAGACGACGCCGAGCAAAACAAACCACCCAAAGCGCCCTGGGAAATCTGATTATCGCCCACATGCCGCAACCGGCGATGCTGACCGGTTGCTCGCCGTATAGCCCCCTAACAGTGATGTTGCTATGAACGCCCGACAACAAAGTATTTTGCAAGTGGTCATCGATAAAGGCCGCATGAGCGTCGCCGATCTGGCGAAGATGACCGGAGTTTCAGAGGTCACCATCCGTCAGGATCTGAACCTGCTGGAGAAGCAGAGCTATCTGCGCCGCACCCATGGCTACGCCGTCCCACTGGACAGTGAAGATGTCGAAACCCGCATGATGACCCATTTCGCCATTAAGCGTGAACTGGCCAGCCGCGCCGCGGCGCTGGTGAATGCCGGCGAAACGGTATTTATCGAAAACGGCAGCAGCAACGCCCTGCTGGCGCGCACCCTGGCCGAACGCGGCGATATCACCATCATCACCGTCAGCAGCTATATCGCCCATCTGCTGAAAGAGACGCCGGGAGAGGTGATCCTGCTGGGCGGGATTTACCAGAAACGCAGTGAAAGTATGGTTGGCCCACTGACCCGCCAGTTCATCCAGCAGGTGCATTTCAGTAAAGCCTTTATCGGGATCGATGGCTGGCAGGCGGAAACCGGCTTTACCGGTCGCGATATGATGCGTGCGGACGTGGTTAACGCCGTTCTGGAGAAGCACTGCGAAGCGATTATCCTCAGCGATAGCTCAAAATTCAGCGCGGTGCACCCCTATCCGCTTGGGCCAGCCGGCCGCTTCAATCGTGTTATCACCGACGATCGTCTACCGAACGACTGCCGTGAGCAGTTGCTGCGCAGCGGCCTGACTGTGGATATTGTACCCTACGTCTGATGTGTCTCCGCCCCGTCCCAGCCAAGCGTCGGACGGGCGCGTTAACGCTCTGAGAGTATTCCGAGCCGGTAATTAAGACTTTTTACCTGACGCTAAATTTTAAAAAAAGTAAAATTATTATTAGCGATATAACAGGAAGTGACTATCACCTGCGTGATTTTCGTGATACCTGCGCACCCTAACTTCATGGAATTGCCCTAAAGCTGCTTTATCAGGCTATGCTTACAGGAGCGCTGTAATCCATGAATAGATTATTCAGGAGAAAAAAATGATGACTTCAACGAGCAAAAAAATGGCTGCTGTTGTTCTGGCTGTCACTGTAGCAATGTCTCTGAGCGCTTGCTCTAACATGTCTAAACGCGATCGTAACACTGCTATCGGCGCAGGTGCCGGCGCCATCGGCGGTGCGGTGTTAACTGACGGTAGCGCACTCGGTACCCTGGGTGGCGCAGCAGTCGGTGGTATTATTGGTCACCAGGTCGGCAAATAATATATTTATCTGACGAAATAAAAGAATAATTCACACGAATTGACTTACGCACGTTAAAACATTCAAGGCCGCGGCATTCACCGCGGCCTTGTTATTTCACCAGGCCATTAATTAGGGTTGAAATAACAATTAGCCGCCGGCTAACTTCACCTTCATCCCTTTCGCCTCGAGCAGCGACTTCAGTAAATCCCGTTTGTCGCCCTGGATCTCGATCACGCCATCTTTCACCGCGCCGCCGCAGCCGCATTTCTTCTTCAGCTCTGCCGCCAGCGCAGTGAGCGCCGCATCGTCGGCATCAATTCCGCTAATCAGACAGACGCCTTTGCCCTTGCGGCCGCTGGTCTGGCGCTGGATCCGCACAATACCGTCGCCTTTCGGGCGCACCGGCGCCGGTTTCGCCTCGTCGATACGCCCGGTTTCGGTGGAGTAGACCAGACGGCTGTTGGAATCGCTCATTATGCCCCCTTGCGCAGAGAATCGTTGATCGCCCGCAGCGTCGCGGCTGGATCGGTCGACTGGGTAACCGGGCGGCCAATAACCATATAGTCCACCCCTGCCGCCTGAGCCTGCTCGGGAGTCATGATCCGCCGCTGATCGCCAGCGTCGCTGCCCTGCGGACGGATACCCGGGGTGACCAGCTTGAACGCCTGCCCCAGCTCTTGCTTAAAGCGTACAGCCTCCTGAGCTGAACACACCACCCCGTCGAGGCCGCAGCGTTGGGTCAGCGCCGCCAGCTTCGCCGCGTAGTCAGCCGGGGATAAGGTAATGCCCAGATCCTGCAGGTCGCTGGACTCCATGCTGGTGAGGACGGTAACGGCGATGAGCAGCGGCGCGTCTTGACCAAAGGGCAGCAGCGCTTCGCGTGCCGCGGTCATCATCCGCGCGCCGCCGGAGGCATGGACATTCACCATCCATACGCCAAGCTCGGCAGCGGCCGCCACCGCGCGGGCGGTAGTGTTGGGAATATCGTGAAACTTAAGGTCCAGGAACACCTCAAACCCACGCTGATGCAGATCGCGGACAAACTGCGGTCCCAGCAGGGTGAACATCTCTTTGCCCACCTTCAGGCGGCAGTCGCGCGGGTCGATGCGGTCGACAAATGCCAGCGCTTTATCGCGATTATCATAGTCGAGCGCAACCACAACGGGAGAGGAAGTGACAGCGCGGGAAGATGGGATAGCTGTTGACGTCATGACCAGACCTTAGTGTTGATGGGCGCCAGAGGGCGCAAAAAAGGTAAACGGGCAGCATTCTACCTGTGAAGCTAACAAAATAACAGGCTGCTGTTTTGCCCTGCGCGGCCGATGGCGATGCCGGGGCTGCAGGCGGTGACGGGGAAGAAATGATAAGTATGTTGTAACTAAAGCGCCTGTTTTTTTTGACCTTACTGGCCGTCGAGGCCGCGAATAGGTTTGATGGTCGCCCAGGAGCGGCAGGACGGACAATGCCAGTAGAGAGTATGAGCGGTAAAGCCGCATTTCTGACAACGGTAGCGCGGTTTGCTGCGCACCTGTTCGCCGACCATGTTTCGCAGCACCCCAAGGCTTTCTTTCGCCCGCCCTTCTTCCGCTTCGTTGAGATGGTAGTCCATCAGCTTATGGAAAACGCGCATGGTCGGGTGGCGCTCAAGCTGCCGGGTCACGTAGTTTTGCGCCGCTTCGACCCCTTCCCGCTGCTCAAGGATCTGCGCCAGCATCAGTTCGGCGGTCGCCCCGGCGTTCTCCTCCACACAGCGGCGCAGGAAAACTTCCCATTCATCGGCTTTGCCGAGCTGCTGGTAGCAGGTCTGCAGCATCTCCAGCGTCTCACCCACCAGCTCTTTATCCTGATCGATAACCCGCTCGAGGCTCTCCACCGCTTTGGCGTAGTCGCCCTTCTCCATCCACACCCGGCCCATCATGATCGAAACCCGGGCGCTGTTGCGGTCCGCGGCGGCGCCTTTCTTCAACAGCGCCATCGCCTTATCCAGATCGTTGGCCGCCATCTGCTGCAGGGCCAGTTCGCACCAAAAGTTGGCGATTTCGCCACGATGTTTCTCTTTCCCCAGCTTCACCAGTCGTTCAGCCACCTCGATAGCCGACTGCCAGTCGCTGGTCGCCTGGTAGATCTGCAGCAGCTGCTGCAGCGCGCCGAGGCGAAAATCGGTCTCATCCACCAGCTGTTTGAACATATCTTCCGCGCGGTCATACAGCCCGGCGGCCATATAGTCGCGCCCCAGCTGTTGCACCGCCAGCAGGCGCTGGTCGTAGGTGAGCGACGCGCTTTCCATCAGACTCTGGTGAATACGGATCGCGCGGTCGACCTCGCCGCGCGAGCGGAACAGGTTGCCGAGGGTCAGGTGGGCCTCAACGGTGCCGGTATCCTCTTTCAGCATATCAAGGAACAGATCGACGGCTTTATCCTGCTGGTTGCTAAGCAGAAAGTTTACCCCCGCCACGTAATCCCGTGACAGGCGGCTCGCGTCGTCCTGTTTGGACTGTTGTGCACTTCTGCGCCCCATGTACCAGCCGTAGGCGGCGGCAACGGGTAAAAGCAGAAACAACAACTCCAGCATAAGAGGTTATTCCTTCACCGCAGGCACGCCTGCCTCGACAGCCGCCGGGCTGACAGGAGCAATCTGGTGCTCAAGGCGCTTAATTTTCCGCTCCGCGCGCGCCAGCGAGACGCGCACCCGCAGCCAGAACAGGCCGCAGATCAGCCAGCCGATAGCAAAGCCCGCGGCGAACAGCACCGCCAGCAGCGTCGAAATGCGGAATTCACCCTGAGCGAGCAAATAGTTGAAAGTGACCTGTTGGTCATTCTGCGCCCCCAGCGTCACTGAAATGACGAAGATTGCTAACACCAGTAAGAAAATGAGTAAATATTTCACATGACTTCCCGTTCTGTGGGTTGCGCGTAAAAAGCCCGCTTTCAGCCCTATAAAGTATCATTTTCGCCGCAGCGGTGGAACGAAAAAGCACGGCAACTCGACAGGATATGCGGTCGGATGCCGCTAAAATCAACATTATTCCGCTTCAGGCATCCGTTTTTTAATATCCTGCGCCTCTTCCCCCGGCGGCGAAAGCGGCCCGCAAAGACGCTGCGTCAGCCAGCAGGCCACCGTGACCAGCAGCCAGGAGATCAGCGTAGCGACGATGAGATCCAGCGGCCAGTGCATACCGAGCGCCAGGCGACTCCCCATCACCGCCGTCGCCCACGCCAGCAGCACCGCGATCGTGCCCCAGCGCCGACGCGGCCACAGCAGCCCGGCAGCGAGCAGCGCCCAGCTGGCGGCGAACATCGTATGGCCTGACGGGAATGCAAACCCGGTCTCTTTCTGCCAGTGTTTGCGTAAAAACGGCGGGATGTCCTGCGCCTGCGCCAGCTGCTCATGCACCAGTTTAGCGCGTTCTTTGCGCTTTAACGCGTAGAATTGCGTCACCGGCACCTGCCTTGCGTTTTCCAGCCAGATGACAAACGGTCTCGGCTCCTGAACCCGCGCCTTGACCCAGGATTTGGTCCCCTGTCCCACCAGGATGGCGGCGGCAAGAATGAGGAACAGGATCAGCGCCGCGCGCAGGCGAAAGCGCAGGCACCAGAGAAACCAGGCGCACAGCACAACATGGGTGATAATTCCCCACGGCTGGGTCACCGTTTCCGTCACCCACCAGAGGCTTTTCAGCCATACCACCGGCAGTCCTGGCTGCCACAGCCAACCAGACAGCCAGACCGTGAGGGGCATGACCAGCAGCAGCGCCGCCGCGAGAGCGGTTCGTCGGGCAATCAACAGCATTTTCTCTCCTTCTCCTTGTAGATGAACATCATAGCGGAAAGTAGATCGTTTGTGCGCTTTCCGCGCGGCTAACCGTTCGTGATTAGGAGAACGTCCCGGCGTTGTGGCAAAATAGCGGTAAACAGAAAGCACATTCAGGTGCTGACAGAATCTGGAGAATCACATGCAGCTTAAACGTGTGGCAGAAGCCAAACTGCCAACCCCCTGGGGCGATTTCCTGATGGTGGGTTTTGAAGAACTGGCAACCGGACAGGATCATGTCGCGCTGGTATACGGCGATATTTCAGGGCAGTCGCCGGTGCTCGCCCGCGTCCATTCAGAATGTCTGACGGGCGATGCCCTGTTTAGCCTGCGCTGTGATTGCGGCTTTCAGCTGGAGGCGGCCCTGTCGCATATCGCCGAAGAAGGCCGGGGGATCCTGCTCTATCATCGTCAGGAAGGTCGCAACATTGGTTTATTGAATAAGATCCGCGCCTACGCGCTGCAGGATCAGGGTTATGACACTGTCGAAGCGAACCATCAGCTTGGCTTCGCCGCCGATGAACGCGACTTCACCCTGTGCGCCGATATGTTCAAGCTGCTCAACGTTGAGCAAGTGCGGTTGTTAACCAACAACCCGAAAAAAGTGGAAATCCTCAGCGAAGCCGGGATTAACATTGTGGAGCGCGTTCCGCTGATCGTCGGGCGCAACCCGAAAAACGCCCACTATCTGGACACCAAAGCCGCCAAGATGGGCCATCTGCTGAACAGCAAGCCGGCGGAATAATACCGGCGGCAGCGTAAAGAGAGGGCCAGCGATGCTGGCCCTTCGTTTTACAACATATTGCGGATAACGTAGTGCAAAATGCCGTCGTTGCGGTAGTAGGTGAGTTCGGTCGCCGTGTCGATACGACACCGGCAGGCGATCACCTCCTGCGAGCCGTCAGCGCGGGTGAGGGTCACTGGCACCGTGGCGCCGGGCTGCAGCGACTGCAGGTTACTGACATCAATCCGCTCTTCGCCGGTCAACTGTAGCGTTTTACGGGTGACGCCCTGCGGGAACTCCAGCGGCAGAATACCCATCCCGATCAGGTTGGAGCGGTGGATACGTTCGAAGGACTCGGCGATCACCACCCGGATCCCCAGCAGGCGCGGCCCCTTCGCCGCCCAGTCGCGACTGGAACCTGAGCCATACTCCTTACCAGCAATCACCGCCAGCGGTATGCCCTCAGCTTTATATAGCATCGCTGCATCGTAGATCGCCACCGGTTCGCGGTCCGGCAGATGGCGGGTCATGCCCCCTTCCACCCCCGGCACCATTTCGTTGCGGATGCGGATATTGGCGAAGGTGCCGCGCATCATCACCTCATGGTTACCGCGACGGGAGCCGTAGGAGTTAAAGTCGCGCCGGGCAACCCCATGCTCCTGCAGATAGCGGCCTGCCGGACTATCGGCTTTGATGCTTCCCGCCGGCGAAATGTGGTCAGTGGTCACTGAATCGCCCAGCATGGCGAGGATCCGCGCGCCGTGAATATCCTCCACCGGCAGCGGCTCAATGCCCATCTCGTCAAAGAACGGCGACAGGCGAATATAGGTCGAATCTTCCTGCCAGTCGTAGGTATCTGACGCCTCCACCTTGATCGCCTTCCACTCCTCTGTCCCGGAAAACACTTCCGCGTACTCTTTGCGGAACATCTCCGTGGAGACCTGTTCCACCGCGCGGGCAATCTCCTCCCCGCTCGGCCAGATATCTCTCAGATAGACCGGCTCGCCGTCGCTGCCCTGCCCCAGCGGCTCGCGGGTAAGATCGATGTTCATGTTCCCGGCCAGCGCGTAAGCGACCACCAGCGGCGGCGAGGCCAGCCAGTTGGTTTTCACCAGCGGGTGGATACGCCCTTCGAAGTTACGGTTACCGGAGAGCACCGCCCCGACGGTGAGGTCGCCTTTTTTGATTGCTTCTTCAATAGGTTCCGGCAGCGGGCCGGAGTTACCGATACAGGTGGTACAGCCATACCCCACCAGATTGAAGCCAAGCTGGTCGAGGTAAGGCGTCAGGCCGGCATGGGCCAGATAATCCGACACCACTTTCGAGCCCGGGGCCAGAGAAGCTTTCACCCACGGCTGCGGCTGCAGTCCGCGTTCGACGGCTTTTTTCGCCAGCAGGCCGGCGGCCATCAGCACGCTGGGGTTGGAGGTGTTGGTACAGGACGTGATCGCCGCAATGGCCACAGCGCCATCCGGCAGCGAATAGTGATGCCCGTTCAGCGTATACGCCACCGGCTGGCGCTGACGCTGAAGGTGGTTAACCTCCAGCTCGCCGCTGGCGGCAAAGGCTTTCGGCACATCGCCGAGCGCCACGCGATCCTGCGGCCGCTTCGGCCCGGCGAGGCTTGCTTCAACGCTGCCCATATCCAGCGCCAGGGTACTGGTAAAGACCGGCTCATCGCCCGGCTGGCGCCACATGCCCTGCGCTTTGGCATAGGCTTCCACCAGCGCCACCTGTTCTTCGCTACGTCCGCTGAGGCGCATATAGCTGAGCGTCACGTCATCGATCGGGAAGAAACCGCAGGTGGCGCCATACTCTGGCGCCATATTGGCGATGGTGGCGCGGTCGGCCAGGGGTAAGGTATCCAGACCGTCACCGTAGAACTCAACAAATTTTCCGACAACGCCGTGCTGGCGCAGCATCTGAGTGACCGTCAGGACCAGGTCAGTAGCGGTAATGCCTTCGCGCAATTTGCCGCTGAGCTTAAAGCCTACCACATCGGGGATCAGCATCGACACCGGCTGGCCAAGCATGGCGGCTTCCGCTTCAATCCCGCCCACGCCCCAGCCCAGCACGCCGAGCCCGTTAATCATGGTGGTATGGGAGTCGGTACCCACCAGGGTATCCGGCCACGCCATCCACTTCCCATTCACCTCTTCGCTCCACACCGCCCGTCCGAGATATTCCAGGTTGACCTGGTGGCAAATCCCGGTGCCCGGCGGCACCACGCTGAAGCGGCTGAAGGCCTGCTGCCCCCAGCGCAGAAAAGCGTAGCGTTCGTGGTTACGTTCCATTTCCAGGCGGACGTTGTCTTCAAAGGCTTCGTCATCGCCGAAGCGGTCGACCGTCACCGAGTGGTCGATCACGAGGTCGACCGGCGACAGCGGGTTCACCTTCGCGGTATCGCCGCCCAGGCGTTTCACCGCCTCGCGCATGGCGGCCAGATCCACCACCGCCGGTACGCCGGTAAAGTCCTGCATCAGGACGCGGGCCGGACGATAAGCAATCTCCCTGTCGGCATGGGCCTGCTGCAGCCAACCGGCAAGGGCGCGAATATCTTCTTCAGTCACCGAGTCACCGTCCTGCCAGCGCAACAGGTTCTCCATCAGCACCTTCAGCGACTTGGGCAGTCGACTGAGATCGCCCAGCTGCTTCTCCGCCAGCGGCAGACTGTAGTAATGCCAGGTTTTCGCGTTAACCTGCAGCGTATCCTTACTGGCTTCTCGTAGGGTTGACGACATAGCTCCTCCTTTATCTCAGGGATGGCATACCCCGATTCTCCTCAGGGTCTCCATTAAAGATAACACATGCTGGGCATAACACTTTGATAACAACCCAAATTGCTAAATCTGATGTGACGGAGAGGGGTTAAAAGGGAATTATCTACGCGCAGAAGAAATAGCACCAAAATAGTGCAGAGAGGTCTTTTAAGCGATATTGTATTAGTACACGAGGACAAAAAAAGAGCTAATCATTACCTGCTGGCCGATTAGCTCTTGTGATTGATTTCAGGTTGGATGAATCCCGCGGCAAAATATATTCTCCCTGTATTGCCGTTCACTGATTTTATATTACAGTTTCCTTTCACTGTCATAAAAATGACATGTATCTACAACGATGACCTACAGCTTTAGCTGACAATCCAGATGTTGCAGATGGTGAGCGCGATGATGCTCCAGAACATCGCCAGCCCTACCAACACTACGCCCCATACGCGACTACGCAGAACGGGATCGATTTCGGTTTTGTCATTTTCGTATGACATCGCCAGTTTCATGTAATCGATATTACTTATCATATTGTCACCACCAATTGCTCAAATCATCAGGTACAGATAAATCTTAATTATGGATAAACGATTAATCCAGTGAATTTAGGCCTGATGGAATATATTTGACCGGTTATTTGATCGCGGCGGGCATTATGAAAAACGTGTTATCAGAAATTCTTAATTTTGTGATTGGTTCGAGGTTTAAGTTGTTAAATAAGGGCCATGATAGTTAATGGCACTCCTTACACGGAATGCCATTATTTTTAACGGGGTTATTTTTCCGGAAGTTTTATATCTTTGAACATCGCTTCAATATCTTCATTCGACCGTAGCGCCACTGCGGTATCCACGACATCCCGGGTCAGATGGGGTGCAAAACGTTGAATAAAATCATACATGTAGCTTCGTAAGAAGGTGCTACGGCGGAAGCCTATTTTAGTGGTGCTGTGGCTGAAAATACCGTTGGCATCCAGCTTCACCAGGTCCGGATCGGAGACCGGATCTACCGCCATGCTGGCAATCACCCCCACCCCCAGCCCCAGGCGAACATAGGTTTTAATGACGTCGGCATCGGTAGCGGTAAAGACAATGCGCGGCGTCAGGCCCGCACGGTTAAACGCGGTGTCCAGTTCGGAGCGGCCCGTGAAGCCAAAGGTATAGGTCACCAGCGGGTACTGCGCCAGCTCTTCTATTGATACCGAGCCCCTGGAGGCCAGAGGATGCTCCGGCGTCACCACGATCGACCGGTTCCAGTGATAGCATGGCAGCATCACCAGGTCGTCATACAGATGCAGCGCTTCGGTAGCAATGGCGAAGTCGGCGTTGCCTTTCGACACGGCTTCGGCGATCTGGGTTGGCGAACCCTGATGCATATGGAGCGACACCCGCGGATAGCGTTCAATAAAGCCCTTGATCACCCCGGGCAACGCATAGCGCGCCTGGGTATGGGTGGTCGCCACGTATAGCGACCCTTTGTCCGGCCAGGTATGCTCCCCGGCGACAGATTTGATGGCATCGACTTTCGACAACACCTCGCGGGCAATACGGATGATCTCCTGCCCGGCAGGCGTCACCTGAGTCAAATGCTTGCCGCTGCGGGCAAAGATTTGGATGCCCAGCTCGTCTTCCAGCATACGCACCTGCTTACTGATGCCTGGCTGAGAGGTATAAAGCCCTTCGGCGGTGGATGAAACATTCAGGTTATGGTTAACCACCTCAACGATGTAGCGAAGCTGTTGTAGTTTCATGCTGATATCCGTTTGCGCGTAAAATGAAGCCGCTTAATACACTTTACGTTCAGGCAACTTGTCGCCGGTGAAGGCCAGGCCTCCCGGCAGTTGACCATAGTGGCGCCGCAACGCATCCTGAAAGCGATGATGTATAAGACGTTTTAATAATAAAAAAGGCATTAACTATAACCACTATATCATTTATATCAACACTGTATAGACGGTAACGAAAAATAATATAGGTGGTTATAAGAGGGTGAAAAGCGCGGAGAGAAAGGAAAACGACACGGCAGAGGCATCTATGGCCCCTGCCGGCCGCCAGAGCAGGAAAAGCGCCCTTTTCCTGCCTGATAATGGTCAGTTACTTTTTAGCTTCCGTCCATTTACCGTCGATAAAGAAGGCAGACCAGCCGGTCGCTTTGCCCTCTTTTTCGGACGCTACGTACTGTTGCTTCGTTTTACGGCTAAAGCGCACCAGCGTCTTATTGCCTTCCGGATCCTGCTGCGGCGCATCGGCGAGATAACGCAGTTTTTCCGGCAGACGATCGCGGAAGCGGTACAGCTCTTCCACCAGCGGCGCGCGCGTTTCCCGTGATTTCGGGAAGGTGTTGGCCGCCAGGAAGACGCCCGCGGCCCCGTCACGCAGCACGAAATAGGCGTCAGACTTCTCGCACGGCAGCTCCGGCAGCGGCACCGGATCTTCCTTCGGCGGCGCCACTTCCCCATTTCGCAGGATCTTACGCGTATTCTTACACTCGTCGTTGGTACAAGCCATGTACTTCCCAAAACGCCCCATCTTCAGGTGCATCTCGGAGCCGCACTTCTCGCACTCCACTACCGGACCGTCATAGCCCTTGATGCGGAACTCGCCCTCTTCAATCTCATAGCCATCGCAGGTCGGGTTGTTACCGCAGACGTGCAGTTTACGCTTGGGATCGATAAGGTAGCTGTCCATCGCCGTACCGCACTTCTGGCAGCGGCGTTTGGCGCGCAGCGCGTTAGTTTCGGCGTCATCGCCTTCCAGCACGTTGAGGACTTCGTTTTCCGGCACCAGGTTAATGGTGGTTTTGCAGCGCTCTTTCGGCGACAGGGCATAGCCCGAACAACCGAGGAAAACGCCGGTGCTGGCGGTACGGATACCCATTTTACGGCCGCAGGTCGGGCAGTCGATGCTGGTAAGCACCATCGGGTTCGGCTGCATGCCGCCCTCTTCCGGATCTTTCTCCGCCGTCTCCAGCTGGGTGGTAAAATCGCCGAAGAAGTGGTTCAGCACCTCTTTCCACTCGGCCTGGTGGTTAGCCACCTGATCGAGACGATCTTCCATCTGCGCGGTGAAGTCGTAGTTCATCAGATCGCGGAAGTTCTCTTCCAGTCGGTCGGTGACGATCTCGCCCATTTTCTCCGCGTAGAAACGACGGTTTTCCACTCGCACGTAACCACGATCCTGAATGGTGGAGATAATCGAGGCATAGGTCGACGGACGGCCGATGCCGCGTTTTTCCAGCTCTTTAACCAGCGAGGCTTCGCTGAAGCGCGCCGGCGGCTTGGTAAAGTGCTGCGCAGGCGTCAGCTCGACCAGGCTCAGCTGGTCGCCCTGTTTGACCAGCGGCAGGGTCCGGTCTTCATCGCCCTTGCGCAGGGCCGGCATCACTTTGGTCCAGCCGTCGAAGCGTAAGGTACGACCGCGCGCTTTCAGTTTGAAATCGCCCGCCGCCACGGTTAGCGTCGTGGAGTCGTACTGCGCCGGCGTCATCTGACAGGCGACAAACTGGCGCCAGATCAGCTGATACAGTTTCTGCGCATCCGCTTCCATATCTTTCAGCGTTTCCGCCAGCACGTTCACATCAGACGGACGAATCGCTTCGTGCGCTTCTTGTGAATTTTCTTTGCTGGCGTACTGATTCGCGCTTTCCGGCAAATATTTTTTACCAAACTTATCGCTGATATAACCGCGAACCATGTTCAGCGCGTCCTGACTCAGGTTGGTGGAGTCGGTACGCATATAGGTGATGTGCCCCGCCTCATAGAGACGTTGAGCCATCATCATGGTCTTTTTCACGCCGAAGCCGAGACGGGTGCTGGCCGCCTGCTGCAGGGTGGAGGTGATGAACGGCGCGCCCGGCTTACTGCTGGTCGGCTTGTCTTCCCGCTCCAGTACGCTGTAGCTGGCTTTTTCCAGCAGCGATACCGCCGCCATCGTCTCATCACGGCTGACCGGACGGAATGGCTTATCATCCTTATGGGTCACCTGCAGCGGCAGCGCGTCGCCGCCCGGCGTGGTGGTACTGGCATCAACTTCCCAGTACTCTTCCGGGACGAACGCTTTGATTTCACGCTCACGCTCCACCACCAGGCGGACCGCGACGGACTGCACGCGCCCGGCAGAAAGACCACGGGCGATTTTTTTCCACAGCAGCGGCGAAACCATATAACCCACCACGCGGTCCATAAAGCGACGCGCCTGCTGGGCGTTAACCCGATCGATATTCAGCTCGCCCGGCTTTTCGAAAGCCTGACGAATGGCGTTTTTGGTGATCTCATTGAACACCACGCGGCTGTAACGCTGCTCATCGCCGCCGATGACTTCCCGCAGGTGCCAGGCAATGGCTTCCCCTTCGCGGTCAAGGTCGGTTGCGAGATAGATGTGGTCAGCTTTTTCCGCCAACTGTTTGAGTTCGGAAACTACCTTTTCTTTACCCGGAAGTACTTCATAATGCGCATTCCAGTCATGCCATGGGTCCACGCCCATGCGGTTAACCAGAGCACCACGTTCGTCCTTTTTAGGCTTTTTAGCCCCTTTGGTGGCGGTAGAGTCGGTGCTCTTTTTGGAAGCTGATCCACTGGTCGGCAAATCGCGGATATGACCGACGCTGGATTTCACCACGTAGTCATTACCCAGATACTTATTGATCGTTTTGGCTTTTGCCGGGGACTCAACGATAACGAGAGCTTTACCCATATTCACCTTTACCTAATTTGATTCATCCAGGAATACATCGCACATTCATACACCCTCCACTGGCGACTGCCTCATATGTTGCGGCACCGTCGGTGAATATCAACCCAGAACACCTGTTTCAACTCCGTAAAACCAGGCGCTTGAGTTTGCTGACCTTTTTTCGTCAGGTGACATAGCACGAAGAATTTTTGGCCGAATGTCAAGCAAATCTGTTGCCAGATCGCCGAAAGCGTCACACTGTACCTGATAAAATTCGTTACGCAACTTTATTAGCATGCAAAAGCGAATCACGCCAGTAAACGGCTGTTTCTCCACTGGTTACGATTACCCCTGTTTTGTCCATGGAAAATTTGCCCCGCGCCGCCGCGCGGCGTAAACTACGCCCGGAGAAAAAGAGGAGTCCGTTATGCAAGGTACAACCCAACCAATCGATCGCCAGACGCTGCTCGAAAAAGCCAACAAACTTATTCGCGAACATGAGGATACGTTAGCCGGTATCGAAGCCACCGACGTCGTTCAGCGCAACAATGTCCTGGTGTTTAGCGGTGAGTTTTATCTTGATGAGCAGGGTCTGCCGACGCCAAAGAGTACAGCGGTATTTAATATGTTTAAGTACCTCGCCCATGAGCTGTCGGACAAATATCACCTTGTCGATTAAGACCGGCGTAGATTAAGACCGCTCTAAACGAGAACGCGAGGCAGAGCCTCGCGTTTTATCATCTACATCAGCGGCTTCTGTCCGCGCTGCCACCAGCGCAGCAGCAGTCGATCGGCACTCTCCGCCGCGCTACCGGTGAAGCGATCGAGCATTTTCTTACGCTGTTGATAACGCACCCCGATCACCTCGTGGCTTTCCATTAATCCCAGCAGCAGCTCATCGCTGGTTTCAACCGCATCCACCAGCCCTTTTTCCAGCGCCTGTACCCCGTACCAGTGTTCGCCAGTGGCCACCTGCTCAATATCAAGGCCCGGGCGCATCCGATGGACGAAATCCTTGAACAAATGGTGCGTCTCATTGAGATCCTCGCGGAACTTGCGCCGTCCTTCTTCAGTGTTTTCACCCAGCATAGTGAGCGTTCGTTTGTACTGTCCGGCGGTGTGCAGTTCGATATCAATATCTTTGTTCTTCAGGAAACGGTGCAGGTTTGGGATCTGCGCCACCACGCCAATAGAGCCGAGGATCGCAAACGGCGCCGAGACAATTTTGTTCGCCACGCAGGCCATCATATAGCCGCCGCTGGCCGCCACTTTATCGACCGCCACCGTCAGCGGGATCTGTTTGTCACGCAAGCGCTGCAGCTGAGAGGCAGCCAGCCCGTAGCCGTGCACCACCCCGCCGGGGCTTTCCAGACGAATCACCACCTGATCGCGCGCTTTCGCCGCGGCCAGCACCGCGGTGATCTCTTCGCGCAGGCTGGTGACCTCATGGGCATCCATACTACCTTTGAAATCCAGCACCCAGGCGCGCGGCTTGCCTTCCGGCTCCACGTTACCCAGCTTCGCCCGCGCTTTCGCCGCCTTTGCCTCTTGCTTTTGCTTTTTCTTCTGCGACTTATGCCACTGCTTCTGCTGCGGGCCATCCAGCAGGGCCACCGCCAGCGACTCCTTCATCTCTTTATAATGCTCGCTAAGATTCGTCACCCGCAGCTCGCCGCGCTGCTTCTTGCGCTGGGCCAGGTTGACGATAATAGCGGCAATCACCGCGATAGCGACGACAACGGTCGCGATCTTGGCTAAAAATAAGCCATATTGAGCAAGTAATTCCACGTTTTCACCTTGTGTAAAGCACTGACGTTGCTGCACAGTGTACATCAGCCCTTGGCGAGAAGTCTTTGTGCTTTGTGTCCTCTGCGCAGCGGATTCCGTTTTTTTTCAGCGAGGCTGAAATCGTTGCAAGATATTAATTTTGTGAATACTTTCCGCTTCGCCGATTGCAATGGCGGGCGCTTTCAGGCATAACAGCGCAAAAGTGAGATACCAAAGATGAAGCGCGATCGAGAGCCGATCGCCAAAGGAGTCGCCGTGCATTATCAACCGCAACGCCACTTGCTGAAAGATCGCATCATTCTGGTCACCGGGGCCAGCGACGGAATTGGCCGTGAAGCGGCCCTGACCTACGCCCGCTACAGCGCCAGCGTGATTCTGCTTGGCCGCAACGACGAAAAACTGCGCGCCGTCGCCCAGGAGATTGAACGCGAGGGCGGTATTTCCCCCTGCTGGTTTACTCTCGACCTGCTAACCTGCACGCCGCAGGCGTGTCAGCAGCTGGCGCAGCAGATCAGCATGCACTATCCCCGCCTTGACGGCGTGCTGCACAATGCTGGCCTGCTCGGCGATATCTGCCCGATGGATGAGCAGAAACCGGAGGTCTGGCAGCAGGTGATGCAGGTGAACGTCAATGGCACCTTTATGCTGACCCAGGCGCTTCTTCCTTTATTACTCCGTTCTGAATCAGGTTCGCTGGTCTTTACCTCATCCAGCGTCGGTCGTCAGGGTCGCGCCAACTGGGGCGCCTATGCCGTCTCCAAATTCGCCACCGAAGGGATGATGCAGGTGCTGGCCGACGAGTACCAAAGCCGCCACCTGCGTGTGAACTGCATCAACCCTGGCGGTACCCGCACCGGCATGCGCGCCAGCGCGTTCCCGACGGAAGATCCGCTGAAACTGAAAACCCCCGCTGACATTATGCCCGTCTATCTGTGGCTGATGGGCGACGACAGTCGTCGCAAGACGGGAATGACCTTCGACGCCCAACCGGGGCGTAAACCAGGAATTGCCCAATGAGTGATGAACGCTACCGCGAACGCCAGCAGCGGCTGAAAGATAAAGTTGACGCCCGGGTGGCGGCGGCCCAGGACGAACGCGGCATTGTGATGGTCTTTACCGGCAACGGCAAAGGCAAAACCACCGCCGCCTTTGGCACCGCGACCCGCGCCGTCGGCCACGGCAAAAAAGTCGGCGTGATCCAGTTTATTAAGGGGACCTGGCCTAACGGCGAGCGTAATCTGCTGGAGCCACACGGCGTCGAATTCCAGGTAATGGCGACAGGCTTTACCTGGAACACCCAGGACCGCGACAGCGACACCGCCGCCTGTCTGGCGGTCTGGGAGCATGCCCGCCGTATGCTTGCCGACGACCAGCTCGATCTGGTGCTGCTGGACGAACTGACCTACATGGTGGCCTACGATTACCTGCCGCTGGAGGCGGTGCTGAGCGCCCTTCGTGAGCGTCCTGCCCACCAGTCGGTGATCATCACCGGCCGCGGCTGTCATCGCGATATTATTGAACTGGCGGATACCGTCAGCGAGCTGCGCCCGGTGAAACATGCCTTTGATGCCGGCATTAAAGCACAGATGGGGATTGACTACTGAGGGCCGGATACGGCGAAAGGAAGTCCGCGTTCCGGCGCAAAACCACCGGAACGCGCAACATTAACCGTTGGTCTTATTGCGGGTACTGGAACGGCGGTTGCTGTTATTACCCTGGCGCGGGTTAGCGCTGCTCTGGCTGTGGCGCTTCACCGCCCGGCGGATCTGATTGGCTTTCAACCGGCGACGATCTTTTTCAACGGCGACCTTAGAGCTGGTTTCCGGAGTGAGTTCCACCAGCTCGCGCAGGTAGTTGGTCTGCGCCAGGTCCAACTCGGTATAGCCGCCGCGCGGCAGGCCTTTCGGCAGCAAAATATCGCCGTAGCGCACGCGGATCAGGCGGCTGACCTGCACGCCGACCGCTTCCCACAGGCGACGCACTTCGCGGTTACGCCCTTCGGTCAGGGTGACGTTGTACCACTGGTTAATCCCTTCACCGCCGGTGAATTTAATGGTTTTAAACGCCGCCGGACCATCTTCTAGCTGCACGCCGCGAGACAGCTGACGCAGCTTATCTTCATCCACCTGGCCGAAAACGCGAACGGCGTACTCACGCTCGACTTCACGGCTCGGGTGCATCAGACGGTTTGCCAGTTCGCCGTCGGTGGTGAACAGCAGCAGGCCGCAGGTGTTGACGTCCAGACGACCAACGGCAATCCAGCGCGCGCCGCGCAGTTTAGGCAGACGATCGAACACCGTCGGGCGCCCTTCCGGATCGTTACGGGTGCACAGTTCGCCTTCCGGCTTGTAGTAAGCCAGCACGCGGCAGATCTGCTCGGCGGACTCTTTCACCGAGATCAGATGGCCATCGATACGAATTTTTAAACCGGGGACGATTTCCACACGGTCGCCGAGGGTGGCGATTTTGCCATCGACGCTGACGCGGCCAGCTTCGATTTTCGCTTCAATTTCACGGCGGGAGCCGTGGCCGGCGCGGGCCAGCACTTTTTGCAGTTTCTCGCTCATTGAGCTTCCTTAAGGTGTCGCCTTCCCAGGCGTCTGGTATGCTTTATGAAACAATGAGGCCTTTATCAACAACTCATTGTTACGTATATACTTTTTACGTAAAGTCTCGCTGGCATGCGCAAAACATTCACCGCGAGCCCGTAATCGTGGCCGAACATACTACACTAACTTCGTCGGGAAAGCTTCTGTTCGCCACACCGCGCCTTGAGTATGGAACAGATTTTGCGCGGACGCTTAAATTTGCGAGCAGCCTGAACCTGAAAAGACCTGGTGGGTCATTGATTATCAATCCGGGAAAGGAAATTTACAGATAACCCGCCTCCAGCGTGGATTTAGCAAGGGGTGGAATGCAGAAGCCATCCTCTGGATTTGATGGATAATTATTTTTTTAACGCCCCCATGACCAGGCGAAATAATTCCGGCGGATTATTGGTCGCGTCTAAAGCGCCATGCTGTTTTGCTTGTTCCTTATGCTGAGCAGCATTGGAGCTCGCATAGATAATGTATGGAATGTCTTTGCCCTTTCTTCTTAGCTCATCCAGGAGAGTATATCCCGCACGATCATCCCCAGGCCTCTTCATATCGGAAATAATCACATCAAACGACTGATTTTTTAGTCTTTCGAGAGCCTCGTCGGTAGATACTACATTAACAAACCTTATGCCCAGAGCTTCCATGGACTGACGTTCAAAGCGATTACCATTGGGTCTGTCATCAACCCACAAGATGACGGCATCACCCGCTCTTCGCAATACTCTCGGCGTTACAGCCTGAGACACTACGTTGACGTCATCCAGAACGCTTTGCTCTACATTACCCTCGCCTTTAGCAATGGTACCTTTGCTGGCCAATGCAGCGGCAAGATTGGCACTAGACTCAGCCCCTTTATTGAAGGTCTCGACTTCAAAGCCGGGACCTTTAATGGAAAGGCGGCTGAGGTTTTCAAGAAACCGGTTGATTGCAGTTCCAAATCGACATAGAAAAAACAGAACAATAGCGGGCCAAATAACAACATTGATTAACGATATCAGCTCATGAAGCATAACCAGGTTCTCCCATGAGACTTTCAGGAGCCAGACAGGCTCCTGACCTTCGAGCGTTGCTTCAGCCCACTTTTCGTCAGATTACAGAAACGGCCTCACGTCGCCGACGCCTTCGCGCAGAACCACCGGAGCGTCTTCAGTGAGATCGATAACCGTGGTCGGCTGCTGTCCAAGGAAGCCGCCGTGGATAATGAGGTCCACGACTTTCTCCAGACGATCTTTGATCTCTTCCGGGTCGGATTCGGTAAAGTCGCTGCCGGGCAGCATCAGCGAGGTGGAGAGCATCGGTTCGCCTAAGGTCTCAAGCAACGCCTGAGCGATGGGATTGGACGGGACGCGCATACCAATGGTTTTACGCTTCTCCTGCAGCAGCCGGCGCGGCACCTCTTTCGTTCCTTTGAGGATAAAAGTGTAGTTGCCCGGCGTATTGTTTTTCATCAGGCGAAACGCCACGTTGTCCACAAAGGCGTAGGTTGACAGTTCGGACAGGTCGCGGCACATCAGGGTGAAGTTGTGTCCGTCCGGCAGCTGACGGATGCGGCAGATCCGCTCCATCGCGCCCTTGTCTTCAATTTTGCAGCCCAGCGCGTAGCCGGAGTCAGTAGGATAAACGATCACCCCGCCCTTACGCACAATCTCCACCGCCTGGTTAATCAACCGCGCCTGCGGGTTATCCGGATGGATATAAAAAAACTGGCTCATACTTCCCTCTCAATTTTTATTCGGCGGCCGCTTCCCAGCTGTGCCAGACGCCTTCGACGCCGGCAGGGAGCCAGAGCTTACGGCCAAGCTCGATCCACGCGCAGGGTTGATGGAAATCGGATCCCTGCGACGCCAGAAGACCAAACTGCACGGCCAGGGCGGCCAGTTGAGCGCGTTCGTGGGGCGCCTGCTGGCACTGGGCCACTTCCATGGCATCACCGCCCTGCTCGCTAAAGTGGGCCAACAGCCGCTTCAGCCACTTGGCGGAAAGATCGTAACGTCCGGGATGGGCTATCACCGCCTTGCCGCCAGAATGATGAATGACATCAATTGCTTGTTTTATTGTACACCACTGCGGCGGCACGTAACCGGTTTTCCCGCGGGCAAGGTATTTTTTGAAGACCTCCGCCATGTTCTTCGCGTGGCCGGCCTCCACCAGAAAACGGGCAAAATGGCCGCGGGTGACGGCGCCACCGTCCGCCAGCCGCAGCGCCCCTTCCCAGGCGCCGGGGATGCGCGCCTTCTCCAGACGCTCGGCTATCATCTGCCCGCGCTGCTGGCGCCGCGCTTTCTGCTCCTCCAACAGGGCGGTCATCGCCGGGTGCGCAATATCAATATTGAGACCCACAATATGAATCTCGTGATTCTCCCAGAGGGTGGAAATCTCGACGCCGTTCACCAGGGTCAAGGGTAATCCGGCGCGGGCAATCTCTTCCCGGGCCGCCGGGATAGCCGCCACGCTGTCATGGTCGGTGATCGCCAGCGTGCCAACGCGCATCTCATGGGCGCGATGGACCAGTTCCTGCGGAGTCAGCCGCCCGTCAGAGGCGGTGGTATGGCTGTGCAGATCGTAAATCACTGCGTATTGGCTGTCGCTCAAAAGGACTCCTGCTGGACATCAACGTAAATAAGCGCATTATCATACCGACAGGCAGAGAAAATCTGCAAACAAGGGTTGACTTTATTCCATTGAACTAGTTAACTAGTACGCAAGTTCACATGAAGGGGTATCACGATGAAAATGCACTTTATCACTCTGCACAGCTGGTGGCGCACCTCCTGATAACGGGCGGCGTGATCGCGTTTTGCATTCAGCATACAGATACCCGGCCCGCCAATGAGCGGGCTTTTTATTGGACAAAAATAATACGAACAGGCGAGAACAATAATGCAAACATCCAAACCGGCACTCGAGCTTCTCACCAGCGACGCCATCTACCGGGAGAACCCGACGGCGTTATTCCACCAACTGTGCGGCGCCCGTCCGGCCACCCTGCTGCTGGAATCGGCTGACATCGACAGCAAAGATGACTTAAAAAGCCTGCTGCTGGTCGACAGCGCGCTGCGCATCACTGCCCTCGGTGACACTGTCACCATTCAGGCCCTCTCCGCCAACGGCGCCGCGCTGCTGGAGCTGCTGGACGGCGCGCTGCCCTCCGGGATCGCCAATCAGCGCCAGCCCAACGGCCGCATCCTGACCTTCCCGGCGGTCAGCTCCCTGCTCGATGAAGACGCCCGCCTCTGCTCGCTGTCAGTGTTTGACGCCTTCCGTCTCCTGCAGGAGCTGGTGACCGTCCCGGCCAACGAGCGTGAAGCGATGTTCTTCGGCGGCCTGTTCGCCTATGACCTGGTTGCCGGCTTTGAAGATCTGCCGCCGCTGCAGAGCGACACCGCCTGCCCGGACTACTGTTTCTATCTGGCGGAGACCCTGCTGGTCATCGACCATCAGACCAAGCATACCCGCATTCAGGCGAGCCTGTTCACGCCGCTGGAGAGTGAAAAACAGCGCCTGGAGCAGCGCCTGAGCCAGCTACGCCAGCAGCTGAACGAGCCGCCGCTGCCGCTGCCGGTCACCACCGTGGCCGAAATGCGCTGCGACGTTGACCAGAGCGATGAAGAGTACGGCGCGGTGGTGCGCAAAATGCAGCGCGCGATCCGCGCCGGGGAAATCTTCCAGGTGGTCCCTTCCCGCCGCTTCTCGCTGCCCTGCCCGTCGCCGCTGGCCGCCTATGATGTGCTGAAGAAGAGTAACCCCAGCCCATATATGTTCTTTATGCAGGACAACGATTTCACCCTGTTCGGCGCCTCGCCGGAGAGCTCGCTGAAGTACGATGCCGTCAGCCGTCAGATTGAGATCTACCCCATCGCCGGCACCCGGCCGCGCGGCCGCCGCGCCGACGGTTCGCTGGATCGCGATCTCGACAGCCGTATCGAACTGGAAATGCGCACCGATCACAAAGAGCTTTCCGAGCACCTGATGCTGGTGGACCTGGCGCGCAACGATCTGGCCCGCATCTGCACCCCGGGCAGCCGCTATGTCGCCGATTTAACCAAGGTTGACCGTTACTCCTTTGTCATGCATCTGGTCTCCCGGGTGGTGGGTGAACTGCGTCAGGATCTTGATGTGCTGCACGCCTACCGCGCCTGCATGAACATGGGCACTCTCAGCGGCGCGCCGAAGGTTCGCGCCATGCAGCTGATTGCCGCCGCCGAAGGTAAACGACGCGGCAGCTACGGCGGCGCGGTGGGCTATTTCACCGCCCACGGCGACCTCGACACCTGCATCGTCATCCGTTCCGCCTACGTGCAGGAGGGTATCGCTACCGTCCAGGCCGGAGCCGGCATTGTGCTCGACTCGGTTCCCCAGTCGGAAGCGGATGAGACCCGAAATAAAGCCCGCGCGGTGCTGCGCGCCATTGCCCAGGCCCATCACGCGAAGGAGATTTTCTGATGGCTGACATTCTGCTGCTCGATAATATCGATTCTTTCACCTATAACCTGGCAGACCAGCTGCGCGCCAACGGCCATAACGTGGTGATTTACCGTAACTCCGTTCCGGCGCAGGCGCTGATTGAGCGTCTGGGCACCATGGACAACCCGGTGCTGATGCTCTCCCCTGGCCCGGGTACGCCAAGCGAAGCCGGCTGCATGCCGGAATTGCTGACCCGCATGCGGGGCAAGCTGCCGATCATCGGTATCTGCCTCGGCCACCAGGCCATTGTCGAAGCCTACGGCGGCTATGTCGGCCAGGCGGGCGAGATCCTCCATGGCAAAGCCTCCAGCATTGAGCACGACGGCCAGGCGATGTTTGCCGGTCTGGCTAACCCGCTGCCGGTGGCGCGCTACCACTCGCTGGTCGGCAGCAATATTCCCGCCGGGCTGACGATTAACGCCAATTTCAACGGCATGGTGATGGCGGTGCGTCACGATGCGGACCGGGTGTGCGGCTTCCAGTTCCACCCGGAATCGATCCTCACCACCCAGGGCGCGCGACTGCTGGAGCAGACTCTGGCCTGGGCGCTGCAGAAGCTGGAGCATACCAACACCCTCCAGCCGATCCTGGAGAAACTGTACCAGGCGGAAACCCTGAGTCAGCAGGAGAGCCACCAGCTGTTCTCCGCTGTGGTGCGCGGCGAAGTGAAGCCTGAACAGCTGGCCGCCGCGCTGGTCAGCATGAAAGTGCGCGGCGAGCAGCCGCAGGAAATTGCCGGCGCCGCCACCGCGCTACTGGAAAACGCCGCGCCGTTCCCGCGCCCGGACTACCTGTTTGCCGACATCGTCGGCACCGGTGGCGACGGCAGCAACAGCATTAATATCTCCACCGCCAGCGCGTTTGTCGCCGCCGCCTGTGGATTAAAAGTGGCGAAGCACGGCAACCGCAGCGTCTCCAGTAAATCAGGCTCTTCCGACCTGCTGGCGGCCTTCGGCATTAATCTCGATATGAACGCCGATAAATCCCGCGCGGCGCTCGATGAGCTGGGCGTCTGCTTCCTGTTCGCGCCCAAGTATCACACCGGTTTCCGCCACGCGATGCCGGTCCGTCAGCAGTTGAAGACCCGTACCCTGTTTAATGTGCTGGGACCGCTGATCAACCCGGCGCATCCGCCGCTGGCGCTGATTGGCGTCTACAGCCCGGAGCTGGTGTTGCCGATTGCGGAAACCCTGCGCGTACTCGGTTATCAGCGCGCGGCCGTGGTGCACAGCGGCGGGATGGATGAAGTCTCGCTGCATGCGCCCACGGTGGTCGCCGAGCTGCATGCCGGAGAAATCAAAAGCTATCAGTTGACCGCCGACGACTTCGGCCTGACGCCTTACCATCAGGCGCAGCTGGCGGGCGGTACGCCGGAAGAAAACCGTGACATTCTGACGCGCTTGCTACAAGGTAAAGGTGAAGCCGCTCACGAAGCCGCCGTCGCCGCCAACGTCGCCATGTTGATGCGTTTACACGGGCATGAAGATCTGAAAGCTAACGCTCAGCAGGTACTGGATGTGCTGCACAGCGGCGCGGCCTATGACAGAGTGACCGCCTTAGCGGCAAGAGGGTAAAGAATGCAGACCGTTTTAGCAAAAATCGTTGCCGACAAAGCGATTTGGGTGGAAGCCCGCAAACAACAACAACCGTTAGCCAGTTTTCAGAATGAGGTCGTCCCGACGCAGCGCAATTTCTATGACGCGCTGGCCGGCACCCGCACCGCGTTTATTCTCGAGTGCAAAAAGGCCTCGCCGTCGAAGGGGTTGATTCGCGAAGATTTCGATCCGGCGGCGATCGCCAGCATCTACAAACACTACGCCTCGGCGATCTCGGTGCTGTGTGATGAGAAATATTTCCAGGGCAGCTTCGATTTTCTGCCGATCGTCAGCAAGGTCGCGCCGCAGCCGATCCTGTGTAAGGACTTCACCATCGACCCTTACCAGATCTACCTGGCGCGCTACTATCAGGCCGACGCCTGCCTGCTGATGCTCTCGGTGCTCGACGATGAACAATATCGTCAGCTCTCCGCGGTGGCTCACAGCCTGAATATGGGCGTGCTGACCGAAGTCAGCAACGAAGAGGAGCTGGAGCGCGCCATCGCTCTGAAGGCGAAGGTGGTGGGCATTAACAACCGCGACCTGCGCGATATGTCGATTGACCTTAACCGCACCCGTCAGTTGGCGGCGCGTCTCGGCCCGGATGTCACGGTGATCAGCGAATCCGGCATCCATACCTATGCCGAAGTGCGTGAGCTGAGCCACTTCGCCAACGGCTTCCTGATCGGCTCCGCCCTGATGGAGCAGGCGGATCTGGAAGCGGCGGTCAAACGCGTGCTGCTCGGCGAGAACAAAGTGTGCGGCCTGACGCGCCCACAGGATGCCCAGGTGGCCTGGGAGTCCGGCGCCATTTACGGCGGCCTGATCTTCGTCCCGACCTCGCCGCGGGCGGTAAATGATGCCCAGGCCAAAGCGGTGATCGCCGCCGCGCCGCTGCAGTACGTCGGCGTCTTCCGCAATGCGCCGCTGGACGAGGTGGTCGCCCGCGCCCAGGCCCTGGGGCTGGCCGCCGTGCAGCTGCACGGTGATGAAGACCAGGCTTATATCGACGCGCTGCGCGACGCCCTCGCGGATAACGTCCGCATCTGGAAAGCGTTGAGCGTTGGCGAAACGTTGCCGGCCCGTACACTCCGCCATGTCGATAAGTATCTGCTCGACAACGGCCAGGGCGGCAGCGGCCAGCGTTTTGACTGGAGCTTGCTGCAGGGCCAGGATCTGCGCAACGTTATGCTGGCCGGCGGCCTTGGCGCCGATAACTGTGTGGAAGCGGCCAAAAGCGGCTGTGCCGGACTCGATTTCAATTCAGGCGTAGAGTCGCAACCCGGGATTAAAGACGCCAGCAAGCTGGCCTCCGTTTTCCAGACGCTGCGCGCATATTAAGGAGCAATAATGAGCACTTTACTGAACCCCTACTTCGGCGAATTCGGCGGCATGTATGTGCCGCAGATCCTGATGCCCGCCCTGCGCCAGCTGGAAGAAGCCTTTGTCAGCGCGCAGAAGGACCCGGCCTTTCAGGCGGAATTCACCGACCTGCTGAAAAACTACGCCGGTCGTCCGACGGCCCTGACCAAATGCCGGAACCTGACCGAAGGGACCCGCACCACCCTGTACCTGAAACGCGAAGATCTGCTGCACGGCGGCGCGCACAAAACCAACCAGGTACTGGGCCAGGCTCTGCTGGCCAAACGGATGGGCAAAACCGAAATTATCGCCGAGACCGGCGCCGGCCAGCACGGCGTCGCCTCAGCGCTGGCCAGCGCCCTGCTCGGCCTGAAATGCCGTATCTACATGGGCGCTAAGGACGTCGAGCGCCAGTCGCCGAACGTCTTCCGTATGCGCCTGATGGGCGCCGAAGTGATCCCGGTGCACAGCGGTTCCGCCACGCTGAAAGATGCCTGTAACGAGGCGCTGCGCGACTGGTCCGGCAGCTACGAGAAGGCGCACTATATGCTGGGCACCGCCGCCGGTCCGCACCCGTTCCCAACCATCGTGCGTGAATTCCAGCGCATGATTGGCGAAGAGACCAAAGCGCAGATCCTCGAAAAAGAGGGACGCCTGCCGGACGCGGTGATCGCCTGCGTCGGCGGCGGGTCAAATGCCATCGGCATGTTCGCTGATTTTATCGAGGAAACCCATGTCGGCCTGATCGGCGTGGAGCCTGCCGGGCACGGTATCGAAAGCGGGGAGCACGGCGCGCCGCTGAAGCATGGTCGCGTTGGGATCTACTTCGGCATGAAGTCGCCGATGATGCAAACCGCCGACGGCCAGATCGAGGAATCTTACTCCATTTCCGCCGGGCTGGACTTCCCGTCCGTTGGGCCGCAGCACGCGTATCTGAACAGCACCGGGCGCGCCGACTATGTGTCGATCACCGACGACGAAGCGCTGGACGCGTTCAAAGCGCTCTCCCGCCACGAAGGGATCATCCCGGCGCTGGAGTCCTCGCACGCCCTGGCCCACGCGCTGAAGATGATGCGCGAGAACCCGGAAAAAGAGCAGCTGCTGGTGGTTAACCTCTCCGGCCGCGGCGATAAAGACATTTTCACCGTACACGACATCCTGAAAGCGCGAGGGGAAATCTGATGGAACGCTATGAGACGCTGTTTGCCCAACTAAAAAACCGCCAGGAAGGCGCCTTCGTCCCCTTTGTGACCCTTGGCGATCCGGGACCGGAGCAGTCGCTGAAAATTATCGATGCGCTGATCGAAGGCGGCGCCGATGCTCTTGAGCTGGGGATCCCCTTCTCCGACCCGCTGGCGGACGGCCCGACCATCCAGGGCGCGGCCCTGCGCGCCTTCGCCGCGGGGGTGACCCCGGCGCAGTGCTTTGAGATGCTGGCGGCGATCCGCCAGAAGCGTCCGACGATCCCAATCGGCCTGCTGATGTACGCCAACCTCGTCTTCAGCCCGGGTATCGATGAGTTCTATGCCCAGTGCGCCCGCGTCGGCGTCGACTCGGTGCTGGTCGCCGACGTGCCGGTGGAAGAGTCCGCACCGTTCCGCCAGGCGGCGATGCGCCATAACATCGCGCCGATTTTCATCTGCCCGCCCAATGCGGATGACGATTTACTGCGCCAGATTGCCTCATATGGCCGCGGCTACACCTATCTGCTGTCGCGCGCCGGGGTGACGGGTGCGGAAAATCGCGCTGCGCTGCCGCTGCACCATCTGGTGGAGAAGCTGGCGGAATATCACGCCGCGCCGCCGCTGCAGGGCTTTGGCATCTCCGCGCCGGAGCAGGTGAGCGCCGCCATTGACGCCGGCGCCGCCGGGGCGATCTCCGGTTCCGCCATCGTCAAAATCATCGAACGCCATCTTGATGAGCCGCAGGCCATGCTCGACGAGCTGAAAGCCTTCGTCCAGAGCCTGAAGGCGGCGACCAAAACCGCCTGACCGTCAGCCGCCTGGCCTTGCGCCGGGCGGCGATTTCCTCGCGTTAGCTCCCCTTCCACGTCATCTTGCACGCCTGCACATCAGACTGAACGATGATCGACACCTTGACGCCAGGCGATGCGCTTTAACGTGGAAATTGATGGCGGGCGGATACCGAAGATTTGCACCATGTTGAAAGTAAAAATATCGCTCTCCCTGGTACAGGAGAGCGATAGGTCAGGCAATCAATATTGCCCGAATATCATTGACGTTGGTTAACGTTGGGCCGGTCATTACCAGGTCATCGAGCGCATGAAAATAGCTATAGCTATCGTGTGCATCAAGATAACTAGCCGCATTTAGACCACCCATTTTGCCGCGTGTTAGCGTGTCCGGGAATACCAGCGCACCTGCTGCATCTTCCGTTCCGTCGATACCATCACTGTCGCCAGCGATTGCCCATATACCGCTTTCTCCCTGCAACGCACAGGCCAGACTGAGCGCAAATTCAGTATTACGCCCCCCTTTCCCGTGCTGACCCTGACTTACCGTCACGGTGGTTTCGCCCCCCGACAATAGCACTGCCGGACCGGAAACCGGATGACCATATTGCTTCACGGATTTAGCAATCCCGGCCATAACAATGGCCACTTCACGACTTTCGCCTTCTAACGCATCGCCGAGAATAAGCGGCGTCAGTCCGTGTCTGCACGCAGCCAGCGCGGCAGCCTGCAAAGCCAGATGCGGCGTGGCAATGAGTTTTACTTCGCTGTTCACTGCGCTTTCAACCGGGCCTGCCGGCTGGCTTAGCAGTTTATGAACAGGTTCCGGGGTCTGAATACCGTAGCGCTGAAGTACCCGAAGCGCATCAAGCGGCGTGCTGTCATCGGCGACAGTAGGACCTGATGCCACATCTGCCGGGTTATCCCCCGGCACATCGCTGATAATCAGTGACACAATACGGGCCGGTTGCGCCATTCTTGCCAGCTTGCCGCCTTTCACCGCGGAGAGATGACGACGTACCAGATTCATCTCTTTGATATTGGCACCGCTGTGCAGTAGCGCGCGGGTAATGGCCTGCTTATCTTTCAATATTAATCCTGGTGCGGGCAGCGCCATCAACGCCGAACCGCCACCGGAAATGAGCGCCAGCACCAGGTCATCAGAGGTCAATCCGCGCAGCGCTTCCACAATCAGCATTGCGGCAACTTCGCTCATCGAATCCGATACCGGATGAGCAGCCTCGATAATCCGGATGCGACCAGCAGGCACCGCGTAACCGTAACGCGTCACCACCACGCCAGACACATCCACATCCGGCCAGGCTGCATCCACAGCCGCTGCCATTGCCGCCGAGGCTTTACCGGCACCGATTACCACGCAGCGGCCACGCGGTTTTTCCGGCAGGTTAGACAGGATCGCAGGCCCGGCTCGGGCGCTGTCGACAGCATGCTGAAAAATATCCTGCAGGATCTCTGCAGGCTGTTCATTTATCATGGTTATACGGTCTCGGCGATATTTGCTCTGGCTTCAATAAATTCCACTACAGCGCGGGTGACGTCCGCGGTACTGGCCGTTCCACCGACATCTGGCGTCAGAATGCCTTTCTCACAAACATATTCGATACTTTCCATAATCATCGCCGCGGCGTTACGCTCTCCCAGATGTTCAAGCATCTGTACCGCAGTCCAGAAGGTTGCTATCGGGTTAGCAATGCCTTTGCCGGTGATATCAAAAGCTGAACCATGGATAGGTTCGAACATGGAAGGGAAGCGGCGTTCCGGATCAATATTGGCGGTCGGCGCTACGCCCAGACTGCCCGCCAGCGCGCCGGCCAGATCGGAAAGGATATCGGCATGCAAATTGGTGGCAACGATGGTATCCAGGGTCTGGGGATGCAGCGTCATGCGGTGCGTCATCGCATCGACCAGCATCTTGTCCCACTGCACATCCGGGAATTCCTGCGCCACCTCGGCGGCAATCTCATCCCACATCACCATTCCGTGGCGCTGGGCGTTGGATTTAGTCACCACGGTCAGCAGTTTACGTGGACGAGACTGCGCCAGTCTGAAGGCATAGCGCATAATGCGAGTAACCCCGACGCGGGTGAAGATGGCCACCTCGGTGCCGACTTCTTCCGGTAAGCCACGGTGTGCACGGCCGCCGTTACCGGAATACTCACCTTCGGAGTTTTCGCGCACAATCACCCAGTCAAGATCGCCGGGCCCGCGGTTGCGCAGCGGTGAGGTGACACCCGGCAGGATTTTGGTTGGACGCACGTTGGCGTACTGGTCAAACCCCTGGCAAATTGGCAGGCGCAGACCCCAGAGTGTGATGTGGTCAGGGACATCCGGTGCGCCCACCGCGCCGAAGTAAATGGCATCAAATTTTTTTAGTGTGTTCAGCCCTTCTTCCGGCATCATCACGCCATGTTTTTTGTAATAGTCCGACCCCCAGTCAAAGGTCTCCACATCAAACTTCAGCTGCGGATCGTGGCGTGTCAGTGCATGCAGCACTTCAACACCTGCCGAGATGACTTCAGGACCAATACCGTCGGCAGGTATGGCGGCAATTTTATAGTTACGCATAGTAAATTCTCCGGTTAATGAGTATGAGGATGAGTGAGTTCTGCCGTTTGCGGTTTACCCGCCCTGGCAGAAAGGATCAGGACAATGAGGGCCGAAATAGCCAGCAGTCCGGCGACAAAGTACAGGCCCCAGGTGTAGCTACCGGTCTGCTCGCGGATCACCCCAATCATCATCGGGCCGACAAAGCCGCCCAGATTGCCGATGGAGTTAATCGTGGCAATACCCGCGGCCGCAGCCGGGCCGCTGAGGAACACGGTAGGCATACTCCAAAGGGGCGGTTTCGAGGCGCTGATGCCTGCGGTGACCAGGGTTAAGGCAACAATCACGGTAAACAGTGTGCTGACGTTACCGGCGTAAATCAGACCGGCTGCTGCCAGCAGGCAGGCACCAATCACATGCCAGCTGCGCTCTCTGGTGCGGTCAGAATGCCGCGCCCACAGGATCATGGCGATGACGCCGATGACCGCCGGGAAGGCGTTGAGGAAGCCAATCTCCAGTGAGGTAGCACCGAAGCTGCGGATGATTTGCGGGGACCAGATGCCAAGTGTGTACAAGCCGGCAGAAGTACCGAAATAGACCAGCGCCAGAGCCAGTACCCGCTTATCCGCCAGTCCTTTCCATGCGCTGCTGTGGTTCTGTTTTGCCGCCCGGGCCAGCTCCTCGGCCTGCATGGTGTTTTCCAGCCATGCACGCTCTTCGTCAGTCAGCCATTTGGCTTTGGCCGGACGATCGGTAAGAAAGAACAGAACCACAACGCCGAGTATCAGCGCTGGCAAGGCTTCCAGTACAAACATCCACTGCCAGCCGGCGTAGCCGAGAAAGCCATGCATCTCCAGCAGGGCGGCAGAAACAGGCGATCCCAATGCTGTAGAGAGCGGTGCTGCGGCCATAAAGATGGCGGTAACCTGCGCGCGTCTGGCTGCCGGGAACCAATAACTGAGATAAAGGATAATTCCCGGGAAGAAACCGGCTTCCGCTACGCCGAGTAGAAAACGCAGAATGTAGAAGCTCGTCGTACCCTGCACAAAAGCCATGCAGCCAGAGACCAGGCCCCAGGTGATCATGACGCGGGCGATCCAGATGCGGGCCCCTACTTTATGGAGAATTAAGTTTGACGGCACCTCAAACAGAAAGTACCCCAGGAAGAAGATGCCGGCGCCCAGCCCAAAAACGGTGGGTGAAAAACCCAGATCCTGATTCATGGTCAGGGCGGCAAAGCCAATGTTGACACGGTCGAGGAAGGCAATGAAGTACAGCAGCATGATGAAAGGAATAATGCGCAGGGTAACCTTGCGCATCACCTTCTTTTCGAGGTCGTTTTTCATGACGGATGCTCCATAGTAATGTAGGGTTGTTATCGTTTTGTAATAAACCCAGTATGAAGTTTTGAACCGCTTTATCATCGGCATGGCTTTATATAAATAATTTGCATAATCAGGTTTTGGTGAAAAAATGGATATAAATCAGCTACGTTGCTTTGTGGTATTGGGTGATGAGCTTCACTTCGGCCGTGCTGCCCGTAAACTTGAAATGATGCCTGCGTCACTGAGTCGCTTCATAAAACTGCTGGAAGATGATTTGGGGATAAGACTACTGAATCGATCGACCCGCAATGTGTCGCTAACGCCTGAAGGTGCCGCCTTTTTAAATGAGGCCAAAACGGTCATTGCTGATTTCGATGCGCTACGGCAGCGATTCCGGAAAAATAGCCTGTTGCAGAAAAGGACGTTGCGGATCGGAGCTATCGATAGCGCAGCCAAAGGATTACTTCCTGAACTGCTTAATCTTTTCGTCAGGCGTTTTCCGGAGGCAGACATTCATCTTACGGAAGATAAATCTCACAAACTTATCCCCCGACTCATTTCAGGATGGCTGGATGTGGTCTTTGTACGTCCGCCGGAACATATTGATGCCACGCTGACAACACGTTTTATCGCCAATGAAACCTGCGTGCTCGCCGTGCCCGCTAACCACCGCCTGGTCAGTTATGACGAAGTCAGTATCGATGACTTCCGACACGAGCCGGTTATCGTGCCGGAAAGAGGCACCCGGCGTCACAGCCATGACCTGACAATGAATATTTTCAAGGAGGGTGGCAGCATGCCTGTCATCGCGCAGTATGCCGAAGAGAAGCAGACTATCCTGAGTTTTGTTGCCGCTGGACTGGGCATCGCTCTGGTGCCTGCGTCATATAAAGATATGAATGCGGACGGCGTGAAATACCTTAAGCTCGCGCCCAAAAAACATATCGAAGGCCTTCCCCTCAGCGCGATGTGGCATCAGGGAAATAACACTATCTATTTGCGATCCCTACTGGAGATACTTTCCGACAACATCGACGAGCTGACCCGTGATTTGTGACGGAAAAAGATGATTGTTGCGCCGGGGCGGCAACACGCGAGAATTTAGTTCGGTTGCTTACAGGCGAGCCCCTGGGCTTCCAGTTTCTTCACCTGGCGACTGACGGTGGTGTTATCGCGCCCTAAATGATCCGCCAGCTCCCCCCCACCGGGCCATGGCGCCCTACCGCCACCAGCAGCGGAAACAGCATCTGTACCAACTGGACGCCGGCCGCCTGGAGGATCTGCTCATCGCGCACCGGCTGGTTCATCACGCTGATGATATCCAGCAGCGCACGGTCTTTACCCTTGGATAAAAATCGCTTCCGCACAAAAGATGGGGTTGATATCTTAAATGAGAAATATTATCTTTCTCATTACTGAATAGTTGAGTAAATAACTCAGGTATTCAGTACGACATTGCTCACATTGCTTCCAGTATTTTTGCCCGCACTTGTGCGGGCTTTTTTTTACTCACAACACACCTCACGCACCAGCTGCCGCAGCCGGCGGTCAAGCCGCAGGGGTTGCTGGGCGTGATGTCCTCCGGCCAGGGCAGTCTGACGAACAATCTCGGCGGCCAGCGGGAGCTCTACCGCGGAAGTAAAGCCGCGCTGAATATGTTCATGCGCAGCTTCGCCGCTCGCCCCACCTCGGCCTGCCACCCGCTGGTAGTGATGGCTCCGGGATGGATCCGCACCGAGCTCGGCGGGGCCGACGCTCCCCTGACCATCGAAGAGACCATCCCACGCCTGGTGAACGTCCTGCTCGACAAGCAGCGGCGCCCGGGACTGGAGTCTCCGGATTACCAGGGCCGCACGGTGCCCTGGTAAGCCCGCCGGGACGCCTGCCTCCGGGCGTCCTCCGGCGCCCGCCCGTCGTCATTGATCCCAGATCACCACGCCATGTACCGCTTTGTCCCGCCGCCTTTGCCGAGCTAATCCGCCTTTTTTGTTCAAAATTTATGAAATTTGTAAACGGGGGTGAAGAAATCAGTTTAAACGTCAACCTTTCTGTGTAAATATTAAGGCGAATGATAACTATTCTTTTTATCATTTATAGAGTCACGCCGGGTCAGCGCAAGCCAGACGACGAATAACGTCGCTTTTGCGCGGCGTGATATGTGCGAATAACAAAAAATAAGCCTGCATTTATCATGGAAAAAAACGCTTCTCTGCCGTTTGGCAGTTTCAACTCATTGGCATTGTTTACGGGTCTGTGTCTGGGGGCCGCGCCGACAACCGGCATGGCAGCGGAAAAATCAGTCAAAAATAATGAAGAGACGCTGGTGGTGGAAGCCGCCCCGCCTTCGCTCTATTCTCCCGGGGCCTCCGCCGATCCCAAGTTTAATAAACCGCTGGTGGATACCACTCGCACCATCACCGTGATCCCCGAACAGGTCATTAAAGATCAGGGCGTCACCAACCTGACTGACGCCCTCAAAAACGTCCCTGGCGTCGGGGCGTTTTACGCCGGGGAGAATGGCAGCTCAACCACCGGGGACGCCATCTTTATGCGCGGCGTGGACACCTCCAACAGTATTTATGTGGACGGCATTCGCGATATCGGCAGCGTGACGCGGGATACCTTCAATACCCAGCAGGTGGAAGTCATCAAAGGGCCCGCCGGCACGGACTATGGCCGCAGCGCCCCCTCCGGCTCGATCAATATGATCAGCAAACAGCCGCGTCTTGACTCCGGGATCGACGGTTCGGCCAGCATCGGCAGCGCCTGGTCGCGCCGGGGTACCCTTGATCTTAACCAGGCCTTCGGCGACAACGCCGCGTTTCGCCTCAACCTGATGGGCGAAAAAACCCACGACGCCGGCCGGGATAAGATTGAGAACGAGCGCTACGGCATCGCTCCGTCGCTGGCCTTCGGCCTCGATACGCCCACCCGTCTGTATCTGAACTATCTCCATGTCCGGCAGAACAACACCCCGGATGGCGGGATCCCCACCGTCGGCCTGCCGGGCTATTCAGCGCCTTCGCCGAAGTATGCCGCGCTCAATTCCGCCGGTAAGGTCAATACCAGCAATTTCTATGGCACCGACTCCGATTACGATAAATCCACCACCGACAGCGGCACCCTGCGCTTCGAACACGATCTGACGGACAATACCACCGTGCGCAATACCACCCGCTGGTCGCGGGTGAAGCAGGAGTATCTCCTGACTGCGGTGATGGGCGGCGCGAGCAATATCACCGCCCCCGACATCAATGACGTCAACACCTGGAGCTGGTCACGGCTGGTTAATACCAAAGATGTCAGCAACCGCATTCTGACCAACCAGACCAATATCACCTCGACCTTCAATACCGGCTCGATAGGCCATGACGTTAGCGCCGGCGTGGAGTTTACCCGGGAAAACCAGACCAACTATGGCGTCAACGCCCTGACCGCCCCGGCGGTGAATCTCTATCATCCGGTGAGCAGCCTGTCGATTGGCGGGCTGGACAGAAACGGGGCGAACGCCAACGGCCAGACCGATACCTTCGGCATTTATGCCTTCGATACGCTGGCGCTGACCGATCGGGTTGAGGTCAACGGCGGGCTGCGTCTCGACAGTTACCATACCAAATATGACAGCGCCACCGCCTGCGGCGGCAGCGGACGCGGGGCTGTCGCCTGCCCGCCAGGACAGTCGACCGGCAGCCCGGTCACCACAGTCGATACCGCCAAATCCGGTAACCTGGTTAACTGGAAGGCCGGGGCGCTGTATCGCTTAACCGAGCAGGGCAATATCTACGTCAACTATGCCATCTCGCAGCAACCGCCGGGGGGCAGCAGCTTCGCGCTGGCCGCCAGCGGCAGCGGCAACAGCGCCAACCGGACCGACTTTAAACCGCAGAAGGCGAAATCCAGCGAACTGGGCACCAAGTGGCAGATCCTCGACAAACGCCTGCTGCTCAGCGCGGCGTTATTCCGTACCGATATTGAAAACGAAGTGGCCGCCAACGATGACGGAACCTGGTCGCAATACGGCAAAAAGCGCGTGGAGGGGTATGAGCTCTCCGCGACCGGGAACCTGACCCCGGACTGGACGATCATCGCCGGCTACACCCAGCAGCATGCCAAGGTGACGGAGGGGCAGAATGTGGCGCAGGATGGCTCTTCCGCGCTGGCCTACACCCCGAAACATGCCTTTACGCTGTGGACGCAGTATCAGGCCACCAACGATTTGTCCGTCGGCGGCGGCGTGCGCTATGTCGGAAGCCTGCGCCGGGGCAGCGATGGCGCGGTCGGTACCCCGGATCACACCGAGGGCTACTGGGTCGCCGACGCCAAACTGGGCTATCGGGTCAACAGCAACCTCGATCTGCAGCTCAATATGTACAACCTGTTTGATACCGATTACGTGGCTTCCATCAACAAGAGCGGCTATCGCTATCATCCGGGCGAACCCCGTACCTTTATGCTGACGGCGAACGTCCATTTCTGAGTCTGTACGTGGGGCCATCGCGCCCCACCTTTTTGAGAGGACACCGCAATGATGTATCACATTCCTGACGTGCTAACGGCGGACCAGGTGGCTGAATATGCCCGCCTGCTGGCGCAGGCCGAATGGGTTGACGGGCGGGTTACCGTCGGCAGCCAGGGGGCGACCGTCAAACAAAACCAACAGATCGATACCCGCACGCCGCTGTACGCCCGTCTGCAGGCCGCCGTACTCGACGCGCTGCGCGGCCATCCGCAGTTTTTTTCCGCCGCGCTGCCGCGGACGATTTCCGCACCGTTGTTTAATCGCTACGGGCCGGGGGAGACCTACGGCTTTCATGTCGATGGCGCGGTGCGTCAGAACGGCGAAGCGGGCTGGATGCGGACCGATTTATCGGCGACGCTGTTTCTCTGCGAACCGGAAAGCTATGAGGGAGGCGAACTGGTCATTGAAGACACCTATGGCCAGCATCGGGTGAAGCTCCCGGCCGGGCATCTGGTGCTCTATCCCGCCAGCAGCCTGCACTGCGTCACCCCGGTCACCCGCGGCGTACGCCAGGCCTCTTTCCTGTGGATCCAGTCGATGGTCCGCGACGATAAGCAGCGCGCGATGCTCTACGACCTGGACCGCACGATCCAGTCGCTCAAAACGCGCTTTGGCGACGGAGAAGAGGTGCTCTCCCTGCTCAATATGTATCACAACCTGCTGCGCCAGTGGACGGAAGTGTGATCCGCAGGCGAAGGGATATCGCAGGGAGGAGTGAGGAGGCAACAAACTGGCCGTCCGCTGGCCAGTTTGCAGCAGGCGTTAGAACCGATAGCCTGCGGAGAACATAAACACCCACGGATCCAGGCGGGTGCTGACTTTCTGGTCCACGCCGTTGGCTTTGAATTTCACATCGGTATCGATATCCATGTACCACACCGACACACCCAAAAGAAATGATTAATTATATGTTTTTAAAAGAAAAATCTTTGTTTCTACATGCGAAAATAAGGGTTTTTAGCCCTACTTTAAGAACTTGATTTTCCTGGAAATAATCATTGTTTTGCAGAAGGTTTTTATGCTTGCAATGCAACAACTCAACATCCACAGTTCGGTTTTCGAAGCCGAAATGAACAGGTAGTGAATATCCGGAGATGGGTCTGAAGTAATGGCTCATGACGTACCAGGTGCTCCTGGTATCTAACATCTTGTGTAGTAGGGAAATTAAAGATTCAGGCGCTGGATATCATTGCTCTAGTAAATCGAAGCATATAATTCGGCAGCTATATCTTTGGCGCTTTTACTAAAAAGGCTGCCTATTAGCAGCCTTTTTATTACGAGGAAATTACGGCGTGACGATATTGAACCAGAATTCAAATTTGTCCATGTAACCGAGCATCTCTTCGAGCTTCTCACCGTTGCCAGTAACCTTAACTTCGCCTTTATCTTTCGCCTGTTTGAGGGTTTCCTCTTTCAGGATAATCTTATTCAGCGTTGCTCGATCGAGGGCAATGGTGGCGTCGGCATCTTTCGCCTCGGCGTTAGCCGTGTGGTTCAGGACTCCGTTTTCCAGCTCCAGCTTGTATTTCCCGCCGTCGTTACCAAGGTCAATGTTAAACACTGACTTCGCATTGCCTGCTTTCTCACCGTTAATATGGACGGCAAGATAGTCGAAGAACATTTCCGGGGTCATGGCGCGCACGGTATCCGGGCTGGCAGTGTTTGGGGTTGGTCCTTTCAGCACGCCGTTACGCAGTTCCTGCGCGCCGGTAAGGTAGAAGTTACGCCATGGGCCTGATTCAGCCTGGTAGCCCAGCTGTTCAAGGGCATCTGCTTCCAGATTACGCGCATCCTGGTTTTTCGGATCGGCAAACACGATTTTGCTAACAACCTGAGCGACCCAACGGTAGTTCCCCTGTGCAAAATCCTCTTTTGCTTTCTTCATGATGGCGTCCGGGCCACCCATATAATCCACGAATTTCTTCGCTGCTTCTTCCGGTGGCAGTTCGTCGAGGGTTGCCGGGTTGCCATCGAACCAGCCGAGATATAGCACGTAGGTGGCCTTCACGTCATGGCTGACGGAGCCATAGTAACCTCGGTTAGCCCATGTGTGCGCAAGGCTATCGGGCAATTTGAAGTTTGCAGCGATTTCATCACGGGTCAGGCCCTGGTTCGCCATGCGCAGCGTCTGGTCGTTGATGTAACGATAGAGGTCACGCTGGCTTTTCAGCAGATTAACAACATTTTCGTTGCCCCATGTCGGCCAGTGGTGCTGAGCCATGATAATTTCGGCTTTATCACCCCAGCGGACGATAGCTTCGTTTATGTACTTAGACCATGGTAATGGTTCACGAATTTTCGCGCCGCGCAGGGAGTACGTATTGTGCAGGGTATGGGTTACGTCCTCTGCAGATTCGATGAGTTTTTTCTCCTCGATATACCACAGCATTTCTGACGGTGCTTCTGAACCCGGCGCCAGCATAAAGTCATAGGTCAGGCCATCAATCACTTCTTTCTGACCGTCTTTTTCAATGATGTTCGTTGGGGCGATCAGCGTAACTGTACCCGCTGAAGTGGTAGTTCCGAGACCTGCGCCCACCTGGCCTTTCGCATCAGGTTTCAGCAGGTTGCCGTACATATAACTGGCGCGACGGCTCATGACATTACCGGCCATGATGTTTTCCGCTACAGCGGCTTCCATAAAGCCTGATGGTGCATAAACCTTCACCTTACCGGATTTAACATCTGCTTCATCAACGACGCCGCGAACGCCACCATAGTGGTCAACGTGGCTGTGAGTATAAATAATCGCGACAACAGGTTTCTTTCCGCGATTTTTGTAATAGAGATCCATTCCAACTTTAGCCGTTTCGGCTGAAACCAGAGGGTCAACAACCGTAATCCCTTCTTTACCCTCAATGATGGTCATGTTGGACAGGTCAAGATTACGGATCTGATAAACACCATCAGTGACTTCAAAAAGACCACTGATATTAATCAGCTGAGACTGACGCCACAGGCTTGGGTTAACGGTAGCTGGTGCTTTTTCACCCTCTTTGATGAATGCATACTGTTGAGGGTTCCAGACGACGTTTCCTTGCTCGCCTTTGATAACCTCAGTAGGCAAAGCAGCAATGAAGCCTTTATGTGCATTGGTAAAATCTGTGTTGTCAGAAAAAGGCAGTTGATTATAAAGCGCGTCGTTGGCTGATTTGGTGGCGTCGGTAGCATCTTTTGGTGCGATATCAGCATAAGCAGGAAGGATGACCGTTGACATCAGCCCGGCGAGCGCCAGACTTCTGGCAATTTGTGTTAGTTTCATTGGAGCCCTCTTTGACTCGTATTGGCAGTTACACGTTGACGACAGTAAGTGATTCATACATCTACATATCCACTGTAGATAACTATTTTGTAAAGATAACCATTTTTTTACATTTGGCAATACTACAGACTCAAATTAATAGCTTAGTATGACAATTATTTTTTTATTGAGGTGCACGAGTAAAAATACATTTAACACATTGAAAACCTTTAAAAAATACATCATCGCCATTCTTTTCACAGATTTGACAAGATAGGGATTTACTGCTATCAAAGCTGAAAAATAATTACTCGGAAATAATGATAAAATTATAGCAACCACACAGTTTTAACGAATAGATATCATGCACTAATAGTTGCTAGCGTTACAAGAAAAGGAAAAATAGTCCCTTCTATGATCAACAAAGAGACTATTACCAAATCGATAAATTTCAGAGGGTATTATATTGAATTAGAATTGATAGCTGTAATTCAAGCTGGCAAACCAAAGCCATGGATTATTATATTCACCTCCAAAGGCCGTTGATTGTACCCGGGATGACTGCATGTGCAGGTATTCAAGCGCAAATCCGATATTACTGGCAGGTGTCAGCTGGTACTGCGCGCCGGTAGCAAAGCGCCACTCGTCACCGGTTGGCAGAGAAAGCGCCACATCGCTTTGCGTTTTGTATGGTGTACTATCAAAGGCAACTCCGGCATTAATCCGCCATTGTTCATCAGGCCGAAACTGCACACCGAGGGCTGTATGCCAGGTATCCTTTAGTCGATTATTGCGGTCGCTAGCTTTACCATCGACCGAAATTTGCGGACTGCCGAACTGACTCCAGTCCTGCCAACCGAGATCCCCCATTACAGACCATTGTTTGTCGATATCATGCACCAGGCTTATCATCAGTTGCTGAGGTGCACGCACTTGTGCAGAAATAGGCAGGTCATACTCAACGTTAGGTAAGTTTGGAAAGCGTGCCTTACCGTCGATGTTAAAATGATAATCCGTTTTACTGGTCCATGTTATCCCCGCCCGGGTCTGGTCGGTTAATTCCATCAGCAATCCAAGGCGGTAGTTCATTGCCCAGTCGTGATCGCTTTGTTTTTCGTCATTATCATCAACCTTCCGCGTTAACGACAGAAAACCATAGTTCAGGCCAGTCGCTGCTCCGATTGAGACTCTATCACTCAGTTTCCAAGCAATACCAGGGCTAAGAGTCATGGCCACCATAGTACTTTTCTTAATTAAACGGTCACCCGCCCAATTCCCAAAATCAATACCTAGCCCATAATTGCCATAAAGCCCTACACCGGCAGTAACCGTATTGCTCAGGCGCTGCGTATAAAACATGCTGGCATTCGGGAAAAGTTTCATAACGTTGCCTGGGCTCTGACGTCCTCCAGATTTGTCATCAAGCGTATAAGAGATATCGCCCCCCATGGCCTGCAGCCCTCCGGTGACCATATGATCTGGCAAGCGAGTCATACCCGCAGGATTCGTTAATAGCGTGGAAGCATCCTGAGCGCGAGCCGCTTGGCCAGCCCCAGCCAAAGCAGAATCTTCCGTTGCAATCTCATAAAAGTAAAGTGCACTTGAATGAGCAAATGTGGAAACGAAAATCCCCGACAAGATAGTTATTTTTATTCTTGTATTCATAAAATCCCCTGCATTTACATGTATTTAAGGTACCACCTGCGTTAAGATATTAGTGGCATCATGCATCACCCCAAAAAAAAACTATAGAACTTTTAGATTATTAAGCAAATAAAATACATTCTTATTAATTAAGGTGTTCTCGTGAACATCAATGGAACAGTTTTCTTTTCAAAATCATAGTACTATCATTCTGGTAAGATCAGTTATCCGCATAAAAAAGTTAAAACACTTGCTGCATGCCGTCAGTCCAATTTTTTTGGTGCAATTCTTTCTGAGGCAGTTACACGAAAGGTAAACCAACCTTGTTACTACCTCATTCAAAAATCAGTTCTTCAATTGCCATCAAATTAGTTTAAATAATACACGGAAAGGTCCTAACTCTTTAATATAACCCCATAGATTATGCAGGTTAACAATCCCTGCCTGAGCTAAAATTGCAATTGTTATCATGAAAGTTGAAGCTGTGATTACCAACATTAATCGGCTGATATTTTTTTGCGTTTTAGATTGTTGTCTCTCCTTTTTTTCTTCGGTTTGCCAGGACAGGATGGTTGCAATAGCTTGACCCTGAACGTAGTATCTTCCATTCTGATATTTAACATCTCCAGTAATAGTGAATGATTGTAGCAGCAAAAGAGTTTTCCTTCGAAAACCTTCATTTTTAATATGATCGCGCCAAAGATTTCCGTAAATCATATCAATAGTTTCATCGCATGTAACACCATCGTAAATCTTATCAGGTGATTGATGCACAAATTCATTGATCAACATTTGCAACAGATTGATACGTTCCAACCCTATCATTTCATTATTGGAATGGAATTTTGATTGTATTTGACCCTTGACTCTCGAAAGACTAGTTTTAACATATGCAACTCGGGTGAAATGATTTATCGTGTAATTAAATATAGAGTCAAATTTTAATGGCCCATTTTTCAACCAATGTAATATTTCGACATTCATCATTTCGATTTCTGCGATTGAAAATGCCGTTCTATCAGAGTAGGATTTGGTTTCGGGATCCCATTTCAAAAGTATGACAGTATTATCGACTATTTCCGAAAGGACATACTTCTCTTGTTTTACATCTGAAAAGTAAACACCATAGTAGTTGTATGTTTCATTGTTAGCTTTACTCTTCGTTATGAAATTTGGTAAAAAATAAGCCCATAAACTGCTTTTTATTTTCAAAATTAATGATTCAAGAAACATAAGCACCTTCTTGATTTGTATTAGGATAGCATTCTAAGACTTTAGAGTTAGGAAGACATAAACTTTATTATTAGCAATAACCAATGTTAGCCCATTTTCCAAAAGATTATACCATCAGTCTTTGCGCAAACAGTCACGCCAGGTCGAAGGAAAATGATTCGTGCACATAAGATTAGCATGTTAATAATAACTGGTAACACAAAAAGCATTTAATTCTGGATTATGTTTTAAAAATGCTAATAAAACCTACTCGCGTGCTGTTTTCTGACATCGCATGTATTGCGATTTGGCAAGGTACAAAGACCTTTTAACTCAATGACTTTTGCATGAGACCAATCCATTTTGATATATGAGTTTAGCGGCCTAATTTCACATCACAAAAACTCTGTGTTTACATTAAGCATTTCTTTAAAAAAATGTTCTTAATGGATAGCTATTGTTCAATCACATCAGAACTGTCATCATTTCTTTTGACTGTTTATCTCCATTAAATTAGAGACTTGCTTTCTCAGTTCCTGCACCGACGATACAAGATCTGCAATGATGGCTACATAGTCCACATTCATCACTTTGAACCTATCTCCGCCTATCTCTTGTTCGATCCCCATGAATGTATAAATTGAATCTACGGTTTCAGCCTGTTGCGCGATAAAACCCCGCCTCCTTCGACTTTCTCCCTTCATCTGATACTCGCACACACCTAAACGGTCGACCCGATCCAGAGCGTTTTGAGGCGCTTTTGTGAATACCTCCTTCAAACGCACGTCTGATCCGGTGGTCATAACGTCACCCTTCCCGGTGGTAATGGTGCCGCCAGCCCGGAAAATCCATGCGTCAGTGCGTCCGAAGCCATCCGCGTACAACACAAGCCGGTGCTCAGTCCCGACCTGCTCTTCCATGTACATCTGCACGTAAGCGCCGTCCACGTCACCATAGGCCCCGCGCCCGGCCATCAATGAGCGTACCGGATTGGAGGTCAGTTGCGTTCCGATGGCTGGGTTGGCTGGCATGGTCGATGATGCTGTGATCCTCCCGTCCGTTACCCAAAAACTTTGTACCTGCGCGTTCAGGCGGTTCTGCCTGTCGTGGATAAGGCGAGCGGTATAATCCGCACTGCTGCCGTTGTAGTGGAAGTCAATATAAGGCGTGCTCATTGACAGCTCGATCGACTGCGTCAGGACCTTCCCCTTTGACGTGTTATCGATGTTGCCGCCAGCTGATAACCCACCGGGCAAAGTCGTCTGGTTATCGGTCCCAATAACGAGGATGTCATCAAAGGTGTCTGACGGTGATACAGTGGTCGCTCTTGAGCGCTGAACCCTGAACGGTGTTCCCGAGCCAACGGCCATTGTCCCTCCTTGCCCCTGTTTTTTGAGCAGAGCCAGATCTGAGTTTTTACCGAGAATAAAACCGGCATTATCACTGGTTATAACCTGCGAGCCGGCGAGGTCGTTTCCTCCAGTGAGTTTTGCCAGCGCGTTAAGATCCGATGCCTTCGCCATCCCGGCTATCGCCGGTACGGTCACCTGCTTTCCGGTGATCGGGTCAGTCAGGGTGATATTGCCGCTGCCGGTCAGGGCCATCGACCAGCCCTCCACCACACTACGCCAGAATACAAATGCGCTGGCCAGCTGGTTAGCAAACGACGAGGTGCTGGCGGTTTCAGCGGTAATAATGCCGTAAGAGGCTCCGGAAAATGCGGTGGTGATATTCCGGGTCAGCGTCAGTTGCGTGTCGCTGTCCACGGATTTGATCGCATACAGGTCAGCACTACCGCTGCGGTAGACCACCAGAATCGACCCGGGCATTATCCCCAGCGCCACCTGTGACCATTTTGTTGTCGCACCTGTCACTCGTGCCTGCGACGCTGCACCCGTGACAGTGCCGACTTCATACATCGCCATAATAAAGTTGCTCCTGGATAGTTTTTCTCTGGAAAAAGAAAAGGCCCCTTACGGGGCCTCTGTTAGCTAAATGAACTGCTGTCCGTCCGAAATGCGGTTGCGGTGATGTTCTCGAGTGTGCAGGTGTAATCAATCGCGGCAGTACGACCTGTCGCTTTGATAAAGAAGCCGACATTGTTGTAGTCAGCATCCAGGCGCGCGGCAAACCGCAATTCAAAGGCCGTGGTGCCGGCTGTGATATTACCGGCATCGACAAAGATACGGCGGGTTACCTCCTGCCCACCAATGTTGAACGTAATATCAGAGGTATACCCCAGGCCACTGCCCGTCCCATAGGTCTGGCACACCAGGGTGCAGGCCAGAACCACTGTCATGCTATACCCCCTGTTCTGATACGCACCGTTCCGCTGTACCGTCTGGTTACGGCGGAAAGTCAGGCTGTCGTAACTTTTGGCCACCGCAATGTCACCGATGAACGCATCCGCCTGGACAGTGCCACGGAACACGCCGCTATTCGCTTCGACCCTGCCACGGACGATCACGTTATTAAACTGCGAAGAGCCATCCTTGGCGATACGCCAGCCTTGCGACCCATCAACAAAGTTATTCGAGCGGATCTCGTTGCCGATCTTCGCGTTCGTGATGGAACCGTCCGCGATTTTGGTTGAGGTCAGGGAACTGTTTTTGATACGTGCCGTATCGATATACAGCTCATTGCCCTCGGCAATCATCACCGGCACTGCCGTCGCATTGTTACGGTTAAACAGCGAGAACCGGTCGGCGTAGAGGATCATGTCGCTCGTTTCACCATTGCTACCCAGCGTAATCCCCGCGCCAACATTCTTCCCGTTAACCGTCTCAACCTTCATCGACCACAGCGAACTCACCGTACCATTCACATCCGCCACGGTTTTAGCAGTGTTCTGAACGGAAGCGCTGAGATCCCCAACACTGGATGTCAGGGTCGTCTGCTGCGTTGCCAGCGCCTCCAGTGCCGTTGCATGCGTCTGCTGGGTACTGGTGATACTGGCCACCGATTTAATCGTGTTGTCCAGCGTCGTCTGGTTTTTGATGTTGGCGGCCGCCTGCGCGTCAATCTGCGACTGAAGCGAGGTATTCAGGCTGGCCTGTGTGCTCTGGCTGTCGCTCAGCGTCTTCGCCATGTTATCGACGCGGGAGTTGGCGTTATCCACTTTCGTGGCCAGTGCAGTCTGCTGCTGCGCCTGAGCGGTGATTTTCCCTTCGGCATCCGTTACGCGCGCCGTCAGGCCGCTCACAGCGCTCGCCGTCGCGTCAGAAGCATCCTGTGCCGCTTTCGCATCGGTAACATCCGTGATGACCAGATCGTCTATATACAGTGAATAGCCAGGGGTACCGTTGCCGGTGGCGCCACGGGTGGAGATCCAGACCACCGCGCGTGTTCTGCCCGCCCCGTTGTTACTGGCGATACCCGTGAATTTCACCCATTTATCGCGCGCTCCCAGAGAGGCTTCGCTGATAGTGACCGCCGCCTGCCAGGCATTTTGCCCGGCAGCATTCTGCGACTGGATACCGACCAGCGTCGTCCACCCGGAGGAGGGCGCCTGATCCGCCGGCATCATGGCCCAGAACTCAAACCGGAACTTCGCGTCCTCACGGACTGACTGCCAGGTGCCAAGCTGTTTATCGCTGTTGCCGCCGTTGTTCTCATCCCGTCTCAACTTCAGGCTCTTATCGCCGGTGAATTTCTGAGACGCCACCACAACGGCGGTACCGCTCCCGCCCAGCACCTGGCCATCGCTGTAGCTTTCAAATGTACCGTCAACCCACGGATTAGCTCCCTGAGTGCGGATGGTATTGATGGTGCTGGTCAGCGACGTGATGCTCTGCGACTGGCTGGTGATGGTGTTTTCCACTTGGCTGACGCGACCGGTCAGTGAACTCACCGCGGACGTGTCAGCCTTTTTCCCCAGCTCCGTATTCATCGTGGTCAGGCTGTTCTGCAGACTGGTGAGCTGCTGCGACTGCGAATCCAGTTTACCCTCAGCAGACGTCATCCGGGTGGTCAACCCGGTGACAGCGCTTTGCTCAGCCTTCTTACTGACCGCCGCATTCGTGACGGCCAGATCGCCGCTGAGTTTCGTCAGCTGCTGCGCCTGGGTGGTGATAGCCCCTTCCGCAGCGGTGACGCGGGTATTCATCTGAGAGATGGCCCCGGCGTTAGCCGCGATATCCTTTTCATCCGTAACATCGAGAACATGGAAATCATCAAAATACATTGCCCCCGCGCTGAGGAAGGTCGTCAGCTGGAAACTGGCCATTGTGGTCTTCGTGGCTTTCCAGTCAAACGTTACCAGTTGCCAGCCAGAACTAAACGGTCCGTAGTTTGAGCCGACCAGCAGGCCAGTGCTGTCGGCCACACGAAACTTCGTGTTACCCGCATCTTTAATCGTGGTCCCCGGATCCTGCTTCGCCCATACCCCCATGCGGTAGGTACGGCCTTGGGTGATACTGATTTCCTGTCCGACCAGGTTAGACTGGCCGGCAGACATTTTCAGTGCCTTGTTACCCGAGTGCGGAACCTGTAAATCGGCCACCGTTGCGGTACTGCTCCAGCCGGTAAAGCCCGCCGCGCCGCGCTCAAAACTGCCGTTGACAATGAGGTTGCCCGGCATTTTCCCGCTGGCGTCAATATCTGCTGCCGTCTGGCTCAGGCTGTTACTCAGTTGCGTCAAAGAATCCCCTTGCGCACTGAGTGTTTTGCCCTGCTCCGTGACCTGGTTTTGCAGGGTGTTCATCGCGCTTGCGTCCGCTTTTTTGTTCACGTTCGCATTCGTCGTGGCCAGATCGCTGCTGAGTTTTGTCAGCGCGCTGTTGGCTGCCGCGATGTCATTACCCTGCTGCGTCACCGTGCCCTGCAGCTGCGTCACCGCTGTCGTGTCAGCCTTTTTACTCACCGTATCGTTTGTCGAACGGAGGCTGTTCTCCAGCGAGGTGGTACGCGTGCCGATGCTGCTGAGCGTATCGCCCTGCTGGCTAACCGTGGTGGTCAGTGAATCCACCGCTTTTGCGGTCGCATCTGCGGTTTTCTGCGCGCTGTTCGCCGCCGTCACGTTACGCATATGCCAGTCGGCAGCGTACCAGACAGTGCCGAACGGGCTGCTCTGATTAACCTGCAGGAACGGTCGCAGGAAGTTCGTGTCTGCCGGCACAGTAAAGCGCCAGGTGGCTCGTTTCCACGCGGTGGTGGTCTTGGTGTTTCCCCCGGACGCTCTCGCCCCGATGCCACCAGTAGCAGTGGTGGCCCGACCGATGTAGAAATTAAAGTCAGCGCTGCCGGTACCACACGCTACCAGAGCAGACATTTCGTAAACGTCGCCCGGCGTCACGGCGATATTGTTGATTTTTGGCACATGGTCTCGCCCGGCCAGCCGGACGGCATACCTGAACGGGCAGTCAGCCGGCACACCATCGGCGGTGGTCTCCACCACGTCATAACCCATGCGGTCATACGCCGGATCAAATGACGGGTTTGGAATGTAATCATCCCCGGCAGCATTCCCGGCATTCACCGCCGCCGTCAGGCTGACGATGTTGCTGTTGGCTGCCGTGAGGCCTGCCTCGGTTTTCTCAACCCGGCCAGTCAGCGCGTTAAGCGCCGTCTGATCCGCTTTGGTGTTGACCTTATCGGTGGTGCTGCTCAAATCGCCCTGCAGCTTCGTGATAGCCTGCCCCTGGGAGGTGATTTTGCCTTCCGCACTGGTGACCCGGCTGGTGAGATCACTCACCGACTGCGCGCTGGCCTTTTGTGCCACGTTGTTGTTGGTGGTGTTCAGGCTGTTCTGCAGATTCGTGATGCTCTGAGACTGCGCGGTCAGCTGCCCCTCGGCATTCGTCACCCGACTGGTGATGCTGTTAATGGCCGATGTGTTCGCGGTAATACCGCTGGCTGCATCATCCGGACTCGGTGACCAGTCGGTCATCACGGTCCCAGTTTCCAGCTGAGGGCGGCAGAGCCAGACTTCTTTGTCGGCAGACGTCGCGCTTTCCAGACGCGCGGCAATCAGCCGTTTGGTGCCACTGGTGGCAGGAATAACCCATTTCACCCAGTAACGCGCCCATGCGGTGGTCAGTTTCGTGACCGCCTTGCCGTCACCGGCCCCGCCTTTAACGCCCTGGCTGGTTTCCGTGGTGGTGGTGTTCGACGGGTTATAGAAATAACTCGCCATCTCCTGCCCGTCATAAGCCCCTTTCGCATAGAAGCTGAATACAAATTCCGTACGCCCGGTAACGTCCAGCGTCTGTTCATCCAGCAGGGTATAACCGGATGCACCTTTCGCCAGCCGGGTGTAGGCCACGCGGTCGCCCAGATAGGTCTCTGTGGCGTGGCGGCTGCGCCATCCTTCCAGTGTGTCCGCATTGCGGATAAGGTTGGTCCCGCCCACGGCCAGGGAGGAAAAGTTGTTTTCCAGGTTCGTCAGCGCGCTGCTTTGCGTGGTCAGATCCCTGCCATGCTGTTCAACGGTATTCTGCAGGCTCTGCAGCGCCGTTGCATCAGCCTTCTTCGCCACATTGCTGTTAGTCGTGTTCAGGCTGTTCTGCAGGCTGGTCAGGCTGTCTCCCTGCGATTTCAGACCGCCTTCGGTAGCCGTCACGCGGGTCGTCAGATTCGTCAGCGCGCTGGCATCGGCCTTGCCGCTGATATCCTTACCAAGTTGCGTCACATCCGACTGCAGTTTCGTGATCGCGCTGCCCTGAGACGTAATATTCTTCCCGTTCTGCGTGACTGACGCGGACAGACTGGAAAGCGCCTGCGCATTCGCATCGGCGGCATCGAGCGCCGCTTTCGCATCGGTCACGTCAGTGATGATCAGATCATCAATCAGGAAGGCGTCACCCAGGCGAACTTTTGGTGTATTCGGGATGGAGATCCTCACCATTGCCTGTTTTAGCGCGGTTCGGTTGTTGGTCAGATAGCCACTGACTTTTGTCCAGTTGTCCACCGACAACTCGGAGACTTTCACGTTCAGGCCAGGCCACGACCAGCCATTGGCAGAATCCTGGAAGGAAAATCCGAGCACCATATAAACGGTCGGATCGGCAGTCGAGCCAGCCGGCAACTTAACCCACGCCTCCACGTAATAGACCGCGTTATCGCGAACCTGCATGCCTGAAAAGATATGGGTATCGTTATTATCCGTCGCGTTCGGGTTGTACTCCGTACTGCGCGTAACACGCAGGCTTTTGGTCCCGCTGTGAGCAGCTTCACTGGTGATAACGGCGCGGGCATTACTGAGAACATCGCCGACGGCATAGGATTCAAAACTGCCGTCCGGCAGTACGTTGGCTCCCCGTGTCGCCTGCTGCTTCAGCGATGTATTCAGGCTGGTCAGGCTGTCGGCCTGGCTACGGATATCCTTTTCAGTTTGGGTAACCCGGTTGGTCAGTGAACTGACCGCCGACGCATCAGCCTTCTTCGCCACATCGCCCTTGACCCCTTCCAGCGCGTTATTCAGCGCCGTGATGGATTGCCCCTGTGATGTCAGGGTGTTCCCCTGGTTCGTCACCGTCCCGGTCAGAGACGAAACAGCATCGCTGGTCGCCTTGATGTTGGTTTCATCGGTGATATCAAACACCCGGACTGAATCGAGCCAGATTTCACCGTTTGTCGGATGAGAATAAAGTTTGAAGTTCTGCCCGTCCGCGCCGGCAGCCGTCAATCCGGTTTCCCAGGTGATGGTTTGCCAGTCAGTGGTCAGCGTGACCGTTTTATCCTCATACGTACTGTCCGTCTGGCCGATTTTGTTCTGGCGACGGATCAGCAGACTCATCGCGCCGGAAACACCTTTGGCCTTCACCACCACCCGATACTTGCGCTGGCCATTCAGCGGCACCGGCTTGTTGTTGTTGGAGAAAATGCCTGGGCTGGTCGTGGTCGTCCGGTTCAGCCGTACCCCCGCTTTCCCGTCCCCGAAATCGCCAAAGGTCACACCGGCTGGATACTGAATATCCCAGGCAGTGCTGCCCTGCAGAAAATCAAAGTTCGGGATCAGGTTGTCGCCGGCGTTGCGGGTGGCCGTCAGCACATTCGCCAGATTTGTCAGCTGCTGGCTCTGTGTGGTCAGTCTCCCTTCCGCCTCTGTCACCCGGTTATCGACCGAAGTCAGTGCCGTTGCATCGGCCTTCTTCGACACATTGCTGTTGGTCGTGTTCAGGCTGTTCTGCAGGTTCGTCAGCTGCTGGCTTTGTGAGGTGATGGCCCCTTCCGCTGTGCTGACCCGGCTCGTCAGTCCGGTAACGGCGCCGGCGGTGGCATCGATGTCCACCCGGTCGGTAACGTCAGTGACGTAAAAATCATCGAAGTAGCGGCTGCCGCTAATCAGATAGTTACTCAGCGTCACCGGCAGGCTGGCTGTCTCCGTCGCTTTCCAGCGACCGGAAATCAGGGTCCAGTTTGTCCCCACCGTACCGCTGTTGTACGGACGCTCAAAAACCGGCTGGCCGGCAGAGTTGCCGATCCGCAGCTTGTTGTTCCCCGCGCCATTATCCGTCGTCGCTCCGGGTTCCTTGACCCACACCCCGATTTCATAGGTTCGCCCCTGAACAAACGGGATGTATTGCCCCGGAGTCACATTCCCCGGATCAACCTTCAGCGCCCGCGTCCCGCCGTGAGGAACGGAAACCTCCACCACACTGGTCGCGGTTGACCGCCCGGTGTAACCATCCAGCCCGCGTTCAAACGAGGGATTCACGACCAGGTTACCCGGTATCTGACCGCTGGCATCGAGATCTGCCGCGACCTGCGAGAGGCTGTTCGACAGATTCGTCAGCGAATTGCTCTGGCTCTCCAGCGTTTTACCCTGCTGCGTCACTTTCGTGTCGAGCGTGGCCAGCGCAGTCGCATCGGCTTTCTGCGCCAGCGCTTTATCGGTATTCGCCAGATTTCCGGTCAGTTTCGTGATGGCGCTGTTCGCAGCCGTCAGGTCATTGCCCAGCTGTGTGACGGTATTGGTCAAATCCTGCAACGCTGTCGCATCAGCCTTTTTGGCCACTGCGGCATTGGTGGTTGCCAGCCCGTTTTCCAGCTGGGTTGTCCGGTTGCCGGTCGAGGTCAGCAGATTACCCTGTTGCGTCACGGTGGTGGTCAGGGAGTCAACCGCCGCCGCCGTGGCATCCGCAGTATCCTGAACCTTTTGCGCCGCTGTCACATTTCGCATATGCCAGTCCGTAACGAACCATACGGTGCCATACGGGCTGTTCTGCGAGATCTGCAGGAACGGGCGGATATAACCCCTGTCCACCATCGCCTGCGTGACCTTGAAGCGCCAGGTGGTTCTCTGCCAGGTCGCGGAAGGTGATTTTCCGCCCCCCGCCATGAGTGGCGCACCGGTGCTCGTATCTGGCCGAACGGCGGTGCCAACATACAGATTAAAATTCGCCGTGCCGGCGCCGCAGGCAACCAGTGCGCTGATCTCAATCACATCGTTAAGCGTGGCCGGGAACGCGGCAAAGTTAGGATGGTGATCCCGGCTGGCAATTCTGGCCGCATAACCATACGGGCAGCCAGGAGGGACCTCCTCAGCCGTCGTGGATAAGACGCTAAACCCCATCTGGTCGTAAGCCGGGTCAAATGTCGGGTTGGGAATTAAATCTCCACCTGATGCGTTTCCGGCCCGTACAGCGGATTTCAGCGAGGTAATGTTGGCGTTAGCAGCCGTCAGCCCGGATTCCGTCTTCTCCACTCGTCCGGTTAACGAGTTCATCGCCGTCTGATCGGCTTTGCTGGACACGTTCGCGTCTGTCTGCGTCAGCGCATTCCGGAGCTGGGTGATGCTCTGCGAATTGCTGACCACATCGTTGCCAATCTGGCTGACATTCGAGCTGAGCACGCCGGCTGCGTTTGCCAGCGCCGAAACCCCGAGACCGGAGTACATCTCAGCAACCTTGTCTGACACCTTCAGGCCCAGGTTGATATACGCCTGGCCGGTCCACTGATTCACCAGAAAATCAACGGTGTTCCAGCCGGTTTTCAGTTCAAAACTGACGGTATTCCAGCTGGCGTTACCCCAGGCGACCTGAACCCCATTCACAAATATGGCGCCGGTATCATCAAAAACCCTGGCGCCGGGCGCCAGTGTGATGGTGGTATCTGCTGCCACTTTCACCTGGCAGGAATACTGCGCGATCAGATAGCTGCCGGCGGACGTAAAGTCCAGTTTGGCCGCGTCAGCCACCTCATCCACGACCGTTGGCGCCACGGCGCGAATATCGCTGAATGACGGGACTGTCCCGGCGGTAGCCAGCAGCACAGGATAGATCCGACGGGACCAGCGATTCGCCTGGCCATTGACCAGTTGATTCGACAGGCTGGTGATGCTGTCAGAATTGCTGCGAATATCCCGCCCGTTTTGCTCTATCTGCTGCGTTAAGGCAGTGACCGCAGCCGCCTCCGCTTTCTTCGCCAGCGCGGCATTTGTCGTGCCCAAATCGCTCGTCAGTTTCGTGATGGACTGACCCTGGCTGGTTATCCTGTCGCCCTGCTGGGTAACAACAGACTGCAGCCCGTTCAGCGCCTCGTTCGTACCAGCCAGGCCCGTTTCCGTCTGGCCAACCCGGTTAGTGAGCGATGTTAACGCGGCGCCCTGCGATGTCAGCGTGGCGCCCTGTTGCTCAACTTTCTGCGTCAGGGACGTCAGCGCGGCCGCATCGGCTTTTTTCCCGAGGCTGGTTTCCAGGCCACCGATACGGCTCGCCTGCGCGCTCTGCTCTGTCGTCAGAGAACTCAGCTCACCAGAAACAGCAGCTTTGTTGTCGTTAAACTGCGTCTGCAGGGACTCTCTGGCCTTAACCTCTGCCGAGATGGCGGTAACGCGCGCGGTTTTTTCCTGGTACAGCAGCCCGGAGGTGACTTTATCCAGATCGCTGCCCTCATAGGAGCCACGCATCTGCGCCGCCAGCGTGCTGCGTGCCTGCGCTTCGGCAGTCAGCGCGTTGCTCAGCGTACTGCGCACATCCTGCAGAGCCGCCGTACTGGCGCCGGGTGCTGGCCGGCCAACGGCGATCCAGTCAAATAACAGATAGTTGTCCGCATCCTGGCCCGTTGTGAAATCGAAGCGGAAACGACGAATCGTTGTCGAATCCCGCCACTCAATGTCGTGCAGGGTCAGAATCGCAATACCCTTGTCATCGTATTCCGGCTCACTGATAACCACGGAGCGACCAGCATTCCAGCCGGTTTCATCAGCGCCGATCCAGAACATTTTGGCATTCCAGGTTGGGTTGCCAACCTTTTTAATGCGCATCTTAATGAAACGATAAGCATGGGCATCGATCGTCAGGCCGTTAGGAGATCGACAGGTTGAAGTCGAATTGTTGGCTTTCAGCCAGCCATCGCTGGTGACGCTCATTGGCGTGTAGCCGTTGTCGTCTTCCGTCCAGCCTTCGGCATCCTTGTCGAAATACCAGATTTCCAGAGCGTCAAACTGCTCCCCTGTGCCAGCGGCAATCTGTGAGATCTGGCGTGCCAGATTTTCGTCACCGGAGGTCACGGCCTCAGACAGGCTCTCGATACTCGCCTCAATCCCCTGCGTTGCCGCCAGCAGTTCATCAGCGGCCTGTGCCGCCTTCGCGTTAACATCAGCGATACGATCCGCGGTCTCCTGTTTCACCGCATTGGTCAGCGTGGTGTTGACCTGAGACAGCGACTGCTTCAGGCCATTCTCGGCAGTTTTAATCTGCGCATTCAATGCGGCATCACCGTCGGCCAGCGTTTTGCTGACCCTGGCAATCTCCAGGTCGATGGTGGCGTTGATTTCCGTAGCCGTATCAGTGACTGACTGTCTTACCTGGGTAATGCTGTCGGTCAGCGACTGGTTCACAGTTGCGATCTGCTTGTTCGCATCTGCGACGGCGGATTTTGCCTCCTGAACGCCTTTGTTTGCCTGAGCCAGACCAGAATCGAGAGCCTCATTGACCGAGGTGATCTCATCCGTGATGGTTTTATTCACGGCGGAGATCTTCCCGTCAACATCAGCCGTGATGCTTTTCGCCGATGCATCAATATCCTGGCTGACCTGCTTCGCCTGGTCTTCGGCTTCCTTGCGCAGAGCTTCAGCGGTCTGCTCCAGTTCCTGCTGCGTATTGCGGATACCTTCCTGCGTTTCGCTAATGGTGCGCTGCGTTTCCTCCCAGGCAGCCGTATCCTTGATCGCGTCGGTCAGGTTTTCGTAGTAGTCATCAAAGTTATCGCTGGCCATCCCCTGGACCCAGCCGGTCCACGGGCTTTCATTGCCAAGACGATCCACAAGGCGCGCCCGATACCAGAATTCTGCGCCCATACTGAGGCCCATCTGCTGATAGCTTTTCCCCGGGTAGGCCACGTCTGATAACGGCATCGGTGCACTGCCGTCCTGATTTTTGCTGTACTGCAGTTCCGTGCGCAGCGTATCCCCGGAGCCGGTCGGGAACTCCCAGCTAACCTGGACCCCATGAACCAGCGAACGGGTTGCCAGCGCCAGCGGTGCCAGCGGCTCGCCGACCTTGCCGGTCAGGGTTTTCTCTTCGGAATACGCCCACCCGCTCGAGATCTCCGCCGCATTTATCGCGCGGACACGAACCAGATAACGACCGGCATAAATGCCGCTGACCTCAAACGAGGTGGTCGAGCTGCGCGGCACATTAATCCAGTTCCCGTCGTTACGGCGCCACTGTGCCTCGTAGGCAATAGCGCCGCTGACCGCTGACCAGTTAACCTGCATCGTTTCGACGCTGATCCCCTGATTCACGACCGAGCGGGATGTGATGACAATATCGTCAGGAGGTGACTGGTTGCCCGCCGGCAATACGCTAACCGGGCGCTGGTCGATAATAGCGCCGGTATCGATGCGCGCGAATTTATCCGGGTCATGTGCCACGCCGGTGATCGTGAGGGTGGCATCGCTGTTCTCTTTTACCCCTGTAACCCGGTACTGCTGCAGGAAGAGGTCATCGGATTCAACGGCCCAGACGCATTCCCGTTCTGGCGTCTCACTGTACGCCGTGGTGACCGTAATCTGCCGGCGTCCGTTAACAGCCTGAATAGTCCGGCTCTGTGAGATCCCGGATGGCAGGTTTAGCTGGAGGCGGTCGCCAGGTTTGGCATCCACATCACGATCCAGCGTAATCACCCGGCCATTCACCGCGCTGATTCGCCCGCCGTTGACCCGTCCGGCCAGCAACTCATCCGCCAGGGCAATAATATAGCCGGGTTGAGGAATGCGACCGTCCAGCCCGACATCAATTTCGACCATGCGGTCCTTATTGTTGGTCAGTATGCCCCACAGCCCCTTACGGTGGGCTTCGCTCTGGCGCGTACAGCCAATCGCCGTCATTTCGAGCTGGTTAAAACTGTAGCGGGAAACCAGTTCCGGGATAAATGCCGGCTCCATTGCATCAGCATAAGCATTATCCGGATCAGACCAGGAAACCAGGGCGTTGGTGTACCGAACCTGGCTGCTGCTGCTCGAATAACGGGGTTTGCCGATAATATTGGCGCGCGTATAGGTAAAATCGACATCACGCGGCATATCAGCCTGCACAACAATCTGCTCACCGTTCCAGCAGGTCATGCCCCGGAAAATGGCGGCAAAGTCTCGCAGCACGGTGTAAGCATCGTTGCGTTCCTGAACGTAGACGTTACAGGTATAGCGCGGCTCCATGCCGTCACCACCGCGCCCGTCAGGAACCAGCTGATCGCAGTACTGTGCAATCTGGTACAGCGTCCATTTCGAAATATTGGCGCTGCTCAGACGATTACCGAGACCAAAACGGTCAGCTATAACAATGTCGTAATAGATCCAGGCCGGGTTATCCGTCCAGGCCCATTTAAACCCGCCGGTCCAGACGCCGGTATATTCGCGGGTTTCCGGATTGTAGTTATCCGGCACACGAATCACGCGCCCGCGCGGCTCACAGGAAATTTGCGGAATGGAGCCATTAAACTGGCTGGAGTCGAACTCGATATAAAGCAGCGCGGTGTTGGGATAACGCAGCTTCGCGTCAATCACTTCGGTATAGCTCTGCAGCGTCATCACGTCGCCAGTTTTGACACTGTTTGCATCCGGAGAGATTTTACGCAGGCGTAGCGTCCAGGTACTGCCGGCCTGGGGCAGATCAATACGATGGCTCCGCTCATAACCGGAGGTGGTTTTACCCGTGACAGCGGTTTCCAGAACCGTCTGCCAGGCGCCGCCGTCGGTCTGCAGGTCAATCGCATACTTGACGGTATTGCCCACCACGTCGCCGTCATCTTCCTGTTTCATCAGGGACGGCCATTTCAGACGAACACGAACGGCAGAAAGCTGGGTATTAGTAAAGGTATGGGTCCAGGCTGTCTTGCTGGAAACTTCCGTTCCTACACTGATTTCATTTTCAGTACCGGGAATACCCTGAATATAAGTCTGAGCCTGCGTGCCGGGGCGAAATTCCCAGGATACTCCACTGAAGTTTTGCGAACCATCAGCATTTTCAAGCGGGGTGCCATCAAGATAAATATCTTTCCCGGTTAAACCACCTGCAAATTCACCCTCACCTAATGCGAGCAGAATTTTGGCTTTCGCAACGGACTGTAAATCATCCGGCTGTTCCGTCGGTGTACGCTGCTTTGAGCCGCCACCCTTGCGCCCTTTAATTATGTTATTTGCCATATTACGCCCATAAAAAAAGCCACCGCAAGGTGGCCTGAATTGGATGGTTTAGTGAATAAATCTTATTGCTGGTCTTCTACGTAAATACCGGCAGATATAATGGCGCCGCCAATTCGCCGTTTGCCATAAAGCAAAGGGACTGGGTATCCCTGAGAGGCAGTATTCGTCACGCCCCCAAAGGCGTAGGACGCTTTATTGTCAGCAGATTCTTTTCGTGCCAGGCCTGCTGGCTGCGGGGAAAGCATCTGAACGACGCCGCCGAGCATCATGGCAGCGCCAAATTTGGCTGCTCCATACCCCACTGCAGATAAAGTCCCACCACTGGCATAACCCACAATGACGCCGACAACGACAAGAACTGCACCAAGAATTGTTTGTAATGCTCCCGCTTTTTTACTACCAATGATTACAGGAATAATACGAATTACTTCACCGGTTACAGGAAAACCTAAATCATCGACTCCAATATTCTTATCACCTTTGAATACTGCATAGGTTAACCCACGCTCCTCACTAGATATCATGAATTTTTCAAAGCCTGGGATAGTTTTTGCCAGCGCTTCTCCTGCTTCATGTGTGCAGGAAATTAGCCGATGGTGAATTTTCCCAAACCTTTTACCTAATGGTCCGCTCAATTCAATTCGCGTCATTACTTCTTGCATTTTTTCTCCATAAAAAAACCCGCATTTAGCGGGATTTTTTTAATTAAGGGTCGTGGGCCTTATGTCCATATTTCCATCACCGTCAGTAAATATACGTACATATTTATGCTCGCTTTTCCTTAAACTAATAAATCTCTCCTGCCTATCCCCTGAATAGCTACAAAGCCCTTTACCCTCAAGGTTTACGCCAACCGCCCATTCACCGGCAGGAAGATAAAATGTAGCTTTCTCTTTCGTATCTAACTTCGCTGAACGCTCACCGTTTAGATAGACTGTTGCGTAACACCCCCCACCAACCATACCCTTATCTCGAATTACAGTTAGACTGCCATATCCATCCGAGTCGCTTTGATATTTTAAGAGTCGTTCCTTTGGTGCCTGCATTGCTTTACTCGGAGGAACGGCTGATGTCGCGCATCCCGTTATAGCTAATATCGCTAATGCCAGAGCTATTTTCTTCATCGCTGTGTCCCTTTTGCTTTTAATTCAAATGCCACAAAAGATTAACACAGAGAATGGTATCGAACGATTTTCATTGTCCTTTCCATCCAGTACCCACCATACGGCACACGCTTGCTGAGATGGCCATACAGGTGATGCAGCAGCAGGTTCCCTTCCAGCAGAATCCCGGCGTGGTTCCACTTATCCGCCTGCACCTGCATGATCACCATATCACCCGGTTGCGGTGGACCATCAAACTCACGGAACCCGCATTCATACCAGCAGTCCTGATAAAAATTGTCCGGATACTCCTTTTCCCACCACGGATAATCGACGCGGTAATCGTGCAGCTCGATGCCGTGGGTTTGCCGAAAATAGCTCATCACCAGGCCCCAGCAATCGTAGTGGCCCAGCACGAATGGTCGCTCGAGGAGCGGCAACTCACCACGCGGGTGAATGGTACGGAGATCGCCTTCTGGCCAGCTGATAATATGCCAGGGGAGAAGGGTCGCGTCGCATTGCGCTTTATCCAGTTCGCTCGGCTGGGTGGTGGCATCAGGATGGCTGTGAACTATACCGGTGATCGTTCCCCATTCCTCAACCTCCGCATAATCCTCCGGCGCCAGCACAAAATTATCTTTCGACTCTGTGGCCAGGTTCCGGCAGGGGAAATAACGCTCCGCTTGCCCCCTCTGGGCGACGAGGCCGCAGGCCTCGCGCGGATATTCTGCGGCCGCATGTTCCTGGATGGCCTTAATCGTTTTCTGACGCATATCAGCTCCTGATTAATGAGGTGCCGGGGAACCCGCCAAACGGCAGTTCACTATTCTCACCATGACGTAATTTGCAGGCCGTGAGCGTTCCATTGCAGACATCCTGCGACGGGTCATCAACTGGCTGATTGTTCCTGTCAAAATACCGGGTGCCGGCATAGTCGCACCCGTTACCGCTGCGGTATTGATTGCGGGTACACCAGGTACAAATCGCATGCAGCTGGCGAGTGGGGATCATCATCCCCTGCAGGGCAAAAGGGCTGGAGAGAGTAAATTCCACCTTCTCATCGTCTTCATAATGCTTTACGTCAATGAAGAAGAGGCGCCGTTTCTCCTGCGTCGGATCGGCTGAGGCATTCCCGTCCGGAAAGTTCTTCGCATCGAGATACTGTTTTTGCGTGTCGTGGATGACAACCCGCGCGAGAGCCAGATCGTCGTAATGAAGACAGAGCGCGGATATCTTCCCGTCGATATTCCCTACCCGCAGCGTTGGCTGCGCGTCGCTGCCCGTGGTGGAGGACTCGATCCCTTCGATTTCACATGGCCAGGCTTTATACTCCCGCCCCTGCCACCAGATGCTTTTCGCCGGCAGCTTATCCAGGTCGCCGCCAGCGGCGAGGATTTCGGCTGCAGTATGGGGAACGTTATAGCCGTGGAAATACAAAACCTCGTCCAGGCCAAACGCCTGGCCATCGATCTCCAGGAGACGAACCTCATCGCCTGGCTCTAACTTCTGATAATTCGCGTTAAGGCTCATGGTTTAAATGCCTGAATAAAAGTGGCTGAAAGTGAGTAATTTCCGCCGCCCAGCGGCACCGGTTTATATTGTTCGCAGCGGAAAAGCCCCACCTCTTCCAGAGGCGGGGTCCACTGAAACGCGCGGGTGCCGGCATGACGGTCGAGGAACTGCTTAATCGGTCGGATATAGTCCTCCGTACCGACAAAACTCAGCTCCCAGTCCTGTGATCGGGTGTTAATACCATCGCCGGATACCTGCGCATACCCGTCACCGAATTGCGCCTTCCGGACACGAAAGTTAACGGTCTGCTGGGGATTAACCCGCGGACTCCAGGTGAATATCTCAATAGCCATCAACGTTGCCCTTTAACTGCATTCCAGACCATCCCGCCAGGTCGCATATCCTGCGCCATCAGCTCCCTGTATTTTTTCTCCACAAACGAGCCAATCTGCTGGCCAAACTGCTCAAAACCAGACGGCGCCTGCGTTGAGGTGTTTCCGCCTTCAATCGTGATATAGACTTTTGGCCCTTCCGACGCGCCGGCGTTCTGACCACCACCGACAGCGCGTACACCCAGCGAACCATCGCCGGCACGCGTCAGTGGCATGATGGCCTCCGGCCCGGCCTCGCCAAATACGCCGGCCCCTTTTGCGAAAGCGAAGAACTGCGGAGAATCGTAGACTTGGTTACTGTATGCACTCAGCGACGGTGAGTCGTAAACGCCGCCTTTGGCGTTAAACTGGAAGTTACTGGCGGCATTCTGGATCGCCGTCCCCGAACCTGCATCTGCAGCACCTGCGGCGCCCGTGAAAACGCTGGTCCCGACGCCCACCACGCCCATAATGGTTTGCATGACAGAACTGGTGACCAGCGCCTGAGCGGCCATATCAACGAGGTTTTTTATGACCGACTGCGTGAGCGAGGAAAACAGGTCAGCCATGTTCTCCTTAAAGCTTCTCGTCCGCGTCAGCATGCTCGTCAGGAAGTTGCTTGAGCGCTCATGGGCCGTTTCAAATAACCCGACGGCCAGGCTCTGGAATTCTCCCTGTGATCGGTATAACTCCAGCGACGTCTGATACTGCGCATCGGCGGATTCTTTCGTCGCCTTCTGCATCAGCATTTCGTACTGTTCTTTGCTGATCGCGCTGCCCTGGTAGTACGCCTGCAGCAATGCCTGCCGCTGCGCAAGCTGATTGCGCAGCGAGACCAGTGGATCAACTTCGCCGGCGATATCCAGTGCCGGCGCAGCGATTTCATCGGCATGCGCCTGCAGCAGCTCTTTCGCGGTATCTCTGGCCAGCGTTATTCGTGCGGCCTGGTACTCTTTTTCATCAAGAAGGCGGGCTTTGAAAAGCTCAGCCAGGTCCCGGCTGGCTTCCTGCTCTTTTCGCAGAGTTTCCCGGGCGGGGGAATACTGCGCGGCCAGATCCAGTCGCTGTTTCTGGTAGTTCTCTGCGTTCATTAACAGCGCGCGCTGCAGGTCAGCATCACTGGCGCCATTTTTCTTCGCCGCTTCCTGCAGCTCCCTGTTACTGTCCTTTTCCTGCAGGTTAATTCTGGCCAGGCTGGACGCATGGGCTTCTTCAATTTGCTGCCGCAGCGTTTTGAACTGGTCGACCTTGGACTTACTGCCTTTCCCCGTGCCGGTACCGCCATCTCCGCCCCAGGGATTTCCCTCTCCGGTCTCTTTGGGGGGCGTGCTCAACGCCCCTTTCAGATCGTCCGTAAGGGAGGTTATTTTTCCCGATAAACCCAGCTGAGCCAGTGTTTTTGCATCACTGACACGCTTAATGTTTTCCTCGGTTTTGCGGAGTCCCTCGTTAACGCTATCGAGATCCGCCCGTGCACGCGCCTGGCCTTTTGTTACCCCTTCCAGCTGGCCGAAGGGGTCAAACCCTTTCAGGCTGTCGATACGACTGTCGGCATCCTGAATCTCTTTCATCAGCTGGTTACGCTGCACGACCTGGTTTTCGTACTGATCCTCCAGGTCGAACTGCTTCACATTTAACTGGTTAAGCGAGAGGCGCATCAGCGCTTCACTGGTTTCGACTACGGCATCTTTTAAATCAATGGCTGACTGCCTGGCCTCCTTTGCTTTCTCATGAAAGTAAAGGAGGCCCGAACCGGCCAGCATCGCGGCGCCGAACGGACCACCGATTAAATTTAATGCGCCTCTTGCCAGCCCCACCGCAACGGAGGCCGCGCGGGCTGATATCGACAATTGCCGGTTTGCCGCCGCCAGTTTCAGTTTCGCCTGGCTGGCCAGGTTCGTTTGCTCAGTTTCCTGCCGGATAAGCCGGGTAAACTCATCCTGGTAACTGATATTCATCCCGTACTGTTTAGCCGTCCGCTCCATCTGCCGGTAATGGCCAAACTCAGCGTCGTTCTGTTTCAGGATGGCAGCTGTCGAATCCAGCGTTTTGCGGGCAATATCCGCATCAGCCTGCGCCCTCGCTTTTACCGCCGCCTGGCTTTCCCGCCAGGCCGCGATATTCTCCCGCAGCCCTGCAGTCAGTTTCGTGGATAGCACGGGGATCAGGCTGTAAAGCGCCACGCTGGAGACGGTGTTGAAATTGTCTGCCAGGCTGTTCAGCGCCTCCGTGGCAACCTGTATCCCGCTGCGGAGTGGCCCGTTACTGCTCTGGCCGATCTTAATGACCATCCCCTCAAACGCACTGCTCAGCCCCAGCAAATCGCCGTTCAGGTTGTTAACCCTGATGGATGCCTGCTCATGCGCCGTTTTGGTACCGGTCAGGGAAGCGGTCAGCTCATCAAGCTTTGAACGGTTCTGGACCAGGATAGACGCCGCATTCAGGTTCTCCACGCCAAACAGTTTTACGGCCTGGGCCGTGGAGAGATTTTTCCCGGAAAGAGTGGTCAGCGCCTGGCTGAGACCAACCACGGACGGCTTGAGGCTCTTGTCTGTGCCCTTTTCCAGGTTCAGGATGACGTTACGCAGCGCCGTGCCGGCTTCCCCGCCTTTAATTTCACGCTCTGCCAGCACCTGAATCGCGGCATTCAGCTGCTCAAAACCAACGCCGGCCTGTGCGGCTGCGACGCCACCATTTTTAATGGCGGCCGCTGTATCCACAATCTCCGACGATCCGTACTTCGCGCCGGCAGCCAGCACGTTGATATAACGATCCGCTTCCTGCGCGCTCGCCCCGTACTGGTTTAAGGAGAGCGCCAGCGTTCTGGTCGCATCGGGCAGCGTTGTGCCGGCGGCCTGCGCCAGGATAAGCGCGCTGTTCGTAGCCTTCTGCAGTCCATCGGACGTTTTTAAAAGCTCCGGTTTAGCCGACGCCATCAGCTTTAACGCTTCGGCGGCCTGGCTGGCGCTGTACTCTGTCGTGCGCCCCATTTCCTGCGCAGCCAGATCCAGCGCTTTCATTTCAGCTGCAGTCGCACCGGTGATGGCCTGCAGGTCTGATAATGCCTGTCCATATTGTCTGGACGTGGTGACGATCGTGCCGATGGAAAGGCCGGCTCCTGCAAGCCCCGCCAGCCGGCTGGCCATCCCGGATATCGACAGACCGACCTTCTTATAGGCGTCCTCCGTCTTTTTCGCGTTCGCCTGGGCATTACGGTTAAACCGTCGTGACTGGTTCTCCGCATCGCCATACGCTCCCAGCAGCTGGGATTTAAAACTGGCTGCGTTCAGGTGCAGCCCGACCGCTAAAGATGCGACGTCTGCCATTACATTAATGCCCTCATGACTGCCGCGCATTCATCATCGACCCGGGATGGCGCAGGTGTGGTTTCGGTAGGTGGCGCGTTTTCATCGCCAGGACGGCGGAAAGTGCCCTGTTTCAGGAAGTAGGCTCGCCAGTGGTACAGAGTGTTTGCCGGCAATGCGGCAATTTTGGATGGGTCAGGCTCGCCCCAGCGGTCGGCCAGCCAGAAGATCAGCTCCAGCCAGGGCGAGTCACTCAGTTTTTTTCCGCTTCCTCCAGCTTGCCGATTGCGTGTTGCTTCACTTTTTCCACTGCGGCCAGCAGTTCGGGGTTTTCATGGGCCTTCAGCAGTTCGGCTGCCGTGGGTTTAAACTCATCCGGAATGGCCGTTCCATCTGGCTGAACCAGTGCATCGATGACGATCTGGATGACTTGCTCCGATGCCTCGCGCGCTGCGCCAGCTTTTGCGGTTTCAGCCATTTTCTCTTCGTAGCTGATGAGGTAATCCCCGGTCAGGCGGCGGATGAATACGGTGGCGCCAAATAACTCGGTTTTAATGACGGTTGGCTCCGATTTAAGCAACGCGGATTTCAGCGTGGACAGGTAATCTTTATCTTTCACAGGTGGTCCTTAAAAATAATAAGCCACCCGAAGGTGGCTGTTTACAGGTTAAGTTAATCAGGCGCCGCCGGAGACAGCGACGGTTCCCCAGGCGATCTTGTTCTGCTTACCCTGAACAGTGATCTGGATGACCTCATTCGCCGGAGCGGCGATTTCATTCATCTGCCAGCCGGACAGCGCCAGTAGCATCGTCGCGGTTCGCTTGTTGGGTAATTCGACGTATAGCTGGATGGTCTTGCGGGCCTCTGCTGCGTTCAGCAGCGCGGCAAAATCGGTATTGCCCGGATCATCAATGAAGCCCAGCGACTTTTCAGGCCCGTCAGGCAGATCGCTGATAGACTGTTTCTGCTTATCCAGTAACGTGGTGCAGTCGACAAAGCCCCCCGTCTGTCCCATTGCACCCAACGCTTTACAGTTAATCAGCGGTTTCAGCGCTGACGTGGCAGCGCCAGGCTCCCCGTATTTCACAATGGTGCCCGCCGGCAACATCGCATATTCAGGCGAAGTTTTATCAGCCATGTTTCTCTCTCTTTTTATACGGCAGCGGATGCTACCTGTTTTCAATGCCGTTTCGGATTTCCACGGTTAACACGCGCAAAACGGTCTGGAGGTTGTAATCCAGGGCGGGTCGGATAAAGGGGTCTGCAACTTGTTTAACCGTACCGAACTCCTGCGCCAGCGCCTTCATATGGTGCTGCTTGCTGGGGCCGACACGGAGCGTTACAACCGCGTTCCCTTTACCCTTCCGGGTGGAAGAGCGGATTTTGATTGAGTCCCGCATGTGCGGCCCTGCAGACGTTTCGTCAAAGCCGGCATGCTGCTTCATATCTTCCTCGACGACCTTTAGCGCTTCGCGCCCGGCATCCCGCAATACCTTCGTCGCCACTTTTTCGCCCAGGGCCATTAACTGCCGCTCCAGCTCATCCAGCCCTTTAACTTCCATTCGGATCACGAGGAGTCCTCCACGTAGTGAATGATGAAATCGCGGGTCAGGCGATACTGAATGCGACGATTCGTCAGCTGGTTTTTATCCTGATGGATACCGCCTCGCTCCACATACTGAACCGGGATACCCTCCAGCTGGCCATGAACGACGGACTTCAGTTCCGTCCAGATTTTTTTATCCAGCTGCAGCAGTGAAGTGTAATCATCGAGACGGTACAGATTCACCTGGATACGGGCAGAGACAATCCCCGTTCGCAACATTCCCGAGACCATTTCCGGGTCAGAGATACGCTGAAAGGTCGCACCTTCCTGGATCGTGTCCGGCAGTAAAAGCGGATACGCATTCATGCCGGTGATGCGCTCCAGCGCACCCTTAATCGCCAGCTCTATCATGCCGCCCGTCAGCCTCCCCCGTGATAATGATCCGGTCCGTTTTGCGGTCGATATTCCGGACGGTATAAACCAGATTTTTCGTCGTGATTTTCCAGTCAATATCAACCAGCACACCCGGATAGACCGTAAACAGGCAGGTTTCCACCACCTGCTGCTGATCCAGCGTGCGGACTTTCCGCCCCGATACCAGCTCCCGTTTTGCCCACGCTTTTCCCGATTCAACCTGCTTTTCCGGTAGCGGTTCGCCCATCGGTCCCCGACCGGACTGAACGTAGCTAATCGCAATGCGACAGTTCATATCACCCGGTTTCAGGCTCATAGCGTATGCTCCTGCAGGGGGAAAAGAAGATGCCTCACCGCAGCGGTTTCCAGCCACTGTCCGGTATGGCCATTCAGATACGCATCGCTGACCAGAAACTGAATGGCCAGCCGGATATCTTCATCCGCGATAAATCCACGGACGGTCTCCGGGAGAGCCTGCAGCTCTTCATCACTGGTGACCAGCTTGCAGTAATAATCACGCTCGATGCTCCTCTGCGCGGCGTTCACCATTTGCGTGAGCATGGCGTCATGCTCCGTGAAATCCAGTTCCAGGCGTAGCTGGGTTTTCACATCATCCAATGTCAGTATCAAAATCGCTGTCTCCCGGCTTCGGTTTCAGCGCACGTTCGGCATCCTCCGGCCATACCGCAATACGCCGCTTAACCAGTTCTTCGGCGCGCGATCCTTCAAAGCACGCGATATCTCCACGGGAATAACGGTGGTGCGGCCCAAGGAACACAACGGATTTACGCTCTGCCTGTGCGACCACGGTCGCATGATTGTCCTGTGTGCCTGTTTCTTCCGGCTCCACTGCTTTATTTTTCGCAGCCATAACATTCTCCTGAAAGGGAATAGCCCGCATATGCGGGCCGTATTTACTGAGGGATGGGTTAGAACAGGACGCCGGTACCCAGCACCAGGCCTTCCGGATGACGGAAGCCAATATCATGCTCAGTAACAACGCGGATTAGCGACTGGTTACGGGAAAACGCAGATACCAGGGTGCCATCGGCATCGATGTAAGAGGCTTCCTTCGAGAAGTCGACTTTCATATTGCCGTCTTCAGCGATAACCACATCATTGAAGTCAGCAAAGTAAATCTCAGTCTCCTTACCCCCGGTCCCCAGATTCGCAGGGATCGCGCTGGTACGCTGAACCGGATATCCTTTAAGTAATCCCTGAGCCATTTCCGGATAGACTTTGTTGCCGTTGCCGTCACGCAGCCCAAACAACTTCATATAGGTACGGTTCGACATGCCCCAGCCGCTGCTGATCATATTGCTGTTGCCGTCCATCGCCATCAAAATGATCTTGTCCAGGTACTCGTCAACTGTGTTCAGGTTGATCGCTGCATCAGCTTCCCACGGCAGCAGGCGGTTCCACTGCGTCGCGCGCGCCTTCATACCAATCGGTGTATCGCCGGTACCGTCATCGCGCATAAAGGCTTTATCCTCACGCACTGAGATGGCGGTCAGAATATCCTGCAGGACCAGCTGCTCGACGTTGAATCCGGCGCGGCCAATCAGTGCATTGGAAATAGGCACCATCGCAATCAGAGTTTTCGCCGTAAGTTTTACATCATCAAAGCGTGTTTCTGATGTCTTGGCGTCTTTGTTTTCTCCTGTGTAGCTTGCCGTTGCTCCACCGGCCACGCGTGGTAGCGTCATATTACCGTTAGGCAGCGGAACGGGACGGGCACCCAGCTTGCGGACGATGGTTCGGTCGCTCAGTAGCTCGATCACCTCACTGTGGAGGTTCTGCGGAATAAGCACACCACCGGACGCCGCTGCGGTGGAAATGGCCATCGATACGGACTGGTCATTCAGCTCTTCTGAAGCGAATTTTGCCGCGTCCTGCAGATTACCTGCGCCTGCAGCGACAGACATAACCAGTCGGGTCATGCCGGCACCCGTGTACTGTTTCGGCTCCTGCTTAACAATAATGCCGGGGGCCTGCTGAGTCGCTTTCACGGGCTTTGCGACCAGCGCCGCAGCACGTTCGGCGGCTTCCAGGCGTTCAATTTTGGCGCTGATATCAGTGAACTGCTGCTGCAGGTTCGCAAACTCCGTCAGCTGCTCCGCAGTCAGCGTGCTGCCGCTGGCGTCAATGGTTGCCAGGGCCTGAACCTGTTCGTTGATACCCGCACGCTGACGACGCAATTCTTCAATATGTGGCATATTATTTCTCTCTTTTTAGACATAAAAAAAGCAGCCTGCTGGCTGCTTAAGGTGACGCGGTTTGTGTTTGCGCCGGGTTACATTTTGGTTTGCAGATCCATCGCGGCTGCCTGCATCTGAATGGAGGTTTTTTGACGGGGTTGCTGATACTTTGCCGCGATAGCATTGATCGCCGCCTGGGGGTCAGAGACTTCATCCGCCAGGCCGGCTGACACAGCGCCAGGGCCAAAATACAGCCCCGCCTGCGTATCAATGACGGCCTGCTGCTTCAGGCCGCGATATTCGGCCACCGACCCCGTAAACGTCTCGTACATTTCGTCGATCATGCCCTGGAACATACCCAGCGACTCTTCACTCAGTGGTTCATGTTGGGTGCCGTTATTTTTGTTATCTCCCCGGTAAATGGTGGTGAACGTCAGCCCCATTTTTTCTTCCATCTTCGACGTATCGAGGTGCTCCATGATCACACCAATCGACCCCACGCCACTGGTCTGGCTGACGATGATTTTGCTGCAGGCCGACGCGATGAAATACGCGGCGGAATACGCGCTGTAGTTCACAATCGCCGTGATGGGTTTCGTGTCGCGAGACTGATAAATGTAATCGGCCAGCTCCTTGCACCCCACCGCTGCGCCGCCGCCGGAGTTAATATCCAGAACGATTTCGCTGATTGAGGGGTCGTTTAACGCCGCCTGCAGCTGCCCGCGGATCCGCTCGTAGCTGGTCAGCTCGGAGCACATCGCCGTAATCTGCCCCCGGCGTGGAACAAGAATGCCGTGAACGGGGATCACCGCCACCCCGCCGGTGGGCTGGACCTGCTCAGCAGCAGGTGATTTACCCGGATTCAGCGCCATCTGAATGACGGCATCTTCGGTGATCCCCTGAATACGGGGGATGAGCACCGCTTTCACGGAGTCCATTGTTTGCCGCGTCACGTAATGCGGCACGCCAAAGACCATATCTGCCAGGTGCGGCAGGTTAATTAATTTCGTTGTCATGTTGTCTTCCAGGTCATCCCGCGCGGCGGGAAATAATCAGGCTCTGGCCAGAAGGGTTTCGATTTCGGCCAGCTGTTTTGCTGTCGGCGACTTATCGCCAGGAAGGATCTTCGCGCTGTCGACCATATTGAGCGGCGTCAGGTATTTGTCCCCGCCAGCAATTGGCGGCAGATTCTCCATACGCCGGATATCGTTAGTGGATAGCCATCCCCACTGGCGGCCCAGCGCATACGATTCATAGCGTGACTTCTGGTCGCCTCGCAGCAGCCCGGAAACGTTGAACTCGATGTACAAATCGCGGCGTTCGCTGGGCAGAAGCAGATCGCGCTGCAGCGCACCCTCATGGCGTTTCAGCCAGGCCAGCAGCGTATACATCACGAACTGCAGGCCCTGGTGCTCGATGTTGTTGTTGGTCGCTTTCGCCAGCATCTGCACCATATGTGGCGGGATTTTATAGAGCCGGCAGACCTCTTCCACGCCCCACTGCCGCGACTGTAGCAGCTGCGCCTTTTCGTTATCCTGCGATAGTTGTTTGTAGCTCATGCCCTCCTGCAGCAATGCCACAGAGAACATATTGTGAATACCGGAATGGCGCTCGGTCCATTTCGCCAGCAGGCGATCAATAGCATCCTGGCTTTTAATGGTCGCAGCCTCTTTCGGACGCTCTATCACCCCGCTCATCGTTGTCCCGCGCCGGAATGTCGCGGCCGCATGCTCCTCAACCGCCAGATTCAGCCCCAGAACATCTGCGTTCGTCTGAATGGGGGAACTGCCGATATAGCCATCCAGAGAAAAGACCTTCACATGGTGCATCATGCGCATCGGCAGAATTTCACCGACTTCCGGGAGTTGGTAATACGGCATACCGTCCGGCCCTTTCAGCACAATGACCTTTTTCGGGTTAATGGGGATCAGCTCTTTCGGGTAGCCTTTTCCGTCCCGTTCGATGATCGAGTAGCAATTTCCCTCCAGCCCCAGCAACCCCTGCTGCTGCTCGAAATACTCGAATGAGGTGTCTTTTCTGTTAGGCTGGGAGTGAATCAGGTCATAAACCGGGTGATCCGTCGCACGCTGGCGCCCGCCATTTTTATCCCGCCGGTAAAGTTCGCACGGCAGCTGCGCGACGGACTCCGCCAGGAGGGTGACACAGGCCCGGACCGCTGAAAGCCCAAGAGCGGTTTCCGGCGTGATTATGATGCCAGTTTTGCTCTGGCTTGAACGAACCCCGCCCAGCATGGATTCCCAGAAGCTATTACCCGAATATTGTCGGCCCCTGAACATCTGGGGAAGGAACATTATTCACCTCCGCCATTGCTGACGCCGGAGGAAAAGGCCCGGGTTGTCATATATGACCAGCCCAGACAAATAATCCCTCCTGTTATCAATCCCACTGATGGAGAAATAAGCCAGGCACCCGCGGATAACAATCCAGCACCAGTGAGGCCGACAATAAAACTCAGAACTGAAATTAGCATGCTATATCTTCCTCATCGTATACGGATGTCATCACTGAACTGTTAAGCATGGCGCGCCCCAGCCCCATCATTAAACCAACCGCACCATCTATCTTGTTCTGCCGCCCTTCTTTCCCGGGACGCACAATATCGTCACTTCCGGGAAGGTACTGGCCGACGATATTGGAAATACACCAGTTCATGACGGGGTGTCCGTCATGATGGAATCTCCCCGAGATGAGCGCAGCCTCAATCTCTCTCATAGGATCACTCATATGGGTAAAATTTTGTCTTATCTCGACAGGCTCAAGCCCCTCTTCCTCAAGCATGTGACGTAATGAAGTCGCGCCATAAGGATCAATGGGGCATTGGGCAATTTTTACGGTATTCCGCAGCTTCAGGATCGTTTCAAATATCAGCCTGTAATCAACTTCGCCACCATCGGTCGGGATCAACTTACCCTGCCGGACAAAGGACTGATAACGTTCTGCGGTACTTTTCAGCGCGGTCTCCTGCGAGTAAATGGTTTCTTCGGGTGCCCAGAACAGAGGAGAAACACAGTAAAAATGTGTTATTCCGTCTATTTCACGACGAAAAACTGGAACCACGGCATTGAGGTCAACTTTCGAGGCCAGATCGATACCCAGCCAGCATTCTTCCCCTTCAAAATCTGACAACTTAAGGTTTTTATCGGCTGCATCCATCCATTTTCTCAGGTCGTAATAAGCTGATTTTGCGCTTACCCAGCGATTGAAATGCTTGGTCAGAATCTTGTTTGTCTGCCCGGGCGTCGACATACCCAATAATTGTTTAGCCCGGAGAAAATCTGCTTTTACCGAAATGCCATAGTTGGGGTTTGCCTTGATTAATGCCTCAGGAGTCGTCCAGTCATCATCGTCATCAAGGCCATAAATCAGCCCAAATATGGTTTCATTTTCCTCGCCATTACGGGTTCTCCGCAGGATCTCGACAACCTGAGTACGCTTTTCATAGCAAGGGGATGTAATGTCATAGCCGGCGGTGGTGATGATCAGTGTCATCGGTTGTTCACGAGCCCCCATACCGGTGGTCATCGTGGTGTAAAGCGCATCAGTAGTATGTTCGTGATATTCATCAATGATGGCGCATGATGGCGAATCACCATCCCCCGGGTCACCGATCACAGGCGCAAAAACCGAACCGTCAGGGCGCGTCATTTTTTTTGCCCAGGGTTTTATCGAGAATTTTTGCCGCAATGCCGGCAGCTTTTTCACCATTTGCAGCGCCGGAGAAAATACCTTCCATGCCTGTTTTTCAGTCGTGGCGCCGCAATAGACTTCTGCACCATGCTCGCCATCTGCACAAAACATATAATTTCCTACAGCAGCGGCAATAGCGGATTTCCCGTTCTTCCTGGGCACCTCGATATAGATTTCAGAGAAACGACGCAGGCCTGTCTTCTTGTGTACCCATCCAAACGGTACGCCAAGAGCGAACTTCTGCCAGGCTTCAAATTCAATCCGGAGTTTACGCCGGGCCCATTCCCCTGAGGTATGAGGCATTTTCTGGGCAAAACGAAGAAATCGTTCTGCTTTGTTTTTATCGAAGCGGTAGGGCCAGTGGGGATCCTTTGCTCGTTCGAGGTCGTCCAGATGTCGCTGACAGGCAAGTACCGTTAACTGACACGCCAGAATCTTCCCGCCAACGATATCCCGCGCATACTGGTTCGCCGCATTGACGTTCGGATACGTAGCCATCAGTCAAACTCATCGAATTCATTCCCGTCATCGTCCGGATCCTTTTGTCCGCTGGTCATGCGAAGACGACTGAGCGGATCTAACCCCAACAGAGAGCCGAGGCGGGCAAGCTGGGAAACCGAGTCATTCCGGACATTAACTGCAGGGTGTTTTTTCAGGCCCCCCATTTCACTTTCTGAGGTCAGTCCGCTGGCCAGCATTTTTTCGGCTTCGAGCATCAGATGAAAAGCATTGCAGTAAGCCAGCAACAAAGGTGCATCCTCCAGCTCAAACACCCCTCGGTCGATGAGTATTTTGCTTTGCGTCTTCCACATTCTTATTGCCGCCTCCCCCATTAACTCAGCGGGGGGCGCAATACGTGTTAATTTGCTTTTTTGCCCGGTGGGTAAAGTAGGTTTTCGGCCACCACCGGACGATCGAATTCCTCCGGCCATAAACGTTCCTTTGATAGATGAAACCTTCCGGAAAAAAATTTCTTATTTCTGGCGTGTAAAAATAGACTTCAACGGGCAGTCCCGAAGCGCGAAAGGGGTCAGGGATTTGCTCCCCCCTCCCCCCTGGCTGCAGCTGCCTCAGTCGAGGTGGAGGTCGTCATTCCGGCTGCGCCGGCGGCGAATACGGTTCGCACTGCGTGGGCCGGCATATCTCAGACGTTCAATGAACACCAGTTGTTATACCGGCGGTCAGGATACTGTCGCTGTAGCAGATCCTCCATCGGCCTGCAGTACGCTTTCTGGAAGCCGTTCATCTAATGGCTGGTTCTCGAAAACCTTCATCCCAAACTGACCGATCCAGGTGCTGACTGAGTTGATGTTCCCTGCGATGAAGTCGGTCACCTCGGCGATCAATCCTTTAACGACGACATCCGTACTCTGACGCCAGTAATTCTCAATCGCGATCAGCAACGGATCGGAACCATTACTGACAGATTGTTCACCTACGCTATACGTTTTTTTCTTCGCGCTATCGGTTATACATCGCAGCTGGCTAGTCTGGACGGCTCCAACCTCTGCTGCAATTACCTGCATCGTCAACGTAGCCACTTTGTTCCCGTCTGCATCAGCGCTGGATGCATAGAACATGGAGAGCGTCAGATCCGTGCGTTTATACATCATTGCTTACCTCCCCTACGATGGCGGGAACGACGACCGCCGGGAAGCGGAGATTGTTGATCCTGTACCAGCTCACCCACTAAAGGTTCCTGAGCCGACTCAGCAGCCGGTGCCGGTGCAATATCATGCGCAATCGTCAGTTTCAGCAGTGGGCGGCCGCCCTGGACATGCTCAAAATGGATGCCATGCACGGCTTCATTCATTCGTGACTGACCATCCGTCTCCAGAACGGTCAAAACGCCATCAACGTATTCAATTTTGAAACTCTTCATCGGGTTCTCTCTGTTGCTGTTTTCTTGCTGTGGCAGGTCCAGCACAATGACTCCAGATTAAAGTCATCATCGGTACCGCCATGAGCTTTAGGAATGATGTGGTCGACACTTGAGGCTTTCGTGGCAATACCGTCTCGCCTGCAGTTCTGACAAAGGTATTTATCCCTCTTCATGATACGGGCCCGTTTAATTTCCCACGGTCGACCATAACCACGTTCCTGCCGAGTTTTTCCGGGCAGGTAGTTACGCCAGCCATCACCAGCGTGTTGCTGCCGATGCATCTCACAGTATCCACCGACATCATTGGTCACAGTCGCGCATCCTCTGTGCCGGCAAGGTCGTTTAGCTCGTGGCGGCATAAGCATCCTCGAGCATGAGTTGAGGGAGAGTTAAAGCGGTACTGTCGATGGGAAACTCTGAAAATGGCAGCGATGAGCATGACAATCCGTCACACTCAATCGCCACCAGCTTCTCGTCTACGTATGCAATTTTTAAGTTCTTCATCGCGTTACCTTTTGCGAATAAAAAAGCCCCGCAGATGCGAGGCCATTCAGTTGATATCCCTACAAAGGGATAAACATCATCTTATCCCTTACTGGGGATAGACGTTCTTACTGATTCGTAAATCCGCTCACAGGTCATTCCCGCTGTGTAGCGTTCGTCAGCGATTGCAGCATACCGTCGAGCTTCTTCTGCAAGGTTTCCAAGCATGTCGGCGAGCACTCCGGCGGTGGCGCCGGTTGTTTTGCTTCTGACGGTAGCGGCAAGACTTGCGGTGTGGCTTGCGGCGTCCAGGCGGGTGGCAAGGTTTTTTGCCTGCTGACGCAGCTGGCTAACAGTATCAGAGAGATTAGCGGCAGCAGTACGCGCTGCTGCTGTTTGCGCTTGAGCATTTTTTACGGCCTTATCGCGGGCGATTAAACGCCCTTGTTCAATCATCCGGGCGGCGGTTTGCGCGTTAACTATCTGGGACGATTCGGCGCTATCACGTTCTGCCCACCGCTTTTCCCATGCCCGATCGCTCCAGGCTAAACCAGCAACAAAGGCACCAGCAATAACCATTACGGCGATAGCTGGCTTTAAGTAGGCTGCACTCACTGGTCAATCCCCCAGCAAGTCAGCGCGCTTTCCTGATCACGGCGTGTTACCTGCCCATAGCAGTTATTGGAGCGCACCCGGCAATCCTTCCCTCCGTCTTTTATCCACCAGCGAATCGCTTCACATGCGCCTTTACGATCACCGGCGTTAATCCGCTGATAGAACGTAGACGGGAAGCATTTTCCGGGCCCGATGTTGTATGGACAGAACGAGGCAATGCCTACTTTTTGTGGCGGGGTCAAAGGGACATGGATATTCCGATCCACCCATGCCAGCGCTTTGTCGCGCTCTATCGCGTTTACCTGATCGCATTTGGCCTGGGTCAGTTTCATACCCTGAGTGACGGGTTTACCATCTATACGCGTGGCCCCGCGGCAAATTGTCCAGATCCCCTGACTGCCATCGCGATACGCTGTAAGGCTGTTTCCTTCTTTCTCATCCAAGAACTGATCCATCAATGTTGGAGCTGATGCACCAGCAGCCATGAGGGCCAGCATTGCGGCACTAAGTTTCGCTCTGTTTCCCATCACCACTCCGTGCCGCTTTGCGCCGGTCATCTTTAATTTTGAAATACAGATTCGTCAGGTACGTAAGCAGACCAAAAAGAAGGCTGCCAAGCACGCCAATGGCTGCCCATTGTGATGGACTGACTTTATCTAGCACCTGAAGCATCCAGAACCCGGCGTTTCCAGCTGATGCGCCATAGGCAATGCCGGTTGTTAGTTTGTCCATGCGATACATACTCCACCTCCGGGTTAACGGGGTGCTAAAAATGATAAAAAAACAGGCCTCAGGCTCAACCGAGAAGCGTGACCTGAAGGATTTACCTAGGCCTAAAAAGCAAAAACCCCGCCGTCTGGCGAGGTTCTTATGGTTAAGCTATGTGTCAAAGTAATCACTCTTAACAGATTACGATAGTTTTTGCGTACGCGTGAGTAAATTAAGTTGGAAGGGGTAAAGTGTTAACCTTATACTTATCGGCATCGTAAATTAGCGTGAAATGATGTGCTCGCTAATTCCTCCTTCTAGAGTCTTACTCCAAGACTCGTGCGGTAGCTATGCCCAAAGCAAATTTTCAGCTCAAAATTTAACCAATGGATTCTAAATGCGCATTCCGACATCGTTGAAGAAGCAACCTGTGATCGAGGCTGCTTTCGAGTTACGTTACCCAAAAGATACCCAAGTTTCTGAAATAGTTCCGGGCTTTCTTTTTCACGCATTAGGTTGCAAGAAACCAGTAATTAGTTTGCCACCTAGCCAAATCCCAAAAAACGTAAGGGAAGATGATGAGCAGTTACATTATGCACTTGTTTCACGCTTAGAAGTTGAAGATTATTTCATTGGTCTCAGTGATCATGGCATCGTTATATCAACCTCTGGTGCTTACAAGGGCTGGACACATTTTAAGTCAATGATTCTAAAGGTTTTAGTGGAGCTTGATAAGCTACACCTTAATAACAACATTAGTAGATACTCCATCAAATATGTCGATTTCTTTGAAGCGAAAGATAATGACAATCTATTTCCAAAGCTCAACATTGATGTAGTTATGGCTGGGGAATCAATGTCATCTTATCCATTAACTCTTCGTTTAGATAAACCTCATCAGAGTTTTGATATTATTATACAAGTTGTAAGTCATGCATTGGTATTAGCAAACAATGAGACATATAATCGCAATGGTTTAATATTGGATATCGATACAATCAAGAGAATACAAGATGAATCCGAGCTAATATCTTTTAATAGCGATCGACAAAGTGCTCTTGATCAGATTCACGAATGCAATAAAATAACATTTTTCAGTTGCATTAGAGAAAGTACATTAGAAGAATTAGAACCAGTATACTAGGAGTAAATTATGTCTAATATTTACAGTAATACGACTAGTTATAAATCTCACGCTCAATTTTTAAGTTATCTTATGTGTGGGATTTACATTGCTTCGATCCCCAGCGAAGCTAAAGATAATCTTCTTTCTGGTCCAATTCAGCGTACGTCAATATCTGGCTCACAAAACTTGTCTTCATATAAGCAACTCATGCCCTCAACTACGCCAACGATCTCACTGTATAAAAGTGATGAAAGCACCTTTAATGATGCTAAATTCGCCTCAGTCGTTTCAAATTTCTATGGCACCATGCTCTCCAACCAAATCACATTAGGCAATGAAATTGAATCAGTGATTGCCGGTTCCTTATGGGATATTTATGTGGACTAATCGATGAGCACGAATTTTTTTAATGATGTTGATAAATTCAAAGATCAGATACCCTATTATTTGACCCAACCACAAAAAGAAGGTCTTGTTAAAGCATTAGCAGACTTTCCGGAGGGTATAAACTACTATTTGTCAAATTATCCTGTTGATTTAAAAGCAGCAGCTTTGCAAGGCGATGTTTTTAAAGGATTAACTATTTATGGCCCTAGAGGAAGCAAAGAAGCAAAAGGGATAATTTTAAGTAACAGTTGTGATATTGACACTAATAACAAGCGTGATTTCCCTATGCGCGCAGTTTTTGCGCCCTTAGTTAATTTAGCCACCCTAGTTGAGAGACTTCAAAAAGCAGGCATTCCACAAGACAAAATTGACACCAAATTAGATGCTATGAAAAAACAACTTGTAACAAACATTGTTTATTTACCAAGTTGTGACACCATTCCTGAAAGCATTATATTTTTAGATGATGTGTATCAAGTATCAACAGAAGAATTACGTCAATCTCTCGAGAGTTCGAATAAGATTCTGACATTAAGCCAAGTTGGTTTTTATATCCTACTTTTCAAGCTTTCGATTCATTTCTGTAGATTCCATGAAGATGTTGCGCGTTATGACAACTAACCATTGGAGGGGTAACCTCCAATGGTTTTTAATCATTCAATATAGCTAGTACTCCAGCAATAAACCCTAACGCTGTTTCCATATTCTTTCTTATAGTCCCATCCGAACATTTGCGCTTCTTAGCGATGCCTCGCAATGAGATACCGATAACAAAATGAGATATAATTAACTCATACTCTTCCTGTTTATATTTCCGCAATCTTGCTACACATCCATCGATCATTATTCCTTCATCATCATCACATTGAAGACGAGTCTTCTTTCCATGAGGCAACAAACCTTTAAAACCAGCAGCAATTGATTGCCAGTCAACACCACTATTGTCGGATGCCGCCCAAGCCCCCCAACGGTCCATGATTTCGTACATATCTTTCATTTTTAAAGCTCCTCAGGATAGAACGCCGAGCGCGTATGCCCGGTCCAGCAATTTAATAATCAATACCGGCTGGGTGCCGTGTTCGCTCTCAAAAGCGACAGGGTCATGGTGCAAAGCGCGGTGGTGCTTGCGGCATAATGGGATCGTAAAAATATCGTGGGCCTTGGTGCCTACGCCGCCCTGCCCCCAGCCAATAAGATGGTGTGCATCATCTGCAGGCTGCCCGCAGCACATACAAGGCTGTTTTTTAACCCATGAGATAAAGTCAGCTGATAACCATCGGCTCCGCTTAGGTCTTGCGAATAGTGTCGCAGGTGCAACAGGATCTACGTTCACAGGAACCAGGGGTTTGCCCGGCGTTGTTATTGCCGTTGGTCTGATTGTTTTCTCGATACGGGGAGAAAGAATGCTGGTGGCCGGTACCGACGGAACGATCTCACTCTCCCTGTAAACAGATTTAATGCCATCGTCTTTAATACGCAGGGATCGGCGCGCCATTTCTTCTGTAATTTCATCGCCAATCCCGGCGCCTACCGCCCACCAGCATAACTCCGCCAGTGACAATGCTCGCTGAGCGTCCAGACCAAGCGCGATGCGGACAGTGTCGATTACCCAGTCAGCGTTATTAACACCTACCAGTTGATCGAGGGTTTGTTCTGTCTGGTTTTTCAGCTCATTATCACAGTGCCAGCATGCGATTATTACACCCGTCGAATGGCGAAACGGGACGAGCTCATGGTGATGGTAATCGGAATGTGCCCACTGACAGTTTTTAACCTGCCTACGCAACCATGACTCGAGGGCACTAACCCCACCAGCTGCAGTGATAACTGCCTTCTTCATGAAAAAAGGTCTGATCCCCATATCATCCCGCATCGGCTGCCGGGCATCAGGAAGACGTCCACTGGGTATCTTTTTCATGCTTGCCGGCGGCATTTCAACAAGAACTCGGCCGGCACCGAATAACGGCATTAATTCACTACCCGGCTTAAGCAGCACAATTCCAAGATGGCGTGCAATATCCACGTTAAGCAAAGCTCGCATCAGTCCCTCCACATCTTCTGTATGTAGGTCCTGTCAATCCGTGGCGGCTTCTTCGATTCCGGCAACAACACGCGGATCTCCCACGATGCAAAGTCTCTGGATAAGCTCTTCTCAACCACACAGTTATTTTTACTGTATCGCTCCACCAGCTCTGTAGCCTCAGCCTCTGAAAGCTGCTCGTGTAAAAACCAACTTTTCTTCATGGCTGATCACCGAACAGTCGCAAAAACTCAATCGCTCTTTCCCGCGCTCCGGGTTCTTCAGCGATCATTTCCTGCAGCAGCTGCACGGCGAGCATAGGCTCCTTTCGCCCGACGATGGAAATTCCTCTGGAGACACGGCGAGAGAGTTTTATAAAATTTTTTCTCTCTAACGCACGCAGATGCAACAGGACAGCATTAGACGAGCTAACGCCGAGCATATCGGCCAGCTCAGATAGCGTTGGTGGGTAGCCATGCTGATTGATGTAGGCCACCAGCAGATCGAAAACTTCCTGCTGTCGAAAAGTTAGTTTTGAAGACGAAAGCAAACCGGCGCTCGATGAAGGAGCACCAGTCTGATGGGATTTTGATACTTCGGGGGTTTGCGTCATGGTTTCTCTCCGCGACGCAGCAGGTATAGGTTGTTCAGGCCTATGACGGGAGTGTAACAGAACCAGGCGGAACCTGGTAACCAACTCCAGACCTAGCCTTTTCAATCATTTGTGAAAAAAGAGAGAGCGTCCCCACGATCTCATCCGGCTGCAGAGGCATAAACGAAACAGTATCGCCGCGCCGGTACATCAAAGCGCGCTCACATACAGGAAAGGATGTCAGACGGGCAACGATCACACCATCGTCGCATCTGATAATTGCATAGCCGGTGTTCGGCATTTCTTGTTTTTTACCCACAGCAAAATCCTCAAAATAAACCAGGTAAGCCACTGGGCCTCAACTTAACAGAACCAGTCATCAGCGCTTTCCCAGGTATCCTGAAGGATTTCTTCGATACGTTTTTTATCTCCGTCCATTCCACCAAGCACGGTTAATCCATCAGAGCTGGCCCGGCGAATCACAAGTCTGCAGTTATTAAAGTTTTGATCCAATCGCCGCAGTAGCTCCTTCTCCAGAGCAGGCACAGCGCCATCCGGCAATTTTTTTAGGCGATCAATTGTGATTTCCACTTTCATAACTAGCTCCTCACGCAAATACTGTATAAATAAACAGTATACCTGTTAGGTAAAATGTTCAAGTTCTTAATGCCACTTTTCGCTAACACATGCTCATGTTTAGATTGATTTTTTCTCCTTAAAAGACAAAACCCGCCGTGGCGGGTTGAGGTTTAAATTACAGGGATTTGGTCGTCGTCGTGGTGATAAGCGCGGTTGATCAGGAAAGTTACCACCCCTTCAACCAGTACATCGTCCAAAGCCTCACCTTCTAAAGCTTCCCCATCGGAGGTGATAAGCGAACGCCCACGAACAGCGGCGAACTGAAGATTCCCCGAGAAAGCTATAAGTACATGATCCCCCTGGCTTGCACGACGTGACACGTCAATTACGGCATAGCCAGTACTCGTTTCAATGACCCTACAGTTTGCATCGAAATGGCACAAGTCAGTTACCATAATTCTTTGTTCTGCATGATCTTTTGCTGGTGACGGAAAGCCCATAATAGTACCCTCACGCGATAATGCTGTATTTATATACAGTATTATCGGAGAGCGATTTAGTCAACTATGCAGCCTTGAACTTCTGGCACATCTCTGGCAAATTTGCTCTTACCAGCGCCTCGGCAAACTGCGGCGGCACCGCGTTGCCGCAGCGGGCGACTTGCTTATCTTTGGCGTATTTCACCCCGCGGTAATCCTGGTCGATGATGTACCACTTCGGGAAACCCTGCGCGCGGTAAAGCTCATGCGGTTGCAGCATTCGCATCCCGATATCAACGATGCGATAAACAATGCCCTTAATCGTTACCAGTTCGCTGACGCCATATGAATTCAGGAACTCTTTAACCTGATCCGCCCGGCGCTCGTCGTAATCATTAGCCGCCAGTAACGCGCTAACTTCTCCAACATGCTGACCTCCAGCAGTGATTGTCGGCATCGGTTCATTAGTGCGCTGGCCATCGCGGCAGGTTCCGCGAAGTTTTACCAGGTGCGACGTCACAAGAGCGTGATGATCGACGGTAGTCACTGAGTGCGCTGGCTCGCCCAGAGAAACACCCGGGCCGGTATAATTCCCTCCGTAGTGTTTTGCCAGAAATGCACCAATTACAGCATGTTTCCCGCCGCTGGCGACTACCGTACCTAATGGTTTTTCCAACCCAGGTACTCGGGGCGCCTGCCCGGGTCTTTCCCCGTAACCGACTTGAATCAGCGTGGGCGCCACAAGCTGAGATTTACCTCCCCCTCCAGCGGTAATCGTAGAGCTTGGCTCATCAGCCCGATGGCCGACACTGGCGCCGAACTGCCTGGCGATTACTGGAGCGACCACACAAGCATGTGGCTCTTTCAGGATGGTGTGAGCAGGTTTATCAAGCGGGCGCGGTTTAGCCTGGTATTCGCTGCCGCCGTTGCCAGCGAGGAACGGGACAAGGCCCGCCTCAACAATCCCCAGCGCATGACCATTTCCGCCCGGGCGCCTGGACGTGCCGGCGGTCACTGTCGGTACCGGATCGGTAACTGGCTGCCCGGTGGCGCCGGTGCGGAATTTTGTAAGATGAGGTACCGCGATTGCGTAGCCGTGGGTTTGCGTAATCGTCTGCAGCGGATCGCCCAGAGCCTGTCCCCGGAAACAGTCATATTTCCCGCGTGTCGTTGTGTGATTGCACTTCACGATGAACGGCGAAGCGCTTTCGATAACAAAGCGCTGAATGCCGCGGGCAATACGTTTCAGTGTATTGACCGCCAGCGGCTTTTTGCGATCGAAGATACTCGGCGCGGGGATTGTCCAGTCTATACATTCCGCAGCTGTACGCCACGGCCGCAACTTGCACGCCAGAACGGCGGCAGACTTCGGATCCCCGTGGGTGGCTTCCGGCCAGGCTATTGGCTTACCGTCCCGGCGCATGACCATGAAGAACCGTTTTCTAATCGTCGGCGCGCCATAATCGCACGCGCGCAGTTCGCGATACTCAACGATGTATCCAAGACCTTTTACCAACCGTGCTGCATCCTCGCTATCCAGCGAAATATTCAGAAATTCGCAGCATTCGGTCAGCGCAGGATGGTTCGCGGGGATCCCTGTTGTCAGCATGCCGACAAATGCCAGGAATGTTTCGCCGACGCGATCTGGATCCGGGCGCATTTCTGCCGCAAGCAGCGGCCCCCATGTTTTAAACTCTTCGACGTTCTCCAGCATCATCACTCGAGGGTCAACATCCAGCCCCCAGCGCAGAACAATCCAAGCCAGCCCGCGAATAGCCTTTTCTACTGGCTTAGCCCCTTTCGCTTTTGAAAAGTGGCGGCAGTCCGGCGAGAACCAAGCCAAACCAACCCTGCGACCGGCGGTCGCAACTTTCGGGCGTACTGAATAAACCGACTCGCAGTAATGCAGCGTATCGGGGTGATTAGTTGTATGCATCGCTACTGCGTTCGGGTCATGGTTAATCGCAATATCCACACTGCGCCCAATCGCCAGCTCGATGCCTGTTGAGGCACCACCGCCACCAGCAAAGTTATCAACGATGATTTCGCTATCTTTCACGCATATTTCTCCATGGCGCAGGCCAGCGACCCAGCCGCGACGATAATTGACGGTACAGGCATTTTTTCCAGCCACATGCGGTTGATATGGTGTTGCAGTCGGCGTTGGTGATGCGCCGGAAGTTGTCCGGCGTTTTTAATTTGAGAGAAGACCATAGTCACTTCGGCCGGCCATACAGTTTCAGGCACGTCCACCAGCAGATGGCTCTCCAATTCCAAGATCCGTTTGCAGGCATAATTTAGTAATGATGCTTCGAGCTCACCGCCAGTTTGGCTCATTGGGATCCCCCAGCATTTTTCCTGCTATCGTAATTGGCAAGGTCAAAATCGATTGTTGCACGTAGGTCACGGAATAATCCCTGACGACCATGGCGGATGATCTCCCCGGTTCTCTGCGCAACCTGCATATCCAGCCGAGCGGTTTTTATGGAAAGCCCAGTACTTTCAGCTACCTGTTCGGTGGTGATGCGCCCATGTGCTTTGACAAAATCAATAATCCTCCGAACATCCCGCACCTTCTGCAGTTGGGTTCTTTTAGTCATAATCAGCACCTCGCCGCGTTGCGCAGGCAGCGGTTGCGCATTCTGGCAAGCAACCAGAGCTCGTTTGCTGTTGTCGTCATTCCAAGCATCGATGTGTAAACAGTCGCAGCCCGGCGCCACAGCTTTTTGTCTTCCAGCGTCTTCGCCAGGGACAGTGCGTTTTGGACTTTTTTCACATCCTCTTCAGATAAAGGTGTTGCAGCCTGCGGCAGGGCAACATCGGGAACCTCAACGCCTGCAACCACTCGATAGACATACTGGCAGCCGTTATGGGTACGATGGAGTTTTCCCGCGGCATGGAGCTGCCGCAGCAAGTTACCTGCTGTACTGGCTTGCAAGTCCAGCGCATCGCAGACATCCTGCAGGACGCATTCTGGCGTCCTGCTAACGATGGCAAGCACCATCTGTGCTTTAGTTACTTTGGTTTTTAGTTGTTTGGTCATGGTCAAAACTCGTTTACTTGGTTAAACCTGCCGCCTTGCGGCGTTTGTACTCTTCCATCAGAAGCTGTGCTGGTGTGGGCCCAGCCGGATGTCGCGGCGCTTCAAGCTGACGGCGAATCGGCGGGATCGAGAATCCATTAGCCAGGTGCTTCGTCCACTTCGTGAGTAATTTTTCTGCCAGTTTTTTTAGTTCCCCCTCTGTGAGGTTTCGCTCAACTCCCGTTCTGAGCATCTCAACGCAAATGTGATACAGCACGTCCTGTTTCCAGGGATATCTGTCGCTGCCCGAAAAGCGATAAGACTCATTGCGCCAGCGCTTGTATTCAGCCATCACAGCTTCGGATGTCAGGTTGAATGGGTTGGCTCCACTCGCCGAAACCAGCGCAACGAATTCAGCCAGATCCGGTGGCCATGTGTTACCCGCGGCGCAGCGCTCCATGCACTGACTGCAGACCTGAGTAATCTGGGCTTCACTCATCGATCCAATCTGGGCAATCCACATATCCGAGGGCGCCGCCCCGTTCTTCTGGGTCCACCGGTTCGAAAAAATTTCCCCCATGACTGTCCATAGCCGCCATGCCGTATCCGCCGCCAGCAAGTCCGTTTTGCTTTTCCCAGCGTTCTCTGGCTGCCTGAATTTCCTGAACTGCCCGGGATGCGGTGTTAACTGGTTGAATTCCTGCATGGTCTTTACCTCCGGTTGCTGGTTGTGGTTTAGATTTGGCTCTGGCACTTATCACGCTGCGGGCAAATTTCTGCTCCCATTGAATCTGAGTGAACACTTTCCCCTCGGATTTCCAGTACGCGATGAACTCTGCCAGCTCTGTCGGCAGGTATGCCGGTTCGGGAAGCGCTATACCCCAGGTAGCAGCCAACCGCGGCCAGTCCTGTGACGGCAGCCAAAGGTCGTGCATGGTGAATTTCCCTATCGGAATATCCACTCCAGGCAGATACTGAGGTTGCTGGGGAAAATTTCTCTCCTGCGCATAGAGAGTGGGGTTTGATCCTTTTCCCTTCCCTTCCCTTCCTTTTCCGTCAGTGAGCCCTCCTTGATGATTCACTGAGTCCTCATTGAGCCCTCCTTGATTAGTCACTCTCTTTTCTTCCTCTCCTGCCTTATCCTCAGTGAGTTCTGGCGGAAGAGGTATTTTTGAAGCTGAAGGCCTGTTTATTTTTTGATGCTTAAGGAAACCTTTAATCTGTAAATAGCAGACATCATTCACTGAATACTCAATGAGTAATCCATGAGTAATCAGTTCCTGTATTAGTGGTTCGCAATCGAGCGCATCCGCAGGGAAGATCTGCATCTTCAACCGTTTTGGCGAACGCTCAAGGCATCCCATGTCGTTGGCGAAGTTGAACAACCCGATAAACAGGAGACGCGCTGGAATTGAACATTCCACCACCTTCTCATCTGTCCAGAATTCAGGTTTAACTGTTCTGATGCGGGCCATCTGAAACCTCTTATTAGCCAGCTGGTGCTGGTGGTCATTGTCAAAACTCGATTAGAAGAACTGCGGCGCTACGGCGCTGATGCTCGCCAGAAGTGGTCCCGCCGCATCTGCAGGAAGCATGTTAAAAAGTGCAATTGCTGCCTCCCGAATTTCACGCTCTAACTTCTGCAACGGAGCACCAAGCAATTTTGCCTGGTGCGCTTCGCTACACTCTTTGATTGCTTGAGCCACCAGCTCGCTTTCAGTCAATCCACGTTTCAATCCGTGTTTGCGCGCAATCTCAATGGGCATCGCATCAGCGATCGCTCCTGAAAGCTGTATGACGTAGCTGGTGTACTTCTCTGATCCGGATTCGTTTTTCAGGTAGCGGTACAGATTCTGTTTATTGACGTTTATTCCGCGACCGTTTTGTTTTCTCCATTGATCATCCACCAGCTGCGCGATGTGGTCCTGTGCACGTCCAGGTAAAGTCGACTCCCATTCCTGAACGGCAGCAAAAATTGCTCTACTCTTCATCCGAGCCCGGCGTAGACCGGAAAACTGATTTTCTGAGTTCAGTTGCAGGCCCATTACCGGGTTATGATTTTTAAAAGAGATGGTTTGCATGCTTACTCCTTCGGTAATCCATCCGTTGGGTTTGGGTAGAGATCTGGTCTGAGTTCATGCGGAGTAACTTTCCACTCCAATGCCTTACTGACTTTCAGAACCAACTCGCCAGGAACTTTATGTTTGAACCAACCATTTACTGTTTGTGCTCGCCGATTAAGCCGCCGTCCGATTTCCGATTGGCTACACACGGCAAGTAATTTTTTTTGAAGTGATGGCTTCATGCGCTGCTCCACTAAGAACTGTAAATTTGAATTACAGTTTAATCAGTTTATTTCGATAGTGTCAAATCATTCGATATGAGGCCTGAAGAAAAAATCTGTATAATCTTTCTCATGTGTTTGTTTGGGTGGATGAAGATGAACTTTGGTGTTCGACTGCAACGAGTCTTAGATGAGATAGGAATGTCTCAATCAGAACTGGGGCGGAGGATCGGTGCGACATCCCAATCAGTGAATGGCTGGTGTCAGGCTGGAATCCTTCCCAGAAAAGAAATGCTTGAGCAACTTCCTGATATAACAGGAAAACCTTTGTATTGGTTTTTCATGACAGATGAAGACGAAGAGACGCTGCAGCCGCCAAGATCGGAAGATATCTATGTCCTTACCCCGGAGACCAAAAAGCTCATAGAAATTTACGATCAGCTTCCTCAGGTGGAGCAAGAACGATTCGTCGGGTTAATGCAGTTAAGGCTGGAAGAACTCGATGCTTTCATGAACGAATACTTAATGAAACGAAAGAAAGACTAGAACAGCCTTCCCCCCCTTCATAAGCGCCGCCTTCGGGCGGTTTTTTTGTGCCTGCTCCCCACCTCACATCCAATTCTGAAATTTAAATCATCAGTTTTAATTGACAGCTGTAGTTTATATCGATAATACTATCTCCGTCCTATGACGTCATCGAGGCAGGAAGCCCACGAAGTAGCTGCCGGCGGCATACGAAACACCGGATGAGATGACAGCAATATCAATCGCAGCAGGTTCAATGTTCGGCTGCCCGGCCTTAAGGGAAGGAAATAAGTATGGATAAAGCATACGAAGACTATTTTGAAAACCTCTCTGAAGGTGAAGAGGCACTGAGTTTCAGCGAGTTTACCGCGGCACTTTCAGGTAAGCCGGCAGACTGCGCCTCTTCTGAAATGTAATGGAAATCCTGCGCGCTTCGTGGTGGTGAATTGCAGGGTGAAAAAGCTCAATCGTGAAGATCAGCGTCACGACACCACCGACGAAGCGCGTCGAAGTAGTGAAAATAAAAAACCAGGGTTTGCAATGCGGTGAATGCGGCTATGCGCACGCGACACAGTTAAAAAAGTAAACATGGCGGTTATTCACACGTTGTGGGGAAAAAGTTGTCGGCGGTAGTTGTTAACTGGCTGCCGTCACCGGGAGGCACCCGGCGCCGCATTGCAAAACCACATCCCAATAATGAGTTAACTGGAGATAACTATGAAGGATTTTGCCCGAGTACCTACCGGGAACCAGGCGACCCGCCTGAACTGGTTCGAGGTGAGACTACGCCAGCTGTGTTACTTACTGGCGCAGAAAGGAAACCCTGAGGCTGAGGCATGAATACCCTGTTTGCCCTTGTCATCAGCGTATGTGCTCTCACTGGTGAATGCTCTGATGTTCTGATCGGTGTTTATCCATCAGAGGCCAGTTGCAACAGCAACGCCGATGAACAAAAAGTACTGGGCCAGTGCCTCCCCTACCGAAATGCACAAAAAATGGCTGTCGACCAACAGCCTGCAGTGAGTTTTTGAATCGAGTTTTGACCAATGGCCGTTACGGCCGGAGAAGTGATTATGGAATTTGGAATGAAACGCGTTCTGGCATCTGTCCAGGCCGCCGCCACTTTGAATAAGCTCTATGACGGCTCGCCCGTTTCACTGACGGCCATCAGTAAAGAGTCAAAGCTGTCTACTTCATACCTTGAGCAGATCTTCAAAAAGCTGCGGGCGGGTAACCTGGTAATTTCACAGCGTGGCCCAGGTGGTGGTTATAGCCCCCGTGGCGATGACATCACCGTTACAGAAGTGATCACTGCGGTATCTAAACTGCCAGCCCATAAAACTTTTGAGCCTATCCTGCGAGCGCTTGACGACGTTCGCGTATCACAGCTGCTGCGGGGCGATTCGCCAGCCCCATAAAGCACAAAACCCGCGCAAGGCGGGTTAAGTACCCGGTCAGCCGACCAAAGCTTTCCGGAATCGAGTTTTGACCAATGACCACCACCAGGGCGGCTGCCATCAGCTGCCGGGTATCTTACAATCCAAAGGAGCCCAAACGCAATGAACAACTACCCGTATCTCATTAAAGCGAAGGCAAAAGCAAACGAAGCGAAAAGTCTCTTCTGCTGGTTCTCTGCTAAATCCGATTCTCGCGCCGAGCGCAAAATCCTGGACATCCTGGAAGACGCTGAAATTAACGTTGGCCGCGGCGCCAGCCATCAGCTGCCGATCCGCACCAATTGGCTCATCGTTGATGACTTACCGGAAGAAGGTGTACTGGATGACACCTGGTGCGATCGCTACGAGCTTGGTGGTGAAGACGGGCTGACATGGCAAAAAATCGTTGCGCCGGCGGCTGCTGAACCACAGCCCTCCAGTAAACCAGAAAACGATATCTCTCCTGCAAATAGCGATGAAGAGGACTATTCGAACAATGAAGAAGCACTCTTCAACCTGGCGGAAATGTCATTCCGCACGCAGCTGCTTGCCCAGTATATGGCCGACGAGCGTCACGTGTATCACATTAGCATTCCTCATCGTAACCGCCTTTCAGCGATGGAAATGGATACGGATAATCACGGTGTGCAGAATCTGCTGCTGACGGCAGAAAACATTCCGGAGCTTAAAAAATATGATATGCCTGGCCTGTGGAAATTTACCAGTGCATTTAAGAGCGTATTTCCTGTGGGGAAACGCCATGAGCTCGGCAAGCAAATTCAGTTCGCCAAATTGTGGCTTGAAACGTCGCACATTGACCGCGGGATCCTTACAAAGGAATGGGCTGCTGGAAACTATATCACCTCAATAAACAAAACCGATGCCGGCGCCAATGCTGGCGGCGGTAACAAAACTGACCGCAATCCGGATTATCAGCATTCGCTGGATACTCTGGATATAGAGATCGCCCTTGCGACGATGCCTATGGATTTTGATATCTATAATTTTCCGGCATCAGTCCACCGCCGCGCGAAGGAAATAGTACAGAAGAAAGAAAGTCCATTTAAAGAATGGTCTGCAGCATTACGGAGCACACCAGGCATCCTTGATTATTCCCGTGCAGCGATTTTTGCACTAATCAGGGAAGCATCCAGTGGAATAACTCCTTTTCCAGATCGGTTGCGTGGCTACATCAACGCGAATCTGACTGAACATAAGCATGATACCCCGAGCGCTGAAACGCTTGCCAAGGCGGGGCATATTCCATCTGCAGCAGTCACTCTGGATGCAATAAACCAAGCAATCGCCGGAGAGGATAGCAGCGCAAAACTGGAAACACTCTCCTCCGACTTTAAAGCAGTTGGTACCGAACTGGTAAAAGAGGCTCAAAAGCAACGTCCAGACGCTAATCAGGTTCTGGCCTCCGAGCGCGGCGAATATGTTGAAGGGATTAGCGACCCTACGGATCCGAAGTGGGTAACCGAAGACCTTACCAAGACCAGGCAACCTGAAGTTTCAAAAATTGGGGACGGAGTATTTTCCATTGACGGTCTTGTTGACGTTACGGGCAAGGTTAACCAAAAAGAAAAAACAGATGAAGTTGTTCATCAAATGGATGCTGTAGATATTGAATCCGGTCATCATAATAACGAGGAAGACCAGCCAATTGATTATGTTCACGTTATGGTTGATCTGGAAACCATGGGTAAAAAACATAACGCCCCTATCGTCGCTATTGGTGCGGTTGTTTTTGACCCGGCAACCGGCTCTATTGGAGAAAGTTTCTATAAAGTCGTATGCCTTGAATCCTCTGTGAACTGGGGCGCCGTAATCGATCCCTCTACTGTTATCTGGTGGCTTAAGCAGTCCTCCGAAGCACGCTCTGCGATCGTAAATGATGATGCTATCCCGTTGCTGGATGCATTACTCCAGTTCAGAGAATTTGTTTCTGATAATGTCGCTGGTGGGAGCAAAAAGGCGCAGGTATGGGGTAACGGTGCGTCATTCGACAACTCTATTCTGCGTTCTTCTTACGATTGCATTGCTGAAGATTATCCGTGGGAATACTGGAACGATCGGGACGTTCGAACAATGGTAGAACTCGGCCATGCCATAAACTACGAACCCCAAAAAGCAATCCCGTTTGAGGGCGAACGACACAACGCACTTGCCGATGCTATTCACCAGGCCCGGTATGTTTCTGCAATCTGGCAGCGCCTCATCGAAGGAAATCAAGTGCTGCAGAAACTAACTCAAAACTGATTTTACAAATTCAGCAAATGGCCCTGTATTGGGCCATTATTAGGAGGAAATATGTCGCGATTAGTTCTTCTGTCTGTATGGGCTGAACATGAGTTTGGGGATCCTATTCCGGGCCCATCAACCTTAAATAAATATGCTAAGAATGGAATGATTTCCCCTCCACCTCAAAAAGTCGGGAAAAGTTGGCGGGTAGAAATTACAGCCCGCTTTGTCGGGATGGCAACGAAACCAGTGATGAAAAAACAAGATCACCCGTTACTTAGGAGAATTCTTGAAGATGGGCAGACCACGCAAACATAACGTCAATATTCCCGGGCTATCTCCGTACTTTGATTCAAGGACGAACAAAGTATATTGGCGTTATAAACACCCTGTTACAGGTAAGTTTCATGGATTAGGTACAGATGAAAAGATCGCTACCGAGATTGCAATAGAAGCAAACACTCGACTCGCAGAACAACAAATGAGAAATATCCTCAAAATAAAAAACGAAGTACATGAGCGGATGGGGGGATCATCGTCGGTAACAACATTTATCACTCGGTACAAAAAGATTCAAGAAGAAAGATATAGCCGCGGAGAAATTAAACTCAACACATTAAAACAAAAAAATTCACCACTTAAAGTATTGGATGAACATCTTGGATTACGTTCACTTGATCAGATAACCGTTAAAGACATTGTCAACATATTAGATGAGTACAAAGAAAAAGGGCATAACAGAATGGGGCAAATATTCAGAAAAGTTGTCATAGACGTTTTTAAAGAGGCACAGCAACTCGGGGACGTACCAGTTGGTTTTAATCCAGCAGAAGCAGCAAAAAAACCTCATGTGAAGATTTCCAGGCAGCGTCTGACCTTTGATGAGTGGAAGATCATATATGCATCGGCAGAAAAGGAAAATTATTTTCTTCAGCGTGGAATGCTTCTTGCCATCATAACCGGTCAGCGCCTTGCAGACATATGCAATATGAAATTTTCGGATGTTGAGGATAACTATCTTCTTATCGAACAAAGCAAAACAGGGGCAAAGATAGCACTTCCACTACATTTGAAATGCTACCAGTTAGGTATGAGTCTTGGAGAGGTTATCTCTTTGTGTAGGGATAGAGTTTTGAGTCCGTATTTGTTGCATCACCATCATGCAAAAGGGACTGCAAAAAGAGGAGGCAAAGTAAAACCCGGTACACTCACAGTGGCATTCAGTAAGGCAAGAGATGAGGCAGATTACGATTGGTCAAAAAATGGTACGCCTCCGAGCTTTCACGAACAAAGATCTTTATCTGAACGGCTTTATCGTGAACAAGGCATTGATACTCAAATTTTGCTAGGACACACCAGTAAAACAATGACTGATCGATACAATGATTCACGCGGGAAAGAATGGAAAAAACTGGTCATATAATGACCAGTTTTGCAGAGGGATTTTGCAGGAGTTTTGCAGAAGAATTTAGAACCGATAGCCTGCGGAGAACATAAACACCCACGGATCCAGACGGGTGCTGACTTTCTGGTCCACGCCGTTGGCTTTGAATTTCACATCGGTATCGATATCCATGTACCACACCGACATATTCAGCAGCCAGTCACGGTTAATCAGGTAATCGAGGCCGACCTGCCCTGCCGCGCCCCAGGAGTCCTTCAGGCTCAGATCGGAAAGCCCGGCCGCCTTGCCGTTATCGTTAAAGTCTTCATTAAAGAAGGTGGTGTAGTTAATCCCCGCCCCCACGTAAGGGCGCACCTTGCTTTGCGCATCGCCAAAGTACCACTGCGCCATCAGGGTGGGTGGCAACTGATGGACGGTGGCGATGGTGCCGGTGGGCCCGGTACCAACCTTATGGCGGAACGGCGTTGCCGCCAGCAGTTCCACGCCGATGTTATCGGTCGCCATATAGGTAAAGGTTAAACCCAACTGAGTGTTGTTACTGACGTTGAAACCGCCCAGGCTGCCTAACACATTGTCAGAGCCCTCCGTCGGTCGGACGGTGGCGGTCCCGGCGCGAATGAAAAATTCACCCGCTTCATGCGCCCAGACGCTGCCGGTGGAAAGAGTGCTTAGAATTAATGCCGCCGCTGCTAACTTCTTCATGTCCACTTCCTCATTATGGTTTTTCAGCGCGGCCAAATATACCTATAACGAGTTACGTTTGATCTGTTTTAGATCACACTAAAACCTTAGATTTAACATTTATTGATCCAGATTAATTTTTGATACCGATCGCAATACGCTGAATCCTTCACACATCAATTTTCACTTTTCGCGAAAAAAATTATTTCTGCCCCTCTTGCCGCCGCTGAGGCGGCTGGATAAGTTAACTGCCGACAATCTGTGTTGATGCGTTTTTTTCAGGTGTAATTATGAGTGAAATCAACCCGTGCATGACGTGCGGTGCCTGTTGTGCGTATTTTCGTGTCTCTTTCTACTGGGCGGAAGCCGACGATGCGGGCGGCCTGGTGCCCTCCGCGCTGACCGAGCCGCTAACCCCTTTCCTGCGCTGCATGAGCGGCACCAACCAACGCCAGGGCCGCTGCGCGGCGCTATCGGGCGAAATCGGCGACGCCGTCCACTGCACTATCTATGAAAACCGTCCCTCGCCATGTCGCGAATTCGCCATGTCCGGGGAAGATGGCGAGGAAAACGACGCCTGCAACCGGGCGCGAGCGCGCTATGGCCTGCCGCCATTGCGGCCTCTTTACAAAGATATACCTGCCCTGACCGGCGCAGAGAGTGCTACGACGGAACGATTTGCGGTACAATCGCCGGCTAGTTAACACCTGCGACACTCAAGGAGAATGCATGTCTATCACGGCGAAGTCCGTCTACCGTGACACCGGGAATTTTTTTCGTAATCAGTTCATTACCATTTTGCTGATTGCGCTGTTGTGCGCGTTCATTACGGTAGTACTTGGCCATGCCTTTTCACCCAGCGACGAGCAGCTGTCGATACTCAGCGAAGGCGACAACCTCGCCGGTAGCGCAGGCCTGTTCGAACTGGTGCAGAATATGACGCCGGAGCAGCAGCAGGTTCTGCTGCGCGCCTCGGCGGCATCGACCTTCTCGGGTCTGGTGGGCAATGCGATCCTCGCCGGCGGCGTCCTGCTGCTCATCCAGCTGGTCTCTGCCGGTCATCGCGTCAGCGCTCTGCGCGCTATCGGCGCCTCGGCGCCGGTGCTGCCGAAGCTGCTGCTGTTGATCCTCTTCACCACCTTCCTGGTGCAGATGGGGATGATGTTAGTGCTGGTGCCCGGCGTCCTGTTGGCCATTGTGCTGGCCTTTGCGCCGATCATGCTGGTGCAGGACAAAATGGGCATCCTCAGCGCCATGCGCAGCAGCATGCGTCTGGCCTGGGCCAATTTGCGGCTGGTGGCGCCGGCCATTATCGGCTGGCTGGTGGCGAAAACCCTGCTGCTGCTGTTCGCTTCCAGCTTTGCCGTGCTGACGCCGAACGTCGGCGCGGTGGTCATCAACACCATCAGCAACCTGATTTCCGCCCTGTTGCTGATCTATTTATTCCGCGTGTATATGCTTATCCGTAGCTAATTTTAACCTGGACCGGGGAATTTCCCGGTCCGTCCTGACAGACGGGATCGATGTATGAAGCAGTTTCTGGATTTTTTACCGCTGGTGGTCTTCTTCGCCTTCTACAAGCTTTACGATATCTACGCCGCTACCACGGCGCTGATTGTGGCGACCGCCATCGTGCTGATCTACAGCTGGGTGCGCTACCGTAAAATCGAAAAAATGGCGCTGATCACCTTCGTGCTGGTGGCCGTCTTCGGCGGATTAACGCTCTTCTTCCACAATGATGAGTTTATTAAATGGAAGGTGACGGTGATCTATGCGCTGTTCGCCGGCGCGCTGCTGTTCAGCCAGTGGGTAATGAAAAAGCCGCTTATCCAGCGCATGCTGGGTAAAGAGCTGACCCTGCCGCAGCAGGTCTGGTCGCGTCTAAACCTGGCGTGGGCGGCGTTTTTTATCCTCTGTGGGCTGGCTAATATCTATATCGCCTTCTGGTTGCCGCAGAATATCTGGGTTAACTTTAAGGTCTTCGGTTTAACCGCTCTCACGCTGGTCTTTACCTTGCTGAGCGGGATCTACATCTACCGCCATATGCCGCAGGACGACCACCACTAATTCCCCGGCAGCCTGCGCCCGCCTCCGCGGGCGCTATCCCCTATTCTCTCTCCGCCGTTTTCATAGTAGCATCCCGCTGATCGTCTTTGACCACAACAGAGTAGAGCATGACAACAACAGATCTCGCCCCGAAGGGCGAAATGGTTTTACGCACCCTGGCAATGCCGGCGGATACTAATGCCAACGGGGATATTTTTGGCGGCTGGCTGATGTCGCAGATGGATATCGGCGGCGCCATTATGGCCAAAGAGATCGCCCAGGGTCGCGTGGTGACCGTGCGCGTGGATGGGATGACCTTTTTACGCCCGGTGGCCGTCGGCGACGTGGTGTGCTGCTATGCCCGCTGCGTGAAGCGCGGCAATACCTCGGTGACCATCAACATCGAAGTGTGGGTGAAAAAAGTCTCTTCAGAACCGATTGGCCAGCGCTACAAGGCGACGGAAGCGCTGTTTATCTACGTTGCCGTCGATAATCAGGGTAAATCACGCCCTCTGCCGGCGGAATAAGATGGCGCCCGGCTAACCGGGCACCTGGCTTAGAGAAAGCCCAGCAGCGAGAAGAAGAAGTAGCCGATGACAATCACGATCACCGGCAGCACGTACAGCGGGAAATACTGCACCAGGATCGTATGTCGCGGCACCACAATGCGTTCGGCGAGCTGCTCGCGAGTTAACCCTTCCGCGCCTTTCGCCTGCTCGAGGATCAGCTGATCCTCAATCCCCTCGCGGAGAAATTTCGCCTGCCGCGCCATCCGCGCGCCGGAGGCCTGCAGCGCCATACCGACGAACACCAGAATGAAGATAATCCAGAAGCCGATGTTCAGGCTGTGGTGGAAATCCGGCAGCGGTGAGTTGTACCAGAAAAAGTTCAGGAACGGCGTGTTAAAGCGCATCATCTCAATCATGACGTGCGCAAAATCCATCATTACCGCATCAATGCCGGGTTTCTTTTCACTGTGCTCATACATAAATTTGAGGACAGAAATCAGCGTCGACAGCACGGCGGGAATAAAGATGACCCATCCCAAAATACGTTTGATGACCGCAATGCGTCCAGCTTGTTGGTACGTCATGAGTTCCCCTTGTTAAAGACGCGTTAGTGGTTCGCCTGCCGCCCGTTGCGTGGCGCAGGCGCTCCTCGCTTACCCGAATGTGTCGGGTATAAGTCTATCTTCCACGGCGAATTTCGCCCAATAATGCGCGGTATGATATACCATGAATGCCGATTCGTTTATCTGATTACGCAACAGGAGAAGGACATATGTCAGCGAAGCGCCGCATTGAGGCTGCGATTTTTGATATGGACGGGTTGCTGATTGACTCTGAGCCGCTTTGGGATCAGGCGGAGGTCGAGGTCATGGAGAGCCTGGGGGTGGATACCCGCCGCCGCGATGAACTGCCCGACCTGCTGGGTCTGCGAATCGACCTGGTGGTGGATCTGTGGTACGCCCAGCAGCCGTGGCGCGGCGTGGACCGCGCGGAAGCCACCGCGCGCATTATCCGTCGCGCCATCGAACTGGTGGAAGCCTCACGTCCGCTGCTGCCGGGGGTGCGCGAGGCGGTGGCCCTGTGTAAAGCCCAGGGGTTGAAGGTTGGGCTGGCCTCAGCCTCGCCGCTGGTGATGCTGGAGAAAGTGCTCAATATGTTCGAGCTGCGCGATCAGTTTGATGCCCTCGCCTCGGCGGAGCATCTGCCCTGGAGCAAACCGCACCCGCAGGTGTATCTCAACTGCGCCGCCGCCCTCGGGGTCGACCCACAGCGCTGCGTCGCGCTGGAGGACTCGGTCAACGGCATGATCGCCAGCAAAGCTGCACGCATGCGCGCTATCGTGGTGCCGGAAGTGGAGAACAGCCGCGACCCGCGCTTTGTGCTGGCGGACGTCAAGCTGCCGTCACTGCAGGCCCTGACCGTCGAGGCGCTGCTCGGGTAAGGCCGCTGGCGGCTGACGCGATCGCCGTCACGCCGCCGGCAATAAAATCAAAACAGCGTTTCATTTTAATTGTAATTTTGTTTTCCTGCCTCTATGCTGGGCACAGGTGGCGTCATCGTACGCCTGAAGATCAGCACGCAGAGGTGAATATGGTACTGAACGCCTTCGACCTGACGGGTAAGGTCGCCATCGTGACCGGTTGCGATACCGGCCTGGGACAGGGAATGACGCTGGGCCTGGCGCAGGCCGGATGCGATATCGTCGGCATCAACCGCAAAATTCCCCACGACACGGCCGCGCAGGTTGAGGCGCTGGGCCGCCGCTTTCATGCCATTCAGGCGGATCTCAGCCATCAGGATGATATGACCGTTCTGGTCGACCAGGCGGTAGCAGCGATGGGCCGGGTCGATATTCTGGTTAACAACGCCGGGATTATCCGCCGCCATGACGCCCTGACCTTCACGGAAAGCGACTGGGACGCGGTCATCGATCTGAATTTGAAAGCGGTTTTCTTCCTCTGCCAGGCGGTCGCCAGGCAGTTCATTCGCCAGGGTGAAGGCGGGAAAATTATTAACATCGCCTCGATGCTCTCGTTTCAGGGCGGGATCCGCGTCCCCTCTTATACCGCCTCGAAAAGCGGCGTGCTGGGCCTGACCCGCCTGCTGGCCAACGAATGGGCTGGTCAGGGTATCAACGTCAACGCCATTGCGCCCGGGTATATGGCCACTAATAACACCCAGGCGCTGCGCGAAGATGAAGAGCGTAACCAGGCAATCCTTGAGCGTATCCCCGCCGGTCGCTGGGGGGTGCCGGGTGACCTGCAGGGGCCGGCGGTGTTTCTCGCCTCGTCCGCCGCCGACTATATTCATGGCTATACCCTGGCCGTCGACGGCGGATGGCTGGCGCGCTGAGAATTTGTGACAAAGAGTTACACCGTCACCTCTTCCGTGCACTGTATAAAAACCCTATACTGTATGAATCGACAGTTTAGGGTGTGTTATCATGACGGCGGAAGGCCATCTCTTCTTTTCAATCGCCTGCGCAGTATTTGCCAAAAACGCAGAGTTAACGCCGGTGCTGGCGCAGGGCGACTGGTGGCATATTGTGCCCTCCGCGGTCTTGACCTGCCTGCTGCCTGACATCGACCACCCAAAGTCGTTTCTTGGCCAGCGGCTGAGCTGGATCTCCAGGCCCGTGGCGCGGGCCTTTGGCCACCGCGGCTTCACCCACAGCCTGCTGGCGGTGTTTGGCGCGCTGACGCTATTCTACCTCAAGGTGCCTGACAGCTGGATTGTCCCGGCGGACGCCCTCCAGGGCCTGGTGCTGGGCTATCTCAGCCACATTCTCGCCGATATGCTCACCCCCGCCGGAGTGCCGCTGCTATGGCCGTGTCGCTGGCGCTTCCGGCTGCCGATCCTTGCGCCGCGCAAAGGCAACCAGCTGGAGCGCGCCTTATGCATGGCGCTGTTCGTCTATGCCGTCTGGATGCCGCAGACGCTGGCGGACAACAGCGCGATACGCTGGTCTTCCGGGGTGATTAATTCCCTGCAGATCACCTTCAATCGCTTCATAAGTCACCAGAGTGGGCGATAAACCGGCAGAAAACGCCATTTGGTTATAACCCATTCCATTTGAATATAAGTCCTTGATAACGCCTTCTGCTAACCTTGCGGTCATAAGAGCTGGTTATCCACCAGCCCAGGTTATAAAAATATCAGGAGAACGGGGATGAACTTTCCATTAATAGCGAACGTAGTCGTGTTCGCCGTATTGCTGTTTGCGCTGGGGCAAACTCGCCATAAACAGTGGAGCCTGGCCAGGAAGGTCCTGGTCGGCCTGGCGATTGGCGTGATCTTCGGTCTGGCGCTACAGCTGATCTATGGGTCTGACAGCCAGGTGCTGAAAGACTCCATCCAGTGGTTCAATATCGTCGGCAACGGTTATGTCCAGCTGCTGCAAATGATCGTTATGCCGCTGGTCTTCGCGTCAATCCTTAGCGCCGTGGCCCGCCTGCACAATGCCTCGCAGCTGGGGAAAATCAGTTTCCTGAGCATCGGTACTCTGCTGTTCACCACCCTGATCGCCGCCCTGGTTGGCGTGCTGGTGACCAACATATTCGGCCTCACCGCCGAGGGGCTGGTCCAGGGCAGCGCGGAGACCGCCCGTCTGAACGCCATTCAGAGCAACTATGTGGGTAAAGTGGCCGATCTCAGCGTTCCGCAGCTGATCCTCTCCTTCGTGCCGAAGAACCCGTTTGCTGACCTCACCGGGGCTAACCCGACCTCGATCATCAGCATCGTCATTTTCTCGGCCTTCCTCGGCGTCGCAGCCCTGAAGCTGCTGAAAGAGGATGTGGAAAAAGGCCAGCGCGTACTGACCGCCATCGATACCCTGCAGGGCTGGGTGATGAAGCTGGTTCGTCTGGTGATGCAGCTGACCCCTTACGGCGTGCTGGCGCTGATGACCAAAGTGGTTGCCGGGTCGAATCTACAGGATATCATCAAGCTTGGCGGCTTCGTGGTGGCCTCGTACATCGCGCTGGGCATCATGTTTGTCGTTCACGGCCTGCTGCTGGCGATTAACGGCATCAGCCCGCTGAAGTACTTCCGTAAAGTCTGGCCGGTGATCACCTTCGCCTTCACCAGCCGCTCCAGCGCCGCCTCCATTCCGCTGAACGTGGAAGCGCAGACCCGTCGTCTCGGCGTACCGGAGTCGATTGCCAGCTTCTCCGCCTCCTTTGGCGCCACCATTGGTCAGAACGGCTGCGCCGGTATCTACCCAGCCATGTTGGCGGTGATGGTCGCACCGACCGTAGGCATCAACCCGCTGGATCCGATGTGGATTGCCACCCTTGTGGGCATCGTCACCGTCAGCTCGGCGGGCGTCGCCGGGGTGGGCGGCGGGGCCACCTTCGCCGCGCTGATCGTCCTGCCGGCGATGGGCCTGCCGGTGACCCTCGTGGCGCTGCTGATCTCCGTCGAACCCCTGATCGATATGGGGCGTACCGCGCTGAACGTTAACGGCTCCATGACCGCCGGGACGCTGACCAGCCAGTGGCTGCGCCAGACCGACAAGTCGATTTTCGATAGCGAAGAAGAGGCCGAACTGGCGCATCGCTAAACGGTAAGCACAAAAAAACCGCTGATAATCAGCGGTTTTTTTATTTCTGCAGCAGATTCAGGCTTCAATCTCACCTTCCTGACGCACCTGGTTAGCCCAGCGCTGCGCCGACTCCGGCACGCTGAACGCCGGTGAACGGCGGAAATGCTCCCCCATCAGCAGAAAGGCGACATACTTCCCGCGCAAAATCCAGACATCGCGAAAATGGTCCATTTTCACGGCATGTTCCGGGGGCGCAGGCTCCACGCGCGGCACGTAGCTAATGACAGGGCGATTTTGTTGGCGCAATGGTTTCATAACAAATGGATTCACTAAGCAAAGCGGGAAACAGAAACCTCTATCATAGCCGATCGTGCCCCCGTTCGTCGCCCCCCTGCCGCCGATGCGCATTTTAGGATAACTCCCTGCCCCCTCGCCGGGCGCAGCCAGCGTAATGTTCTATAGTTAGAAGGGTTTTGGTTTATCAACGACCACTTTTAGCAATGAAAGCAGGAGACGAGCAATGTCTGATAAGCACCCAAACCCGCACCACCAGCAGGCACCGGTTCACGGCAGCGAGGAAGCGCAGCCGGGTCTCGACTCGCTGGCGCCGGATGATCGGGAGTGGCGCCCCACGCCGAAACCCACCGCCCCTGGCGCTGAACCGACCGCCCCTGGCAGCCTGAAAGCGCCTGATACCCACAGCAGCAAACTTGACGCCCTGGAGCCGCAGCGCAAAGGCGGAGAAGACTATCCGCTGACCACCAACCAGGGCGTGCGCATTGCCGACGATCAGAACTCGCTGCGCGCCGGTGCCCGCGGCCCAACGCTGCTGGAAGATTTCATTCTGCGGGAGAAGATCACCCACTTCGACCATGAGCGAATTCCGGAGCGTATCGTACATGCCCGCGGCTCAGCGGCCCACGGTTACTTCCAGCCCTACAAAAGTCTGACAGCGTTGACCAAAGCCGATTTTCTCTCGGCAGCCGATAAAATCACCCCGGTCTTTGTGCGCTTCTCCACCGTGCAGGGCGGCGCGGGGTCGGCGGACACCGTTCGCGATATTCGCGGCTTCGCCACCAAGTTTTACACCGACGAGGGGATTTTTGACCTCGTCGGCAACAACACCCCGGTCTTCTTCATTCAGGACGCGCTGAAGTTTCCCGACTTTGTCCACGCCGTGAAGCCTGAGCCCCACTGGGCCATACCCCAGGGACAAAGCGCTCACGACACCTTCTGGGACTACGTTTCCCTGCAGCCGGAAACGCTGCACAACGTGATGTGGGCGATGTCCGATCGCGGCATCCCGCGCAGCTATCGCACCATGGAAGGCTTCGGGATCCACACCTTCCGCCTGATCAATGCCGAGGGCAAAGCCACCTTTGTTCGCTTCCACTGGAAACCGGTCGCCGGCAAGGCGTCGCTGGTGTGGGATGAAGCGCAGAAGCTGACCGGCCGTGACCCCGATTTTCATCGCCGCGACCTGTGGGAGGCCATTGAAGCCGGGGACTACCCGGAATTTGAGCTCGGGCTGCAGCTGATCCCCGAGGAGAACGAATTTGATTTTGACTTCGACCTGTTAGATCCCACCAAGCTGATCCCTGAGGCGCTGGTGCCGGTGCAACGGGTCGGCAAAATGGTCCTCAACCGCAACCCGGACAACTTCTTTGCCGAGAACGAACAGGCGGCCTTCCATCCCGGGCATATCGTACCGGGCATCGATTTCAGCAACGATCCGCTGCTGCAGGGACGTCTCTTCTCCTACACCGATACGCAGATTAGCCGCCTCGGCGGACCGAATTTCCATGAAATCCCGATCAACCGGCCAACCTGCCCGTATCACAACTTCCAGCGCGACGGTATGCACCGGATGGAGATTGACACCAACCCGGCCAACTACGAACCCAACTCGATCAACGACAACTGGCCGCGCGAGACGCCGCCAGCCGCCAAACGCGGCGGTTTCGAGTCCCTTGCCGAGCGCGTCGACGGTGAGAAGATCCGCCAGCGCAGCCCTTCATTCGGCGAATATTACGCCCAGCCGCGTCTGTTCTGGCTGAGCCAGACGCCGATTGAGCAGCAGCATATTATCGATGGCTTCAGCTTCGAGCTCAGCAAAGTGGTCCGCACCTGGATCCGCGAGCGGGTGGTCGATCACCTGGCCCATATTGATACCCGGCTGGCGGAAGCGGTCGGGGCGAATTTAGGTATTGAACTGAGCGATGAGCAGCGCAGCCTCACTCTGCCCTCCCCGGTCAACGGCGTGGAGAAAGATCCCACCCTCAGCCTCTATGCGGACGCCGAAGGGGATGTGAAAGGTCGCGTGGTGGCGGTGCTGCTCAATGAGCGTACCTCGGCGCAGGACCTGGTCCATCTCCTGCAGGCGCTACAGGCCCAGGGCGTGCACAGTAAACTGCTCTATTCGCGGATGGGCGAGGTCATCGCCGACGATGGTTCTCCCGTGCCGATCGCCGGCACCTTCGCCGGTTCCCCATCGCTGACGGTGGATGCCGTGGTGGTGCCCGGCGGCGACCTCAGCGCCCTGAGCCAGAGCGGCGATGCGCGCTACTACCTGCTGGAGGCCTATAAGCACCTGAAGCCGATCCTGCTGGCAGGCGATGCGCGGCAGTTAACGTCGGTTCTCCAGGTCCCGGCCCAGGGCGAAGAGGGCGTCATCGTTACCGATGCTCTCGACACCCCGGCGGCAGATAAACTGCTCGCCCTGATGACGGCCCACCGGGTGTGGTCGAGAAGCCCAAAAATCGCCGCTATTCCGGCGTAGCAAAAAGCCCGGCACGGTGTGCCGGGCTTGACTCACTTTCCTTTCCCCCGTCGGGCTTACACGTCGCGGTAGGTTCCCAGGCGATAACCCCGGTCGGCCACCGCCGCTTTCAGCGAGGCAGAGGTCAGCACATCAAGCTCGCCCAGCCGCGGGTAGCAGTAGGCGCTGCCCATGATGGTCTGGTCGACAAAGGCCGGATGACACATCACCTCCAGGGAGCGCTCCTCGCGGGCGATTGAGGCGTCCAGCGTCTGCAGGAACAGCGCCTCAGAGACGGCTTCCCCGTAAAACTCGCTGCTGAAGCCTGCGCTGCTGCGCGCCGCCTGCTGATCGAGACCGCTCTGCGCCGCCACCTGGCGATCGATGCGCAACGCGATGCCTTTATCGCGGGCAAAAGCGGCGACGATGGGATAGATCGCGGCGATCATATGCACATGGTGATGGCTGTCGAGATGCGTCGGCTCATGGCCGAAGAGATCGATAAAACGACGGTACTGACACGCCAGCTCATGGGCAATCTCCTCCAGCGGCAGGGTATCTTCTTCCGCCTGCTGCCAGATCCATTTGCCCAGCCGGCCGTCGCGGGTTAACCCCGGCATGGCCGACAGCGGTTCGCCCAGCGTCAGCACAAAGTGCATCCCGACCGCCAGCTCCGGCGTACTGCGGCTCAGCTGGGCGGCGTGGTCAATAGCCGCGCCGTTGACCAGCGCCGTAGTCGATGTCACCACGCCGTTGCGGCAGGCTTCGATAATGCCGTAGTTCTGCCCTTTACTGAGGCCGAAGTCGTCGGCGTTGACGATCAATACGCGTTCCATTTGCCGCTCCCGTTACGCTTTCAGTTTTTCGATCGTCGCCGCAAAGTTCGGCAGCCATTTTTCATGAGCCAGAATCATCTCCCGCGCCAGCTGCTCGGCGTCACGATCGGAATGGATCAGCGGGCTTAAGTTCAGCGCCAGCAGCACGTCGTTCAGCTCGCCGCTGATCGCCGCCTGGCTGGCCGCCACTTCAAACCCTTTGATGGTGTAGATAAGCCCCAGCACCTTCTCGTCGAAATGGGTGATGCGCGGCGTCGGCTTCGCGCCATCGCGACCTAAGGTGCAGCTCATCTCGACCGCCCAGTCCGCCGGGATATTATCGATATGGCCATGATGCGGGATATTCACATAGTGCTCAGTCTGCTTGTCGTTATAGATAGCGTTGATCACTTCGCAAGCGGCATCGGAGTAATAGGCGCCGCCGCGCTGCTCCAGCTCCTTCGGCTTGACCTTGAGATCCGGATTTTTATACAGCTCGAACAGCTGCTTCTCCACCTTCTGCACCACCTGGGCGCGCGCGCCGCCCTTATAGTACTCGCCCATCTCAATCGCCAGCATCTCTTTTGGCTTAAAGTAATAGAGCAGATAGGAGCATGGGATCAGGCGCAGGGAGCGGATCAGCCCCTCGCTAAACGGCAGGTCGAAGATATTTTTTACCGAGTTCGCGGTCAAGCGGCCGGAGGCAACGCCGTCCAGCAGTTCATCGAAGCGCGAGACGCCGTTAACCAGCACGTCGCGGACGAACACCAGGTGGTTCAGACCGAACAGGTCAATGTTCAGCTCATCGCTCGGGCTGAGCTGCAGCACGTCGGTGATGAACATCTTCATGCCGATGGGAATGTTGCACACGCCGATAAAGCGTTTGAAACTGGTGTGGCGATAGACCGCCTCGGTGACCATGCCCGCCGGGTTGGTGAAGTTAATGATCCATGCGTCCGGGCAGATCTCCTGCACATCTTTCACGATGTCGAAAATCACCGGGATGGTACGCAGCCCTTTAAACAGCCCGCCCGCCCCGTTGGTCTCTTGGCCAAGATAGCCGTGGCTCAGCGGGATGCGCTCATCTTTTTCACGCGCCTTCAGCTGGCCCACCCGCAGCTGGGTGGTAACGAAATCCGCGCCCTGCAGCGCCTCGCGGCGGTTCAGCGTTTTATAAACCTTCATCGGCACGCCGGCTTTTTCCACCATCCGCTCGCACAGCGCATGGATAATATCGAGCTTCTCCTGGCCCTCTTCCACATCCACCAGCCACAGCTCTGTCACCGGCAGTTCATGATAACGTTTCAGGAAACCTTCCAGTAATTCCGGGGTATAGCTGCTACCGCCGCCAATGGTGACGACTTTTAATTTCTGGCTCATTTTTTTCTCCCTTAGGCGCTGCGCCTGGGCGCAGGCCGCTCTCCGCATAAATGCGGACAGTTAACTTAAATTAGTTACGGTGTAAGCCGGGCGGCTAATACCGCGCGGGTTTAATTAATACTGGTCAAATGTTTGCGATAACTGCTCGGCGTAAACGAGGTCAGCTTTTTAAAGGTTTTAATAAACAGGCTCGGGCTGCTGTACCCTGATTCATAGGCAATATCCGTCACCGAATAGTTGGTAATTTCCAGCTGCTTTTTGGCAAAGTTGATACGGATATCGTTAATTATCTGCATCGGCGTTTTACCATAATAGCGCTGGGTCGCCCGGGTTAAATATTCCTGCGTTTTGCCCGATAGCCGAACCATATTCTCGAGGGCGCTCTCGCCAAACTCCAGTTTATCGTGCATGGCCTCAACGGTATTTTTTAACCATTGTGGGACGACGTCTGCAACCGGCTCTTCGCGATAGTGACGTAAACGGTTAATGACATAAAAGGAGACCAGCTCGATAAATTCGTCAAATTCCGTTTCGCGAAAATTGAGTGAGGCGATGACCGACTCAATATAGCCGAGAAAAGCGCTCTGCACGGCATAGACCTGCGACGCCACCAGGCCAAACGGCAGCAGCGGCAGATAGTGTTTCTCAAAGAAGCGCCTGCTGATGCCGACGTTAAGGATGCGCGTCGCACCAAATTCGTAGAAGCTCTGGTGGTGCGAGCCCATCGGGATAAAGACAAAATCCCCGCGCTCCAGCAGCACCCGTTTGCCATTGATCTCCTGGTAATAGCGCCCGGTTAATACGACGGTAAATTCGTAGTAATCATGCTGGTGGAGCCCGCTCACGCTTTCCGTTTTGTTATAGATGACCACATGAAAGTTCTTCCCGTTGAACAACTGCTGTTCTCTGGCGGTACTGATCTCGGTGGTCATCATCCTGGGCTGCCTCATCGTCGTGATGGCCTATTGTACCTTCTCGTGCAGCTCAATCAATTCCGCAACCAGCTCGCGGGCCAGCATGGAGGTCATCAGGTGATCCTGAGCATGCACCAGCACCAGGCTGACCTTCATTTTCCCTTCGCCCTCGTCGCTTTCGATAAGCTGGGTCTGCACGCGATGCGCCTCGCTCAGCGCCTGACGCGACTGCTCCATCATCGATTTCGCCGCGGCAAAATCTCCCTGCTTGGCCTGTTTTAGCGCGGCATAGGCCAGGCTACGGGCTTGTCCGGAGTTGATAATCAGCCCCATCACCACCTCTTCGAGGTCGTTTTCCGGGGTCTCTACCGCGTCGATGTTGTCCAGATCAAACATAATATTTCCCTCATTTCTCAGGCGGTACGGGACGCTGCCCGTACCGCGCGGTATCAGAATTTCAGTGCGTTGGCGATGTCTTCTTCGCTCTCTTCCTGCTCGATGACGGTCTGCGCTTTATTCGACAGCACCACAAACGGCAGGTAGACCAGGGTGGAGACGCCAAGGTTGAACAGGGCGACCAGCAGAGCGGCGACGCTGCCGTTACTGTTGAAGAACGCCCCCAGGCCAGTTGGCATGGTCCACGGCGCCAGGTTGGTCACCGGTGGGATAATCCCCAGGCTGTAGGCCGCGAGAGTAATGGCCGCCAGAATCGGCTGGACCAGCACGAACGGGATGAACATGACCGGGTTCATGATGATCGGCAGGCCAAACAGAATCGGTTCGTTAATCTGGAAGATGCCTGACGGCAGCGCCAGCTTCGCAACCTGACGATGGTCAGCGCGACGGGAAGCGATAAAGATGGCGATGATCAGACCCAGCGTCGCCCCGGAACCCCCCAGCAGGATGTAGGAGTCGAGCATCGGCTTGGCCCAGAAGTGGAACTGTTTACCCGCTTCGATCGCCGCATCAACCGATCCGTACTGGTTGTACAGCGCGATGTTTTCCAGCGCCCATGGCGTCATGATGCCGTTATCCAGCGCGGTCAGCGCCAGCGAACCGTGCACCCCGAAGAACCACAGCAGGGAGTTAAAGATGACGTATGCCCAGCCGACCACGCTGCCCATCGCCGCCAGCGGCGTAGAGATGGAGTCCATGATGATCTGGTGGAAGTTGCTGCCGTAGCTCGACAGGGCCCACGAGATAATGCCGAAGATGGAGAGGATCAAGAAGCCAGGGATCAGCGCGGAGAAAGAGCGCGATACCGACCCCGGCACGCTGTCCGGCAGTCTGATCACCCAGTTGCGACGGATCACGAAGGTGAACAGCTCCGCGACGACCAGACCGATAATCATGCCGGAGATGATGTTCTGCCCGCCCAGCCAGTTGGCGCCGACGGCATAGGCTTCGCCCACGCTATACGGGGTCACGGTCATGAAGGCCGCGACCGCCAACAGGCCTGCGGCCATCGGGTCGACTTTGCGCTCTTCCGCCAGCGCGGAGCCAATAAAGAATGGCGCCATCAGCGACATAATGCCGAGGGTGCCGTTATAGACGTTACCGCCGATAGCCTTAAAACCGTTTAAGGTTTCAATGGTGGAGGCATCCAGGCGAATGCCCATGGAATAAAAGAAAGAGCCTTCGCCGAAGCTCAGAAAAACGTTGTTAATTAATACAAACATGGCCCCGGCGAGGGTCAACGGCATTAATTTAATGAATCCATTTTTAATCGCATTAATATGCGGCTGCTTTCCTATTTTCACTGCAAAAGGAAGGAGTACCTTTTCAAGCGAGTCGATCACTTTACTCATAGTCAATACCCTTAAAAGCCGCAATAAACTATTACGGCGATGATGTATGAAATTACTCTTTGACGGGAAAATAAACTCTTTATTCTTTGACGTCCGGCAACGGGATGCCGCCAGGCGTCAAAATATATCGAGTTTTAAAATTTAAAATTATTGTGCTGCAGCTTTCTTAATGGCCGCGACGGCGGCTTTCAATACCCCTAAACCATCCACCTTGCCATACAGAAGAGAATCGATGACTTCTACCGGTTTATTCGGCAGCAGGCGCTGAATTTCCGGTAACATATACGCAATTTGTGGCCCTAATAATACAACGTCGGCTTCCGGTCCCTTTTCACCCGCGAGAGTCTCAGGATAGGCTTCAATAATGACCGGGACTTCGTATTTTTCCGCCTGCGCCCGCATTTTGGAGACCAGCAGTGACGTGGACATGCCTGCCGAGCAGAACAGATAAATGTGTTTCTTTTCCATGAACGCTTCCTCAATGTGTGAGACCAGGGCCTTCAGTAACCGCTGAGAGCCGGTAAGACTGGTAACATCCGGTTAATTCTGTTTATGGGTTGAGTATACGGCAACCTGAGCCGTCGTGATAATTCCCTGTTGAACAGAATTGTCTCTCATTGACCTCCGGTTTTGACTACCCTCACATTTTCATCCAAATAATTCGCGCAATTAAATAAGCATCAGGACTCACAAAAAAGCCCGACCAGTGGTCGGGCTTACGTACAACTCAGTCAACAGTAGGGCGCTTACTTAGCGTTGCGCGGATCCGTATCATACTCAGCGCAGGTCTGGTAGCCGGAGTTCATCACGTGCCCCGTTTCGTCGAGGGCCACAAAGTAGGTCTCCACTTTACCATCTCGTTGACCGAGGATATAGGTCTGGCAGGTGCCGCGGGCATGGACCATCGTCACTTCCGTTGAAGGTTTGCCAGCGATCTGCATCACCTGCTCACGCGACATTCCTTTCTTCACATCTTTCACCACCGGCTGGGTAAACTGGTCTTTGGTACGATCGTAAGCGGTACAGCCCGCGAGTAAGGTTAACGCGACGGTGACGCCCAGTATTCCTGCTAAGCTTTTGTTCATTTTGGTTCCTCTCTTCCACTGTGTAACGATAAGCTTGGAATAAATAGTGTTATTTTTCAAGCCGAACAGCGAAATCATGTCTGATTGTGTTATTGCGTAAACAGGATTGACGCTCCGCCGACGACCGGCGCTTTCTCCTGCGCGCGGGCATCTATAATGAAATCCTATGTCATTGATTGCCTTCTTTTCCGGCAGTCAAAACCCCGGTCCTTGTCGTTTCAGCGGCAAAGAGGTAGCTTTAAGCCAACAGGTTGCCAAACAGATTCACTTTCGGAGGGCGCGATGACGCTACAACAAGAGATTATTCAGGCGCTGGGCGCGAAGCCGCAGATTGATGCCGCAGGCGAGATCCGCCGCAGCGTCGATTTCCTGAAATCCTATCTGCAGACTTACCCTTTTATTAAATCGCTGGTGCTGGGTATCAGCGGCGGCCAGGACTCGACTCTCACGGGGAAACTGTGCCAGATGGCGATCAATGAACTGCGCGCCGAAACTGGCGACAGCAGCCTGCAGTTTATCGCCGTCCGTTTACCCTACGGCGTGCAGGCGGATGAGCAGGACTGCCAGGATGCCATCGCCTTTATTCAGCCTGACCGCGTGTTGACGGTGAATATCAAAGCCTCGGTACTGGCAAGCGAACAGGCCCTGCGCGAAGCGGGGATCGAACTGAGCGACTTCGTTCGCGGCAACGAAAAAGCCCGTGAGCGCATGAAAGCCCAGTACAGCATCGCCGGGATGACCAAAGGGGTGGTGGTCGGCACCGACCATGCGGCGGAAGCGATTACCGGCTTCTTCACTAAATATGGCGACGGCGGCACCGACATCAACCCGATCTTCCGCCTGAACAAACGTCAGGGCAAACAGCTGCTGGCCCATCTCGGCTGCCCGGAACATCTGTATAAGAAGCTGCCGACCGCCGATCTGGAAGACGATCGCCCCTCCCTGCCGGATGAAGTGGCGCTGGGGGTCACCTATGAGAATATCGACGACTATCTTGAAGGCAAAACGCTGGACCCCAGCATCGCCAAAACAATCGAAGGCTGGTATCTGAAAACCGAACACAAGCGTCGGCCGCCCATCACCGTCTTTGACGATTTCTGGAAAAAATAGTCCCTCCCCCGCCCCGGCCCGCGCCGGGGTTATTTTTTGCGCTTTTCGCCGCAAAAACCGCCTGCTATACTGGATAGATAGACAGTATCAGGAGTTATTGTGGCCAGAAAGCAATCTGCCCCGCGTCTGGAGTTTGAGGCGGCGGCGATCTATGAATATCCCGAACACCTTCGCCCGTGGCTGGAGGCGCTGCCGAAGCTGCCGGGCGTCTATCAATTTCACGGCGACAGCGACACGATGCCGCTCTATATCGGCAAGAGCGTTAACCTGCGCAGCCGGGTGCTCTCCCACCTGCGCACGCCTGAAGAGGCCGCGATGCTGCGTCAGTCCCGGCGTATTACCTGGCAGCGCACCGCTGGCGAGCTGGGGGCCCTGCTGCTGGAGGCGCGGTTAATTAAAGAACAGCAGCCGCTGTTTAACAAGCGGCTACGGCGTAACAAGCAACTCTGCGCCTGGCTGCTTGCGGACGACCGGCCGCAGATTGTCTATGCCCGCGAGGTTGATTTCTCTCATCAGCAGCATCTCTATGGTCTGTTCGCCAACCGGCGGGCGGCGCTGCAGATGCTGCAGAGCCTCGCTGACGAACAGCGCCTCTGTTATGGCCTGCTCGGTCTGGAGCCGCTCAGCCGCGGTCGCGCCTGCTTTCGATCCGCGCTGGGCCGCTGCGCCGGCGCCTGCTGTGGAAAGGAGAGCGTGGAGGCGCACCGCCAGCGTCTGCTGGCGCAGATGAGCAAGCTACAGCTGGTGTGCTGGCCTTGGGCAGGACCGGTGGCGCTGGAGGAGCGCGGCCCTGATATGACGCAGTATCATGTCATTCATAACTGGCTGTGGCTGGGGGCCGTCGACTCGCTCGACCAGGCCGCTGAGCTCACCCGCCTGCCCGCCGGATTCGACCAGGATGGTTACAAAATTCTCTGTAAACCTCTGCTCAGCGGCAACTACCCGCTGCACCCGCTTAGCTGAGAAGCCAGAAAGAAAAAACCGCCGGCCCTGCCCAACGCCTGATGGCATTATTGGGCAAGACCGGCGGTCTTGATTCAGTACGCTACATTATTCAGCGGGTGCAGGCATTTTACCTGCCGGCGCGTTGCGTTCTGTCAGATGCTTCTCAAAATTGGCATTGAACTGTTTTTTCTGCTCTGGGGTCAGAATGTTGTAGATCTTGTTCTGCGTTTCCAGGCGGGACAGCGCCATCGCTTTATGCTGCGCCTCCATCTTATCGATCTGCGCTTCCGCTTTCGCCTTGTCGAAGGTATCGCTGGCGATCAGCTCGTGCATCGCGCGGCGTTCGTCAAGGGACGGACGCTTCATATTTTCGCGCTGGCTCTTCATGATGTCGCGGATCTGCTGCTTCTGCGCATCGGTCAGGTTGAGGCCTTTAAACATCATGTCATGCTGACCCGGGCCGCCTTTATGATGCATCATCATCGGCTTGCTGTCGCTCGGCGCGGTGGTGGTATCGGCGGCGTGAGCCAGGTTAGCCGCGCCCAGAGCCAGAGTAGAGGCAACAAACAGTGCAGTGAGTTTCTTCATCATTCAATCCTTACTTTACGTTATTCTTACGGCGCGTTGCCGTGTTGACGAGATTAACTTTACGACGTTAATCGTCAATTAGTCAGAGCAAGAGTAAAACAATGAAAGTGTAAAAAACAGTTTCTCACCAATTATGGAGAAAATAAGGAATTTGAACGAGGAATTGCAATAAAAAATAAATAACCTACTGTTTTGCAGAGAAATTATGGAGAGTATAAAGGAGGAGAGATTAAAAACAAAGCATTTTACCAGGAATAATCTGCAAATTTACGCTGGCGCACGAAAAAATAAGAAGATGTAAAACGACGCGCGAAATTAAGCAGGCCGCCCGGCGGACGGCTTGCCCTCAGGGTAATTTTTCCAGCATCAGGCCAGCGCGCAGCCCCCTGGCCACCGCCGGATTGGGAAACAGAACATACTCCGGCTCTGCCCCCACCACATACCGCATCTCCCCCTCCTCCGCCAGCAGCGTGCCTGGGGCGAAGGGGGTGAAGTTCAGCGTCCGATCCGCCATATGCAGACGGAAATCATCGCTATGGCGGGTGATCTGCTGCACCACCCGGTAGCGCAACGGCGCCGGGGCGTCGGCAATGGCCAGATCCCCCACCAGCAGCCGGGAGATAGCCCCCTCGGCGGCGGCAAACTGCGTCAGATCGTTTTCCCCCAACGGCAGCGCTTTGCCCAGCTCAAGGGTACAGGCCAGCGCCGCGAACCGCTCGCAGCTGAAGTGGGTGAAGGTCCCGCCTGGCTGGCGATGAAACACCAACGCCTCCAGCCCGGCGCCGCCCAGCCAGTGAAGAAAATCCTCCTCCCAGGGCGTATCGCGGGCCGGGAGCACCCCGAAGCGCGGATGCAGCGACCCGCGGATCGCGGTATGCAGATCGAGGTGCCAGCGCGGACCATCGTGGTCGCGATAGAAGCGGCCCACCGCCTGCTCCAGCCGCTGCGCCCGCTGCGTCTCCTCGCTGGCCGGGAATTGCCGCCAGCGCTCGCCAAACATCCGGTTCATATCGCTGTGCAGATAGCGTTTATTCGCCCGCAGCGCCGGCGGGTTACCGACGATCACCAGCAGCCGCCAGCGCAGGGGGAGTTCCTCCCGAACCAGCCGCTGCACCAGCCGGTCGACAATCTCCACCGGCGCCGTTTCGTTGCCATGGATGGCGCAGGAGAGCACCAGCCCGCGCTCGCAGCGCGCATGCGGCGTCAGCTCAAGGATCCCCTCCCCAAGCCAGTGCCAGCGGAAATGGGCCGTCTCGCCGTGAAAGTGATGGGGCAAACGCCCCGCCAGGGTTAATGCCAGAAAGTGTTCCACCGCGCCCCCTTATTGCTGAAATGGATAAACCGAACCGAGCTGCAGGATCTGGGTCAACCGATCCAGCGCGTCGCGCCCTTCCCGCAGCAGCTGGGGGTCGGCGAGGTCGGCCTGGGTGAGACGATCGCGATAGTAGCGATCCACCCAATCATTGAGGGTGGCAAACAGCGTATCGTTCATCAGGACGTGCGGATTGACCGCCTGATACTCCTCGGCCGTCAACACTACCCGCAGGCGCAGGCACGCCGGACCGCCGCCGTTGGCCATACTCTCGCGCAGATCAAAAACCTGCAGCGCGGCGATGGGGTTATCCCCGGCCAGCAGCTCATTGAGATAGTTCCACACGCCCGGATGCGCCTGGGCTTCCTGGGGCAGGATCAGCGCCATGCTGCCGTCCGCCCGGCTCAACAGCTGGCTGTTGAACAGATAGGTGGCAACCGCCTCTTCCACCGTGACCCGGCTGGCGGGAACCACCAGCGGGGTGAAGCCCGGCAACTGCTGCGCCAGCTGCTGCAAAACCGCGTTCTGGTCGGCAAAGGCCTGCTCATGGCAGAACAGGACCTGACGATTGCTCACCGCGATGACATCGTTATGAAAAACCCCCATGTCGATCGCCGCCGGATGCTGGCGGGCGAAGATCAGCTGGCGGGGATTGACCTGATTAAGGCGCGCCACCGCCTGGCTGGCCTCAAGAGTTTGCCGCGCCGGATAGCGACGCGGCGCCTCTTCGCTTCCCCGGCGGCGGCCATAGACAAAGAGCTGAACGCCGGGGGCGCCATATTCCCCGCCGAGACGGTTATGGTTCGCCGCCCCTTCGTCGCCAAACCATGCCGAGGCAGGCAGCGCCGGATGGATGGCAAATCGCGTGCGGTCCGGGAAGATCGCCTGCAGCAACGCCCCGGTGGTGGGGGCTTCGCTGGCGCGGTGGAATTTATCCTGCAGATTCGCCACCGTCAGGTGTACCAGGCCATCCAGCGAATCGGCGGAGGGACAGACCGTCGCGGCGTTGGCCACCCACATCGCCGAGGCCGAACTCACCGCCGACAGCAGATCCGGATCCTGCTGAGCCGCGCGAGCCACCACCTGTTCATCGCTGCCGCTAAAGCCCAGCTGACGCAGGAGCGGCACGTTGGGCCGCTCCTGAGGGGGGATCACCGCCTGCGGATAGCCGGCGTCGGCGAGGGCTTTCATTTTTTTTAGCCCCTGCTTTGCCGCCAGCTGCGGGTTCGACACCCGAAAGCGGTGCCGGGTGGAGGCCTCATTGCCAAAGGAGAGCCCGGCGTAGTGATGGGTCAGTCCGGGCAGACCGTCAAAGTTGACTTCGCGGGCGGTCATGACGCCTCCCCGGCCCGAAAGTCGAGCCCCGGATTGAGACTGGCGGGCAGCGTCAGGGTCGGCGATTCGAGACTGGCCATCGGCCAGGCGCAATAATCGGCGGCATACCAGGCCCCGGGGCGATGATTGCCAGAGGCCCCGGTGCCGCCGAACGGCGCGGTACTCGCCGCCCCGGTCAGCGGTTTGTTCCAGTTGACTATCCCGGCCCGCGCCTCGAGCAGCAGCCGATCGAACTTCTCCCGTTCCGGGGAAATTAACCCGCAGGAGAGCCCGAAGCGGGTGGCATTGGCCAGGGCAATCGCCTCCTCGAAAGTGTCGTAGCGCCAGACGCCAAGCAGCGGGCCGAACACCTCTTCATCCTCGACCTGGGCCACGTCGCTCATGTCGACAATCCCCGGCGTCAGCAGCGACGTCCCGGCCTGCAATAAGCGCGGCTCCAGTAGGGTGACTGCGCCAGCGGCGATCCGCTGCAGCCAGGCCTGATGCACTTTCTGCGCGGCCTGTTCAGAGATAAGCCCGCCGAGAAACGGCTGCGGCTCGGCGTCCCACGCCGCGGGGATCAGCCGTTGGCTCACCGTCACCAGCCTGGAGAGGAAAGCATCTCCCGCCTCTCCGCGCCGGACCAGCAGACGCCGGGCGCAGGTGCAGCGCTGGCCGGCGGTAATAAAGGCGGACTGGATGGTCAGATGCACCGCGGCATCGACGTCCCGCGGATCGTCGACGATCAGCGGGTTATTGCCGCCCATCTCCAGCGCGAGGATCTTCTGCGGCTGTCCGGCCAGCTGGCGATGCAGATGAAAACCGGTGGTCGAGCTGCCGGTAAACAGCAGCCCGTCGATATCCGCCTGGCCGCTGAGCGCCTCGCCGGTTTCCCGACCGCCCTGCAGCAGGTTGAGCACCCCAGCGGGCAGGCCGGCCTGCTCCCACAGCTTTACCACCGCTTCGCCACTGTGCGGGGTGAGTTCGCTGGGTTTAAACACCACGGTATTGCCCGCCAGCAGCGCTGGCACGATATGCCCGTTCGGCAGATGGCCGGGAAAGTTATAGGGGCCAAAGACCGCCAGTACGCCATGCGGCCGGTGACGCAGCGTCGCGGCGCCATCGGGCAGATCGCTGTGCTGTTCGCCGGTGCGGGTGTGGTACGCCTTCACCGAGATCGCCACCTTGTTGATCATCGCCGTCACTTCCCCGGCCGCCTCCCAGCGCGGCTTTCCGGTCTCGGCGCCGATAATCGCCGTCAGCTCCGCCTTGCTGGCCTCCAGCAGCGCGGCAAACTTTTCGACGATGACCTGGCGGTCGGCAAACGGCAGCCGCGCCCAGGCCGGGAACGCCTGGCGGGCTGCCGCCACCGCCTCGGCGACCTGCCCGGCGTCCGCCGCCTCTCCCTGCCAGACAACCTTCAGGTTGACCGGATCCTGTTTGCTGAAGCGCGGCCCATCGCCGGGCCGCCACTCGCCGTTAATCCACAGACTCATGCGGTTTTCTCCTCAGGGATCAGGCGCACCATGCGCACCTGGTCGCCGGCATGACACTTCAGCATATCCAGCTCGCGGGCGCTGAGGGTCAGGGTGTCGCCATCCGGGTCGGCATGCACCAGCAGGGCGCGGAACTGGTGGTACTGTTCGTTCGCCACCAGGCACAGCGGTCCGTCGCCGGGCGGCGTTTCGCCGGCCTCGGTGGTCACCAGACGGCTTTTGCGGATCGCCCGCACCCGGTCGATATCGCACTCCAGGGTCGGGCCGCCGTCGAAAATATCGATGTAGTTCAGGTAGCGGAACCCCTCTTTCTCCAGCACCGTCCGGGCCGGGGCGGTCTGCGGGTGGACCTTGCCGATCACCGCCTGCGCCTCGGGGGTGAGGAAATCGATATACAGCGGGTGCTTGGGCATCAGGGCGGCAATGAAAGCCTTCTGTCCGGTGCCGCACAGGTAGTCGGCGCGGGAAAACTCCATGGCGAAAAAGCGTTTGCCCAGGCTCTCCCAGAACGGGGAATAGCCGTGCTCGTCAATCACCCCGCGCATCTCGGCAACCACCTTCTCATTAAAGCGCTCGCGAAAGGCGGCCATAAATAAGAAGCGCGATTTCGACAGCAGATAGCCATTGCCCTCTTTGCGCCACTGCGGGTCGAGGAACAGGGTACACAGCTCGCTGCTGCCGGTGTGGTCGTTACTGAGAAACAGCGTCGGCAGCGCCTGATAGACGTTCAGCTCCTTCGAGGCATGGACCTGGGTGCCGACCCGGTAGTTGTACCAGGGATCGTTGAGCCCCACCGCCACCTCTATCGCGCAGATGCCCACCACTGCGCCGCTCTCGCTCTCTTCCAGCACAAAGACATAGCCCTGCTCGCTTTTCGGCAGCTCGCCGCGCCAGGTTTGCTGTGAGCGGGCGATCCGCGCTGCGAGGGTGGCTTCATCCACCGGCAGCGAGGTCAGCCCGCCGCCGGTCTCCGCCGCCAGCTTCAGCAGCCCGGGCAGATCGCCCGGCTCCACCGGTCGAATAACCATCATGATGAAACTCCCGCCAGGAATCGCGCGCAGGCCCGCTCGACGCGATCCAGCCCGCTGTTCACCTCTTCTTCACTGACGTTCAGCGCCGGCGCGAAACGCACCACGTTGGCGCCGGCGATCAGGATCATCACGCCCTCTTCCGCCGCCAGGTTGCTGAGGGTTTTCGCCTTCCCGGCCCAGGCGTCGTTCAGCACGCAGCCGATCAGCAGCCCCAGGCCGCGGATCTCCTTGAACAGACCATAGCGGGCGTTGATCGCCTGCAGGCGTTCGCAAAACCACTGATGGCGCTGTCTGACGCCGGAGAGCACTTCCGGGGTATTGACGATCGACAGCAGCTCGCCGGCCACCGCCCCCGCCAGCGGGTTACCGCCGTAGGTGGTGCCGTGGGTGCCGACGGTCATCACGCTGGCGCAGGCCTCTGTCGCCAGCAGCGCGCCGATGGGGAAGCCGCCGCCCAGCGCTTTGGCGGTGGTCAGCACATCGGGGGTCACGCCGTAGTGCATATAGGCATACAGTTCGCCGGTGCGCCCGACCCCGGTCTGCACTTCATCGAAAATCAGCAGGGCGTTGTGCTGGTCGCAAAGCTGGCGCAGGCCGCGTAAAAACTCGACGCTGGCCGGCACCACGCCGCCTTCGCCCTGCACCGGCTCGACGATCACCGCGCAGGTTTGGTCATTGATTAAGGCCTTTGCCGACGCGAGATCGTTAAACACCGCATGCTGGATCTGCGGCGGCAGCGGGGCAAAATCCCGGGAGTAGGCCGGCTGACCGCCTGCCGAAACGGTGAACAGCGTCCGCCCGTGGAAGGCGTTCTGGAAGGCGACAATGCCGCTTTTCTCGCTGCCAAAGCGATCGTGGGCATATTTACGCGCCAGCTTGAGCGCCGCCTCATTGGCCTCGGCCCCGGAGTTACAGAAGAAGACCCGGTCGGCGAAGGTGGCATCGATAAGCATTTTGGCCAGACGCAGGATCGGCTCATTGGTATAGCCATTGCCGGTATGCCAGAACTTGCCAGCCTGATCGGTGAGGGCCTGCACCAGCCGCGGATGCGCATGCCCCAGCGCGTTCACGGCGATGCCTCCGGCAAAATCGATATACTCTTTGCCCTGCTGATCCCACAGCCGCGACCCGGCGCCCCGCACCGGAATAAAAGCCGCTGGCGCGTAGACCGGCATCATCCATTCATCAAAGTGGTTACGCGTAATTGACTGAGACATATCGACCTCTTCCGGTAAATTAAAAGTAGCAATAATGTTAATAAATATGAGTTATTACGCTGTAAATGTAGATTGCACGGTTCGTGCCAGCCAGCGATAAAAATGCATAAACCGGATGAGATAACGCAATATCAATGAGTTACAACCTGTCGCTATTCACATAAAATGCATGCTTAGTGAATAAGTATCCGATAAAGGGGGATGAACAGTGATTAAAGAAGATAAGTTATGCAAAGGTAAGATATAATTCTGTAATTGTGATCTTCTGCGAAATTTATCGTAGCTATTTGCCCTTTTTTGGCGCGGCGTGCCCGCAAAAGGGGCACCCACGGCACGCTCATGCGCAGCGATTGGCAGAATGACGCATCGGATGGCAGCCAGCCTGGCGAATTTCTGCTACCATCCCTGCACTATTCACCTTGCACAGTGGCAGCGACTATGAAATTCGTCTCTTTTAATATCAACGGCCTGCGCGCCCGCCCACACCAACTGGCCGCCATCGTCGAAAAGCACCAGCCGGACGTGATTGGCCTGCAGGAAACCAAAGTTCACGACGATATGTTCCCTCTCGAAGAGGTCGCCAGACTCGGCTATAACGTCTTTTATCACGGCCAGAAAGGCCATTATGGCGTCGCTCTGCTGACCAAAGAGACGCCGATTGCCGTCCGCCGCGGTTTCCCGGATGATGGCGAAGAGGCTCAGCGCCGCATCATCATGGCCGAGATCCCGTCGCCGTTCGGTAACGTTACGGTGATTAATGGTTATTTCCCGCAAGGTGAAAGCCGCGATCATGAGACCAAATTCCCGGCCAAAGCGGCGTTCTATCAGAATCTGCAGAACTACCTGGAGACCGAACTCAATAAAGAGAATCCGGTGCTGATCATGGGCGATATGAACATCAGCCCTACCGATCTCGACATCGGTATCGGTGAAGAGAACCGCAAACGCTGGCTGCGCACCGGCAAATGTTCCTTCCTGCCGGAAGAGCGGGAATGGATGGACCGTCTGCTGGGCTGGGGCCTGGTGGATACCTGGCGTCAGGCTAACCCGGACAATCAGGAGCACTTCTCGTGGTTTGATTACCGCTCCAAAGGCTTCGACGATAACCGCGGGCTGCGCATCGACCTGCTGCTGGCCAGCCAGCCTCTGGCCCAGCGCTGCGTGGAGACCGGAATCGATTATGAGATCCGCGGGATGGAAAAACCGTCCGACCACGCGCCGGTGTGGGCCACCTTCCGGCCGTAAGCCACGTCCTGACCTGCCTCCCGCCGCGCGGGGGGCAGAATTTCCTGAGCAAAATCAACAAAGCGACGGTAAACCATTGTGGCCGTCGTCTGAACAGGATACTGTCGCGCGCACTTTTTAATGTCCACCGCGTCCAGGCTGTACAGGAGACCCCTTCATGAAAAAGAAGCCATCATCCGGCCATTGGTAAAGGGCTGGGACTCATCGCGCTGGCGGCCACGCTGGCCGTTATCAGCCACCGCGTCGGTCTCCACGATCTGCTGACTCACCTGCATCTGCTGCAGGAGACCCTGCGCCATCAGGGCGCCTGGGGCTATCTGGTCTATGCAGCGCTGTTTATCATTGCCACCCTGTGCCTGATCCCCGGCAGCCTGCTGGTGATCGCCGGCGGAATACTCTTCGGCCCGCTGACCGGCTCTCTGCTCTCGTTTGCCGCCGCCACTGTCGCCTCTTCGCTATCGTTTTTGATCGCCCGCTGGCTTGGGCGCGATCTGCTGCAGCGCTATGTGGGCCATACCGCGGTCTTCCAGGCCATTGAGCGCGGTATCGCCCGCAGCGGCAGCGATTTTCTGATCCTCACCCGCCTGGTGCCGCTCTTTCCCTACAACATTCAGAATTACGCCTACGGCCTGACGGCGATCCCCTTCTGGCCTTTTACCCTGATCTCCGCCGTGACCACCCTGCCGGGCCTGGTGATCTATTCGGTGATGGCCAGCGAACTGGCTCGCGAAGGGGCGACCTTCGCCTTCGCGCTCAAGCTGAGCCTCGCCGGCGGGCTGCTGTTTGCCCTGGTGCAGATGGGCAAACGGTTTGCCCGCGCCCGCCGTGTGGCAACGCCCGGCGAGGAGGTGCGCCATGACCCGACCTGATCGCCGTCACCTGCGCCGCGCCCGGCTGGCCCTCGCCGTGGTGGTCGTTGCCGCTCTGGCCGCCTGGCTGTGGTTCCCCGGCGGGCGAGCCTTTCTGCAGCACAGCCTGACGGCGCTAGCGTCGCTGGATCCCCAGCATGTTAAAGACTTTATCGCCGCCTGGGGGGCGCAGGCGGCGCTGGTCTCTTTTGCGCTGATGATCCTCCAGGCGATCGTCGCCCCGCTGCCGGCCTTCCTGATCACCCTGGCGAACGCCGCGCTGTTCGGCGCCTTCTGGGGCGGCGCGCTGTCGTGGTTCAGCGCCATGGTCGGCGCCGGGCTCTGCTTCTGCATCGCCAGAGCGCTGGGGCGCGAGGTGGTGGAGAAACTCACCGGCCGCACGGTGCTGCGCAGCGTCGACGGCTATTTCGCCCGCTTTGGCCCGCAGACGATCCTGGTCTGTCGCCTGCTGCCGTTTGTCCCTTTTGATCCGGTCAGCTATGCCGCCGGACTGACTTCGCTGCGCTTCTGGCCCTTTATGCTGGCCACCGGCGTGGGACAGCTGCCGGCGACCATCGTCTATTCCTGGGCCGGGAGTCTGCTGACCGGAGGCGCCTTCTGGCTGGCCACTGGCCTTTCGCTGCTTTTTGCCCTGGCGGTGGTCATCTCCATCGCCAAAAATATTTACCGTGAACGTCATAAGAGATCGTCGCCATGAGCTTACCCCCGCTGGATACTGTCCCCCTGATCCTTCGTCCGCAGGCCTGGCTGCACCGTCGTCATTACGGCCAGGTGCTGAGCCCCATTCGCTGGTGGGGACGGATCCCGTGGCTGTTTTACCTGGTCTCGCTGTTCGTGGGCTATATTGAACGCCGCCGCTCGCCGCTGGATCCGGTGCTGCGCTCGCTGGTCAGCGCCCGCATCGCCCAGCTGTGCCACTGCGAATTCTGCATCGATATCACCAGCATGACCCTCGCGGCGCGGAGCGGAGGTCGCGACAAACTGCTGGCGGTCGCCGACTGGCGCAACAGTACGCTGTTTAGCGAGCAAGAGCGTCTGGCGCTGACCTATGCCGAAGCCGCCAGTCAGACGCCGCCGGAGGTGGATGATGCCCTGCGCAGCGCGATGACGGCGCATTTTGACGCCCGGGCGCTCACCGAGCTGACCGCCCTGATTGGCCTGCAAAATTTATCAGCGCGGTTCAACGCCGCGATGGCGATCCCGGCCCAGGGGCTGTGCAAGATACCCCCCTCTTCCCCGCATAATAAGGAGTAACGATGCGCCGTTTGCGTGATTTCAGCCTCTGTCTGTACCTGCTGCTGCTCTGGCCGCTGGTGGTGAATGCCGACGACAGCTGGCGGCAGACCCAGACGGAAGCCCGTGGCCAGACCGTCTGGTTTAACGCCTGGGGCGGCGACCCGGCCGTTAACCGCTATCTGGCGTGGGTCAGCGAGGAGGTCAAACGCCACTACGCGATCGACCTGCGTATTGTCCCCATCGCCGACGCCGCCGACGCGGTGAAACGCATCCAGACTGAGGCGCAGGCTGGCCGTCGCCGCGGCGGTTCGGTGGATTTACTGTGGATCAACGGCGAAAACTTTCACACCCTAAAACAGGCCAACCTGCTGCTCACCGGCTGGGCCGAATCGCTGCCCAACTGGCGCTATGTCGATCGGCAAAAGCCGGTTCAGGAAGATTTTTCTGTCGCCACCGAGGGCGCCGAGTCGCCGTGGGGCAGCGCCCAGCTGACGTTTATCGCCCGCCGCGAACAAACCCCGCAGCCTCCCACCAGCCCGCAGGCGCTGCTGGCCTTCGCCAGAGCCCATCCGGGCAGCGTAACCTACCCGCGGCCACCGGACTTCACCGGTACCGCCCTGCTGGAGCAACTGCTGATCGCCCTCACCGACCAGCCTGCCGCCCTGCGCCAGCCGCCTCAGACGGCGACTTTCGCGGCGGTCACCGCCCCGCTGTGGCGCTATCTCGATACGCTGCACCCGGCGCTGTGGCGGGCGGGCAAGGATTTCCCGGCGTCGCCGGCGCGGATGGACGCCATGCTCAACCAGGGCACCCTCCGCCTGTCGCTGACGTTTAATCCGCTCCATGCCCGGCAGAAGGCCGCCAGCGGGGAGTTACCGGCGGACAGCTACAGCTTCGGCTTTACCGGAGGGACCCTCGGCAACGTCCATTTCGTGACTATTCCGGCCAACGCGCGCGCCGTCGCCGCCGCCAAAGTGGTGGCCAATTTCCTGCTCTCCCCTGAGGCGCAATTGCGCAAGGCGGATGCCGCCGTCTGGGGCGATCCAAGCGTCCTGGACCCGCAGCGTCTACCTGACAAGCAGCGCCAGGCGCTGGCGGCCACCCTGCCGCAGGATCTGCCGCCGGTGCTTGCCGAGCCGCACGCGGCGTGGGTTGACGCACTGGAGCAGGAATGGCTGCGCCGCTACGGTACCCACTGATTCTGCTGGCCTGGGGGACGATGGCGGCAATCTATCTGCCCTTATTCCCCGCCGCCGCAGGGCTGGTGTGGCCGGCGCTCTTCCCGGTCCACTGGCGGGCGCTGTTCGCCGACCCGCAGCTGGGCCAGGCGCTGGCCGCCACCCTTGTTTCCACGCTGCTGTCCGTCGGCGGCGCGTTACTGATCGCCCTGACCATCGTCGCCGCCCTCTGGCCTTCGGCCCGCTGGCGGCGACTGGCTTCCCGCCTGCCCTTGCTGCTGGCGGTGCCCCATCTTGCCCTGGCGACGGCGGCGCTGCTGCTGTTCGCCGAAGGCGGCTGGATCTGGCAGCGGCTGCCGTTTTTGACGCCGCCGGTCGACCGGTACGGCATCGGGCTTGGCCTGACGATGGCCCTGAAAGAGAGCGCCTTTGTGCTGTGGGTGATCTACGGCCTGTTGGGGGAGGCGCGCCTCGCCGACCAGGCGACAGCGCTAAAGAGCCTCGGCTACGGCCGCTGGCAGTGCCTGCGCTGGCTGGTGCTGCCTGGGCTGCTGCCCGCCCTCGGCATGGTGCTGCTGGCCGCCGCGGCCTGGAGCCTGTCGACGGTAGACGTCGCCCTGGTGCTGGGGCCCGGCAATCCGCCCACCCTCGCCGTGCTGGCGTGGCAGTGGTTAAGCCAGGGCGATGACCTGCAGCAGGCGAAAGGGGCGCTGGCCAGCCTGCTGCTGCTGGCGATCCTCGGCGGGCTGGCGCTGGTCGCCTGGGGCGGATGGCGGCTACAGCGTCGACGCCTGCCCGATCTGCGCGGCGTTCGGCATCCCCATCCCCACGCCCTGCCCGGCCGCCTGCTGGCGAGTGCCCTGCCGCTGAGCGGCCTGCTGTGCGCGCTATTGCTGGCGGGGCTGGCGCGCTCGGCGCCGCCGCAGACCGAGGCATTGATTAACAGCCTTGGTCTGGCGCTGGCGGCCTGCGCCCTCGGCGCGGCCGTCTGCCTGCTGTGGCTGGCCTGCGGCCCGGCGCGGGGAGATGGCTGGGTCTGGCTGCCGCTGGTGCTGCCGGCCCTGCCGCTGGCCGACGGCCAGTACCGGCTGGCGCTGTACGCCTGGCTAGACGGCGAATGGTGGACCGTCCTGTGGGGCCATCTGCTGTGGGTGGTGCCGTGGATGCTGTTTATTTTGCGCCCGGCCTGGCGCCAGCGCGATCCGCGGATGGCGGTGATCGCCCGCACGCTCGGCTGGGATCCCACGCGTATTTTCTGGCTGCTGACCCTGCCCTCGCTGACCCGCCCGCTGCTGACCGCCCTGGCGGTGGGTTTCTCGGTGAGCATTGCGCAGTATCTGCCAACGCTATGGCTGGGGGCAGGCCGTATCCCGACGCTTACCAGCCAGGCGGTGGCGCTCAGCAGCGGCGGCGAGGCGCAGACGCTCGCCGCCCAGGCGCTGTGGCAATTACTGCTGCCGGCGGTATGCTTTACCCTGACGTCCCTGCTGGCCTGGCTGGCGGGCCGCTATCGACGAGGACTTCGCTAGTGCTAACCGTAAACCATCTGACCCTGAGCGTGAAACGTCAGCCGCTGCTGCGGGAGGTCGCTTTCTCGGTGGCCCCGGGTGAAGTGCTGACGCTGATGGGCCCTTCCGGCAGCGGAAAATCGACGCTGTTTGCATGGATGATTGGCGCTCTGGCCGGCGACTTCCGCGCCGAGGGCGAGCTGTGGCTCAACGATCGGCGCTGCGATACGCTGCCGACGGAGCGCCGGCGCATCGGCATCCTGTTTCAGGACCCGTTGCTGTTCGACCATTTCAGCGTCGGGCAAAATTTACAGCTGGCGCTACCGGAAAGCGTGCGCGGCGAGGCGCGTAAAGCCGCGGTGGAGCAGGCGCTCAGTCGCGCCGGGCTGCATGGATTCGCCGCGCGCGACCCGGCCACGCTCTCCGGCGGACAGCGGGCGCGGGTGAGTCTGCTGCGCGCCCTGCTGGCGCGCCCCGAGGCGCTGCTGCTGGATGAGCCCTTCAGCCGCCTGGATGCTACCCTGCGCGCCGCGTTCCGCCGCTGGGTATTTGAGGAACTGGCCCGCCAGGCCATTCCGGCGATCCTGGTGACCCACGATCGCGAGGACTGTCCGCCGACGGGGCGGTGCCTGGCGATGGAGCGCTGGCAATGAAGCGCAATAGCGTGCAAACCTGCGTTACCGCAAAGAAATCAACGCCTGGCAAGCGGAGAATACGCCCTCCACTTTTTACCGTCGGGCATTTCGATGAAACGTGTTTCTCAATTGACCGCACTCGCCCTGCTCATGGGGCTTGCTGCTACCACCACCTGCGCCGCTGAAACCATGCCAGCGCTCACCCTCTCCCACCTGCAACAGCAGCACGGCGTGGCCATCGACACCCGCCTGAGCGCTTATTACAACGGCTGGCCGCAGCACGTCAACGGCCCGGAAGGGCATGAGCCGCAGGCGCTGAACCTTTCCGCCCGCTGGCTCGGCGCCATGAGCGACGAGCAGCTCCACAGCTGGGCTAAACAGCACCAGCTCCAGCCCGATACCCCCATCGCGCTGTACGGCAGTCCTGAGGATAACGCCAGCGTCGCGGCGCGACTGAAACAAGCGGGCTTCACCCGGCTCAACGTCCTGAGCGACGCTCTGAGCCAGGGCGACCGTCTGCAAAAGCTGCCGCACTTTGAACAGCTGGTCTACCCGCAGTGGCTGCACGATCTGCAGCAAGGGAAAAGCGTGGCTGCCGCCCCGGCCGGCGACTGGAAAGTGTTTGAGGCCGCCTGGGGAGCGCCGAAGCTCTATCTGCTGAGCCATATCCCGGGCGCGGGCTATATCGACACCAATGAGGTGGAGAGCGAACCGCTGTGGAATAAAGTGTCCGATGCGCAGCTGAAGGCGATGCTGGCGAAGCACGGCATCCGCCATGACACCACGGTGATCCTCTACGGTCGCGACGTCTACGCCGCGGCGAGGGTGGCGCAGATCATGCTGTACGCCGGCGTCAAAGACGTGCGCCTGCTGGACGGCGGCTGGCAGACCTGGTCCGAAGCCGGTCTGCCGGTGGCGCGCGGCATGCCGCCGACGCCGCAGCCGGCGCCGGATTTTGGCGCGCCGATCCCCGGCCAGCCGCAGCTGATGCTGGATACCGGGCAGGCCCGCGGTCTGCTGCACCGCCAGGACGCCTCGCTGGTCAGCGTCCGCTCGTGGCCGGAGTTTATCGGCACCACCAGCGGCTACAGCTATATCAAACCGAAGGGCGACATCGCCGGCGCCCGCTGGGGCCATGCCGGAAGCGACTCCACGCACATGGAAGACTTCCATAACCCGGACGGCACCATGCGCAGCGCCGACGATATCGCCGCCCTGTGGCGCCAGTGGAACATCCTGCCTGACCAGCAGGTGGCGTTCTATTGCGGGACCGGCTGGCGGGCCTCGGAAACCTTCATGTATGCCCGGGCCATGGGCTGGCCGCACGTCGCCGTCTATGACGGCGGCTGGTACGAATGGAGCAGCAACCCGCACAATCCGGTCGCCCGCGGAGAACGCGGCCCGGAAAGCAGTCAGTAACGCGTCCCACCCGCGCGCGTCGCCCCCTGCCGGCGACGCGCGATTTTCCGCTCACGCCAACCGCTTTAAGGTCTGGTAGCCGCTGGCGATACGCGTCGCCGTCGTCAGCCAGCATAGCGCGCCAAACAGCCACGCCAGCCAGGCAAAATGCGCCGGAAACAGGCAGCTGAGGACAAACAGCAGGATAGTCTCCGTCCCCTCCGTCAGCCCCCCGAGATAGTGCAGCGATTTATGGGCATAGCCGGGATTGGCGATCTGGTGCTTTGCCGCCAGCGCGGCAAAGGCGAGAAAGCTGCTGCCGGTGCCGATAAAGGCAAACAGCAGCCAGCCCCCCGCCAGCGCGTTATTTTGCGGATCCGCCAGGATAAAACCGAACGGCACCAGGGCATAGAAGAGAAAATCCAGTGAGATATCGAGAAAACCGCCGGCGTCGCTAAGCCCGCGCCGCCGCGCCAGGGCGCCGTCCAGGCCGTCCAGCAGGCGGTTGAGAAGAATGGCCGCCAGCGCCGCGCCATACCACCCTAATGCCAGAAATGGCAGAGCCAGCGCGCCGATGGCAAAACCGAGCAGCGTCAGCCCGTCTGGCGAAATGCCCGGGCGGTCAAGCGCGCCGGCGGCAGCGTTAAGCAGAGGTTTGAGGCGAGGATGCAGGTGGCTATCAAGCACGGGGGTCTCCAGCAGAGTTGGCGGTTGTCAGTGAAGGTCTATGGCGGTGATAATAGGCCAGTTTGGTCTTATTAACGTTGATGCTTATGCTAAAAATGATTGAAGTTGTCGCCGCCATTATTGAACAGGATGGCAAAATTCTGCTGGCGCAGCGCCCGCCCCACGCCGACCAGCCGGGAATGTGGGAATTCGCCGGCGGCAAAGTGGAGCCTGGTGAAAGCCAGCCGCAGGCGCTGGCCCGGGAGCTGCGGGAGGAGATGGGCATCATCGCCCACCCGGCATGCTATATCGCCAGCCATCAGCGGGAAGTCTCCGGTCGCCAGATCCATCTGCACGCCTGGTGGGTACCGAACTTTCAGGGCGTGCCGCTGGCCCACTATCACAGCCAGCTGCGCTGGTGCCTTCCTGCCGACGCCTTAACCCTCGATCTCGCCCCGGCCGATATCCCCCTCCTGCACGCCTTTATCGCCCAGCGCCCGTCCCTTTCTCCCCGCTGATCCGCTCGCCGCCTCGTCATCGTTTTTAGTTATGACGGGCGGGCAATTATAAATTTTGCTGACGGCTTAATTTTTCCTTGCTTGCCTAAGGATTAGCGGTGTTATAGTCGGAAAATCGGTTTTTTCAAGGACCGAATCATAATAAATACACGCAACCACAACCATAAGGGGAACTTATATCTATGGATCAGACGTGCACTCTGGAAGGCTTTCTCGCCCGCGTTCAACAGCGCGATCCTCATCAAACCGAATTTGCTCAAGCCGTCCGGGAGGTCATGACCACCCTGTGGCCTTTCCTTGAGGAAAATCCGCGCTATCGTCAGCTTGCTTTGCTGGAACGTCTGGTGGAACCGGAGCGCGTGATCCAGTTCCGCGTGGTGTGGGTGGACGACCGCAATCAGGTCCAGGTCAACCGCGCGTGGCGCGTGCAGTTCAACTCGGCCATCGGCCCGTATAAGGGCGGGATGCGCTTCCATCCGTCGGTGAATCTGTCGATTCTCAAATTCCTTGGCTTCGAGCAGACCTTCAAAAACGCCCTGACCACCCTGCCGATGGGCGGCGGGAAAGGCGGCAGCGATTTCGATCCTAAAGGCAAGAGCGATGGCGAAGTGATGCGCTTCTGCCAGGCGCTGATGACCGAGCTCTATCGCCATCTTGGCCCGGATACCGACGTACCGGCAGGCGATATCGGCGTCGGCGGCCGCGAGGTCGGCTTTATGGCCGGCATGATGCGCAAACTCTCTAACAACAGCGCCTGCGTCTTCACCGGTAAAGGCCTCTCCTTCGGCGGCAGCCTGATCCGTCCGGAAGCCACCGGTTACGGCCTGATCTACTTCACCGAAGCAATGCTCAAACGTCACGGCCTCGGCTTCGAAGGCGCTCGCGTGGCGGTCTCCGGCTCCGGCAACGTCGCGCAATACGCCATTGAGAAAGCGATGGAGCTTGGCGCGCGGGTGGTCACCGCCTCCGACTCCAACGGCACCGTCGTTGACGAGGCGGGCTTCACCAAAGAAAAACTGGCCCGCCTGATCGACATCAAAGAGCGTGCCCACGGCCGGGTGGCCGACTACGCCCGCGAGTTTGGCCTCACCTATCTCGAAGGCCAGCAGCCATGGTCAGTGCCGGTGGATATCGCCTTGCCTTGCGCCACTCAGAACGAACTGGACGTCGATGCCGCCCGCCAGCTGATTGCCAACGGCGTGAAGGCCGTGGCGGAAGGCGCCAACATGCCGACCACCATCGCCGCGACCGATCTGTTCCTTGAAGCTGGCGTGCTGTTTGCCCCGGGCAAAGCGGCCAACGCCGGCGGCGTGGCGACGTCCGGTCTGGAGATGGCGCAGAACGCCGCGCGCATGGGCTGGAAAGCGGAAAAAGTGGATGCTCGCCTGCATCACATTATGCTGGATATCCACCACGCCTGCGTGCAGTACGGCGGTGAAGCGAAGCAGACCAACTACGTGCGCGGCGCCAATATCGCCGGTTTCGTGAAGGTGGCGGATGCCATGCTGGCCCAGGGCGTGATTTAACCTCCCCTGACGCCCTCCCGGCGGCTGCCCGCCGGGAGGCGTCTCACGACGTCATCGTGATCACCACTTTCCCCAGATGTTGACCACTGTCCAGACAGGCATGCGCCTCGGCAATCTCCGCCATCGGGTAGCTGGCATAGATCATCGGCTTGCATTTCCCTGCCTCAAGCAGCGGCCAGACGTGGCGCCGCAGCGCCTCGGCAATCTCCTGTTTCTCCGCCGCCGTCCGGCCGCGCATGGTGGAGCCGGTGACGGTGGCCCGCTTGAGCATCAGGGTCTGAATATCCACCTCATGAGCGATTCGCCCGCCCATAAAGCCGATGATCACCAGCCGTCCATCCTTTTTCAGTAGCCCCAGGTTGCGGTTAAAGTAAGGGCCGCCCACGATATCCAGAATGACATCCACCCCTTCATCGTTGGTCAGTTGGTGAATTTTCTCTGCGAAATCTTCGGTTTTGTAGTTGATCGCCGTGGCGTAGGGTCGCAGCGCGGCAATTTTTTCGTCCTGGCCGACGGTGGCATAGACGCTCATCCCCAGCGCGTGACACAGCAGGACCGCGGTGGTGCCAATCCCGCTGGCGCCGCCGTGGATCAGAATGCTCTCGCCGGACTGCAGCTTACCGAGCTGGAAAACGTTCGCCCACACGGTGAAGAAGGTTTCCGGAATGGCGGCCGCTTCGCTAAAGCTGAGGCCCGCCGGGATCGGCAGCGTCTGGCCTGCCGGGACGGCGCAGTATTCGGCATACCCGCCGCCGTTGGTCAGCGCGCAGACGCGATCCCCGGGGGCAAAGGTTGTGACCTGCGCGCCGACCTTCACGACCACGCCCGCCACCTCGAGGCCGGGCACGGGGGTGACGCCCTCAGGCATGGGATACAGCCCCTGGCGCTGCAGAATATCCGGCCGGTTGACGCCCGCCGCTTTCACTTCGATGAGCACCTCATGCTCCCCGACGGTGGGGATCTCACCTTCGCGGATCTGCAATACTTCCGGGCCGCCCGGTTGGCTGATAGCGATATATTTCACGGGTCCTCCTTATCGCCTGGGAGAGAAATGAGCAACGGCATCGGGAAGGGGAATGGGCATCCCTGTTCTGAGGGGGTCGTCAACCCCTTCCCGGCTGTTTAGTGTAGACCATTGACCTGGCGGGGGGAGAAACGGCGGCCGCGGGGAAGCGCATCCTCGCGGCCGCCGGGCGGGTTATTGCGGCGGCGGCGCGGCATCGTCTGCCGCTTTTTTGCCTTTCGCTTTGCCTTTGCTCTTACTGAAGGATTTTTTCGCCCCGCCAGGCGCCACCAGACCGCGGAACTGGCGCACCGGCGTGCTGCGCGCCTGCTCGATCAGCTGATACAGCGTCCCCACCAGCGGCTGCATAAAATCCTGATAGCGGCACTGTTTCTCGCTGATTTGCGTCAATACCGACTCCCAGTGGGCGGTCATGTCCGGTCGCCCGGCCATCTCCGGCAGGGAATGAATCAGCGCCCTTCCGGCCTCCGAGGAGTGAATATAGCGCCCCTTTTTGCTCAGGAAACCGCGCTTAAACAGCAGTTCGATAATCCCGGCGCGGGTTGCTTCGGTGCCGAGGCCGTCGGTGGCGCGGAGGATCTTCTTCAGATCTTTATCCTGCACGAAGCGGGCAATCCCGGTCATCGCCGACAGCAGCGTGGCGTCGGTAAAGTGGCGCGGCGGCTGCGTCTGGCGCTCCACCACCTCGCCCCTCTCGCACAGCAGTTCATCGCCTTTGGCCACCACCGGCAGCGGCGTGCCGTCGTTCTCTTCATCGCGCTCTTTGCTGCCAAGCAGCGTCCGCCAGCCCGCCTCGGCCAGAAAACGCGCTTTAGCGACAAATTTGCCGTTGGCGATCTCAAGGTCAATCTGGCATTTACGGAACACCGCGTCAGGGCAGAACTGCATCAGATACTGCCGGGCGATCAGGGTGTAGACCTTCGCTTCGTTATCGGTGAGTTTGACCTGGCTGCTGCGGGCGGTCGGGATAATCGCATGGTGCGCGTCGACCTTTTTATCATCCCAGCAGCGGTTGCGGATCTCCGGATCCACCACCGGCTGCGGCAGCAGATCCGCCGCATGGACGGCAATCGCATTCAGCACCGCATGGCGGCCGGCGAAATGCTCTTCCGGCAGGTAGCGGCTGTCCGAACGCGGATAGGTGATGAGCTTGTGGGTTTCATACAGCTTCTGGCAGATATCCAGCACGTTTTGCGCGCTGAAGCCGAAACGTTTGGCCGCCTCAATCTGCAGCGCCGACAGCGAAAACGGCAGCGGCGCGGGTTCGGAATCGCGCTTATCGTTATAGCCGGTCACCAGCGCCGGCTGGCCTTCGATACGCTTAACCACGTGCTCGGCCAGCGGACGATGCAGCAGGCGCCCTTCTTCATCCTGGTAAGGTTCGCAGGCTTCGCTCGGCACCCAGGTCGCGACAAAGCGCTCCTCCTGCGGCGTGACGATATGCGCTTTGACGTCGAAGAAATCTTTGGCGACGAAGTTTTCAATCTCTTCATCGCGGCGCACCACCAGGCCGAGCACCGGGGTCTGCACCCGCCCCACGGAGAGCACCCCCTGATAGCCGGCGTTGCGCCCCAGCAGAGTATAGGCCCGGGTCATATTGATGCCGTACAGCCAGTCGGCGCGCGCCCGCGCCAGCGCCGACACGCAAAGCGGCACAAACTCGCTGTTGGCGCGCAGGCGGTTGATCGCCCGCTCCACCGCCTGCGGGTTGAGATCGTTTATCAGACAGCGCTGCACCTGCTGGCGCTTCTCCGGCGCCAGCTGCAGGTAGTCGAGGACCTCGTCCACCAGCAGTTGCCCTTCACGGTCGGGGTCGCCAGCGTGGATAACCTCCTCGGCGTCGCCGAGCAGGCGCTTGATCACATTCAGCTGTTTGGTGACCGAAGGTTTAGGCTGCAGCTGCCATTTCTCCGGCACAATCGGCAGGTCGGTGAGATTCCAGCGGGCATAGCGGCTGTCATAGACGTCCGGCTGCGCCTGCTCCAGCAGGTGACCGATACACCAGGTGACCACCTGCCCGTTGCCGCACTCAATATAGCCATCGCCTTTGCGGTGCGGTTTAGGCAACACATCGGCGATAGCCCGACCGAGACTCGGTTTTTCTGCAATAAACAACCGCATCGAATCAACGGATCTCGATCATCGGTCGCCCGCCGCGGGCGGTCACCAGTTCGCCGATGGCGGCCAGCTTAATACCGAACTCCGCCGCGGCGGCCTGGACTTCCGCCTCCGCCTCCGGGGTCACCGCCAGCAGCAGACCGCCTGAAGTCTGTGGGTCGCACAGCAGATCGCGCCACTCCGTCGGCATCTCGCCCATCAAATGGCCGTAGCTGGCGAAGTTGCGCCCGGTGCCGCCCGGCACCGCGCCGGCGGCGATATACTCCTCCACCCCCGGCAGTTTCGGGATATCGGCATAGCGCAGTTGCGCCTGCACGCCGGCCCCGCGGCACACCTCGCTGAGGTGGCCGAGCAGGCCAAAGCCGGTGACGTCGGTCATCGCCTTCACCCCGTCGATAGCGGCAAACGCGGCGCCGGCGAGGTTCATCTGGCACATGGTCTCCGTCGCCAGCCCCTGATGCTCTGGCTTGAGCAGCGATTTTTTCTCCGCGGTGGTCAGCACGCCGATCCCCAGCGGTTTGGTGAGATACAGTTTGCAGCCCGCCTGCGCGGTGCTGTTTTTCTTGATGCGCTCGGTGGGCACCACGCCGGTGACCGCCAGACCAAAGATCGGCTCAGGAGCGTCAATGGAGTGGCCGCCCGCCAGCGCGATCCCGGCCTGCTGGCAGGCAAAGCGCCCGCCCTCCACCACGTCGCGGGCGATTTCCGGCGCCAGGGTGTTGATCGGCCAGCCGAGAATGGCAATCGCCATAATCGGTTTCCCGCCCATGGCGAAAATATCGCTGATGGCGTTGGTGGCGGCAATGCGGCCAAAGTCGAACGGATTATCGACAATCGGCATAAAGAAGTCGGTGGTGCTGACGATTGACGTGCCATTACCAAGATCGTAAACGGCGGCATCATCGCTGGTTTCGTTGCCGACAAGCAGGTTCGGGTCGACAAACTTCGCCTGCTCGCTATGCAGGATGGTTTCCAGCACTTTCGGGGAAATTTTACAACCACAACCGGCTCCGTGGCTGTATTGCGTTAAACGAATGGCTTGCTCGCTCATGGACATCTCCTGTCATTGCAATCCCGCTATGTTAGCGCCCAAACGTCAGGGTGGTAAGTACGACAGTCTGAAATCGCGTATGGTTGCTCATTAAGCAGACAAAAAGCCGTTTTTGCGAGACGCGGCAATTTTTTCCCGACCATTTTCACTTTTACTTAAAGATGACAGAAATGTGACAACCCAGGACTGTCTTCTCTGGAATGATTATGACGTAAGGAAATTCTAATGAAAAAGCGTGTTCTTGCCCTTTGCCTGGCCAGTTTCTTCTCCGTTAACGCCTTCGCGCTGGTTCCCCCCGGTAACGATGTCACCACCAAGCCCGATCTCTACTATCTGACCAATGCCCAGGCCATCGACAGCCTGGCGCTGTTGCCGCCGCCGCCGGCGGTGGGCAGTATCGCGTTCTTAAACGATCAGGCGATGTATGAGCAGGGGCGCCTGCTGCGCAACACCGAGCGCGGGAAGCTGGCGGCAGAGGATGCCAACCTCAGCGCGGGCGGCGTGGCTAACGCCTTCTCCAGCGCCTTTGGCTCGCCGATCACCGAAAAGGACGCGCCGCAGCTCCATAAGCTGTTGACCAATATGATTGAAGACGCCGGCGATCTGGCGACCCGCGGCGCGAAAGAGAAGTATATGCGCATTCGCCCGTTTGCCTTCTACGGTGTCTCCACCTGCAACACCACCGAGCAGGACAAGCTGGCGAAAAACGGCTCTTACCCATCCGGGCATACCTCCATCGGCTGGGCCACCGCCCTGGTGCTGGCGGAGATCAACCCGCAGCGGCAGAACGAAATTTTGAAGCGCGGCTATGAGCTCGGCGAGAGCCGGGTGATCTGCGGCTATCACTGGCAGAGCGATGTCGATGCGGCGCGCATCGTCGGCTCCGCGGTGGTCGCGACGCTGCACACCAACCCGGCCTTCCAGCAGCAGTTGCAGAAAGCCAAAGACGAATTCGCCAAAACGCAGAAGTAACGTCATCGCCGTTGCATTCCCGGAGGCGGCGCCTGGCGCGCCTTGTCCGGGCTACCTTTGGGCCTGCAGGCCGGGTAAGGCGCACGCCGCCGCCCGGCATAGATGCGGCTCCGAGCCTTCTGCCATCGCCCGGCGGCGCTGTGCTTGCGCGGGCCTACATTAAGGGGTATCCGTCTGATATAAGGATGGTTATGTAGGCCGGGTAAGGCGCAGCCGCCACCCGGCGTAACACGCGCTGACTCAGAATCGCGTCACAAACGGCGCGGTATCCGGCAGGGCAATGGTGGTTGAGGCTTTCAGCTGCGGCGTGCCCAGATAGAGGAAGCCGACGATTTTATCCTGCTCGCGGCACCCGAAGCCGGCCCGCACCACCGGGCTCTCGGTCAATGCTCCGCTGCGCCAGATGCCGTTGAATCCCTGGGCCAGGGCCGCCATCTGCATCGCCATCACCGCGCAGCCAGCGGACATCTCCTGCTCCCAGCGCGGCACCTTCGGGTGGTCTTCACAGCGCGCCACTACGGTAATGATCAGCGGCGCGCGAAACGGCGCATTGCGGGCTTTCTCTATGCCCTTCTCATCCTGGCCGGCCTCCCGGGCCCCCTTTTCCAGCAGCTGACTAAAGCGTTCGCGGCCGTCATCGGCGATAATGAAAAAGCGCCACGGCTGCAGGGTGCCATGATCCGGGGCGCGCAGCCCGGCGCGCAGAATGTTTTCCAGCTGTTCGCCGGCCGGGGCCGGTTCCGCCAGGCGGGAAGCGCTGCGGCGATTAAGCAGTAGGTCGAGAGCATCCATCTGTATAACTCCTGTGATGTCATTTTTCATAAAATTAACATGCACAAGGATTTTGTTACAGCGCGGTCGGTGATTCCTGCTGACAACCGACGGCTCACTCTTTAGGATAGCCAGACGCGGCGGCCCCTGCGGCCTGCCCATTTTTAGATAACGTTAGGGAGAATACATGCGAACCCTTTGGCGACTGATTGCCAGCTTTTTTAAATGGACGTGGCGGATACTCAACTTTATTCGCAAACTGGCCCTCAATGCGATCTTCCTGGTGCTGGTGCTGGTGTGTATCGGCATCTGGAGCCAGTTCAGTAGCACCACCAGCGAACATGCCGCGCGCGGCGCGCTGCTGCTGGATATTACCGGCGTGGTGGTGGATAAACCGTCCGCCAGCAGCAAGCTCGGCGTAATTGGCCGCCAGCTGTTTGGCGCCAGCTCGGACCGTCTGCAGGAGAATTCTCTGTTCGATATCGTGCAGACCATCCGTCAGGCGAAGGATGACCGTAATATCACCGGTATTGTGCTGGATCTGAAAAACTTCGTCGGCGGCGATCAGCCCTCCATGCAGTACATCGGTAAAGCGCTGCGCGAATTCCGCGACAGCGGCAAACCGGTGTATGCCGTCGGCAGCAGCTACAGCCAGGGCCAGTACTACCTGGCGAGCTTTGCCAACAAAATCTGGCTCTCTCCGCAGGGGGAGGTGGACCTGCACGGCTTCGCCACCAACGGGCTGTACTACAAGTCGCTGCTGGATAAGCTGAAAGTCTCCACCCATGTCTTCCGCGTCGGCACCTATAAATCCGCCGTCGAGCCTTTCATTCGCGATGACATGTCCCCTGCCGCCCGCGAAGCGGACAGCCGCTGGATTGGCGAACTGTGGCAGAACTACCTCAACACCATCGCCGCCAACCGGCAGATCACCGCCCAGCAGCTCTTCCCGGGCGCCCAGGGCATTATCGATGGCCTGCGTAAGGTGGGCGGCGATACGGCGAAATATGCGCTGGACAATAAGCTGGTGGATGAGCTGGCGACCTCCACGGAAGTGGAAAAGGCGCTGACCAAACAGTTTGGCTGGAGCAAAGCGGATAACAATTACCGGGCGATCAGCTATTACGACTACAACGTGAAGGCACCGTCTGACCAGGGTTCCGCCATCGCGGTGATCTTCGCCAACGGCGCCATCATGGACGGCGAGGAGACCCCGGGCAACGTTGGCGGCGACACCACCGCTGCGCAAATTCGCGATGCGCGCCTCGACCCGAAAATTAAGGCCATCGTCCTGCGCGTCAACAGCCCGGGCGGCAGCGTAACCGCCTCGGAAATCATTCGCGAAGAGCTGGCGGCAGCCAAAGCCGCGGGTAAACCGGTGGTCGTTTCAATGGGCGGCATGGCGGCCTCCGGCGGCTACTGGATCTCCACGCCGGCGGACTACATTGTCGCGAACCCAAGCACCCTCACTGGCTCCATCGGCATCTTTGGGGTGATCAACACCGTGGAAAACACCCTCGGGTCGATTGGCGTCCATACCGACGGCGTCGCCACGTCGCCGCTGGCGGATATCTCCAGCACCAAAGCGCTGCCGCCGGAAGTGCAGCAGCTGATGCAGTTGAGCATTGAGAACGGCTATCAACGCTTTATCACCCTGGTGGCTAACGCGCGTAAGAGCACGCCGGAGAAAATCGACCAGATTGCCCAGGGCCACGTCTGGACCGGGGAAGATGCCAAAGCCAACGGTCTTGTCGACAGCCTCGGCGACTTCGACGACGCGGTGGCCAAGGCCGCCGAGCTGGCGAAGCTGAAAACCTGGCACCTCAACTACTATCAGGAAGAGCCCACCTTCTTCTCGATGGTGCTGGACAGCCTGACCGGTTCGGTACGCGCCTCGCTGCCGGCCGCCATTCAGGCCTGGCTGCCTGCGCCGGTGGCCGCGGCAGCCGAGACGGTGAAAGCCGAAAGCGACAAGCTGGCGGCGTTTAACGACCCGCAGAACCGCTATGCCTTCTGCCTGACCTGCGCCAACATCCGTTAATACGCAGCGGCTGCCCCGTCTCCCGGGGCAGCCTTTTTTCCGCACCTGCCAGCGCCGCCACAAAGCGAGCGGCCAACACTGTATTTTTTCCTCCGTCTCTTTATACTGCGCCTGTCTACGACCAACCTAAGCGATGCTATGCAAAAAAAATCGATTTACGTTGCCTACACCGGTGGGACCATCGGTATGCAGCGCTCTGAACACGGCTATGTACCCGTTTCCGGCCATCTCCAGCGTCAACTGGCGCTGATGCCTGAGTTCCATCGCCCGGAGATGCCGGACTTCACGATCCATGAATACCATCCGCTGATGGATTCATCCGATATGACCCCTGAGGACTGGCAGCACATCGCCGACGATATCCGCAGCCATTACGAGGAGTATGATGGCTTTGTGATCCTCCACGGTACCGACACCATGGCGTTTACCGCCTCTGCGCTGTCGTTCATGCTGGAAAACCTCGGTAAACCGGTGATTGTGACAGGGTCACAAATCCCTCTGGCCGAGCTGCGCTCCGACGGCCAGATCAACCTGCTCAATGCCCTGTACGTCGCCGCCAACTATCCGATTAACGAAGTGGCGCTGTTCTTCAACAATCGGCTGTTCCGCGGCAACCGTACCACTAAAGCCCATGCCGACGGCTTTGACGCCTTCGCCTCGCCAAACCTCGCGCCGCTGCTGGAGGCCGGGATCCATATCCGCCGTCTCGGTACCCCGCCGGCGCCGCAGGGCTGCGGAGAGCTTATCGTGCACCCCATCACCCCGCAGCCGATTGGCGTGGTGACGATTTACCCTGGCATCTCCGCCGACGTGGTGCGTAATTTCCTGCGCCAGCCGGTGAAAGCGCTGATCCTTCGCTCCTACGGCGTCGGCAACGCGCCGCAGAATGGCGAGTTTATTCAGGTGCTGGCGGAAGCCAGCCAGCGCGGCATTGTGGTGGTCAACTTGACGCAGTGTATGTCCGGTAAAGTGAACATGGGCGGCTATGCCACCGGCAATGCCCTCGCCCAGGCGGGAGTCATCAGTGGTTTCGATATGACGGTGGAAGCGACGCTGACCAAGCTACACTATCTGCTGAGCCAGCAGCTGGACGTTGACGCCATTCGCGCGGCGATGCAGCAGAATCTGCGTGGCGAACTGACCCCTGACGAAGCTTAAGGAGGACGTATGGCGCATCGAGCGCTGTTACTGGTTGATTTGCAGAACGACTTCTGCGCCGGCGGCGCGCTGGCGGTTCCGGAAGGCGACAGTACCGTCGAGGTGGCCAATGCGCTTATCGACTGGAGCCTGGCGCGCGGCGAGCCCATCGTCGCCAGCCAGGACTGGCACCCGGCGGATCACGGCAGCTTCGCCAGCCAGCACCAGGTGGAGCCCTACACCGTGGGCGACCTGGATGGCCTGGCGCAAACTTTCTGGCCGGATCACTGCGTTCAGCACAGCGAAGGCGCGGCGCTGCATCCCCTGCTCAAGCAGCAGGCCATCGCCGCCGTGTTCCACAAAGGGCAAAACCGGGTCATTGACAGCTACAGCGCTTTTTTTGACAACGGTCACCGGCAGAAAACTGAACTGGACGGCTGGCTGCGTGGTCAGGGGATCGTGGAGCTGACCGTGCTCGGCCTCGCCACCGATTACTGCGTTAAGTTCACCGTGCTGGATGCCCTGGCGCTGGGCTACGCGGTCAACGTCATCACCGACGGCTGCCGCGGGGTGAATCTTCAGCCGCAGGACAGCAGCCAGGCGTTTATGGAGATGGCCGCCGCAGGCGCCACGCTCTATACCCTCGACGACTGGCGGGAAACCCACGCCTGATCCCTTCCCCGGCGCGCCCGCGCCGGGGCTTCTTCTGCCGCCTCGCTATCGTCCATAAATTGAACTCTCTCGCAGTTTCAACAGGTTATTGCTGGTAGTCTGGCAAGGCTGTTTTTTCGCCACGCCATTTCCGTGGCGCGGTTATTTTTTTAAGTCAAAGAGGAACCACTATGAAACGTTTGCCCTTGCTGGCAGCCTTGCCCCTGCTTTGCGCTTCCGCGCTCTCTGCCCAACCGCTGATGTCCGTCGGCTATTTCAACGGCGGCGGCGACGTCACTGCCGGGCCGGGCGGGGATATCGACAAGCTGGACGTCCGGCAGATCACCCATCTCAACTACTCGTTTGGCCTTATCTATAACGATGAAAAAGACGAGACCAACGCAGCCCTGAAGGATCCTGCTCATTTGCACGAGATCTGGCTGTCGCCGAAGGTGCAGGCGGATCTGCAAAAGCTCCCGGCCCTGCGTAAACAGAACCCGGACCTCAAAGTCCTGCTGTCGGTCGGCGGCTGGGGGGCGCGCGGTTTCTCCGGCGCGGCGGCAAGCAAAGAAACCCGGAAGGTGTTTATTCAGTCTGCGCAGGAAATTGTTGAAAAATATGGTCTGGATGGGATTGACCTCGACTGGGAGTTTCCGGTCAACGGCGCCTGGGGGCTGGTTGCCAGTCAACCGGCCGATCGCGATAACTTTACCGCGCTGTTAAAAGAGCTGCGCGCAGCGTTTGGTACCAGGAAACTGGTCACTATCGCCGTGGGCGCCAACGCCGAAAGCCCGAAAAGCTGGGTGGACGTCAAAGCGATTGCGTCATCGCTCGACTACATCAACCTGATGACCTACGACATGGCCTACGGCACGCAGTACTTCAACTCGAACCTGTATGACTCCAGCCACTGGCCGACGGTCGCCGCGGCGGATAAATACAGCGCCGATTTTGTGGTCAACAATTACCTGGCCGCCGGGCTTAAACCCAGCCAGATGAACCTCGGGATTGGTTTTTATGGCCGGGTGCCGAAACGGGCGGTCGAGCCGGGGATTGACTGGAGTAAAGCGGATGCGCAAAATAACCCGGTCACCCAGCCCTATTTTGGTCCACAGCAGATCGCGCTGTTTGCCTCGCTGGGCTATGACCTGAGCAAAGACACCTACGTGAAATACAATGAAATCGTGGGCAAATTGCTCAACGATCCGCAGAAACGCTTTACCGAGCACTGGGACGATGAGGCGAAAGTCCCGTGGCTGTCGGTGCAGTCCGCGGAGGGCAAGCCGCTGTTCGCCCTCTCCTACGAGAACCCGCGCTCGGTGGCCATTAAAGCGGACTACATCAAGGCGAAAGGCCTCGCCGGAGCGATGTTCTGGGAGTATGGCGCCGATGACCAGAACCAGCTGGCCCGCCAGCTGGCGGAATCGCTGGGGATCAAACACTAATCGCGGCTTTTCCGCCGCATCGCCGCCGCCGGGCGGCGTGACGCAGGCAGCATCGCCGGCAATGCAGGTATATCGCGCCGCCCGGGATAGGTTATGATGCCTGTTATCCGCTGCGCCAGGGGCTGGCGCAGCTTAACCGTTTGACAGGAGGCAGGGGGCCATGGCCTATATCCCCAAAAATTACGCACGTCTGGAAGTGGGTTACCGCGAAAAGGCGCTCAAGCTCTTTCCCTGGGTATGCGGACGCTGCTCACGGGAGTTTGTCTACTCCAATCTGCGCGAGCTGACGGTGCATCATATCGATCACGACCACTCCAATAACCCGGAAGATGGCAGCAACTGGGAGATGTTGTGCCTTTACTGTCACGATCACGAACATTCCAAGTACACCGAAGCCGATCAGTATGGCTCCACGGTGGTAGCGGGCGAAGATGCGCAAAAGAGCGTCGGCGAGGCCACCTACAACCCGTTTGCCGACCTGAAAGCAATGATGAATAAAAAGTAAGCGAAGCGACTGACCGCCGGGCGCGGTCATTGACGCTACCCTTGTCCGGCGCCGGATCAGCCGACGCCGGAACGTCTCCCCGCCGGCCGGCGGTTTATTGCAACTTCACGGTGGCGATCGGCTTCGGCACGATGCCGAAATCTTCCTTCAGCTGCTGTTTGCTCTTCATCACCATCTGCCCGCGGGTGTCGATGGTCATATGCTGGGCGTCGGTGTTATACCGGGCCTGCCACAGCATCACCAGCTGCAGGCTGTTTTCCTTCTGCTCCGGCGTCAGCGCCACGCCATCCGGCCATTTTCCCAGCTCTACCGCCGTCGCCAGACGCTGATACACTTCCGGGGTCATGCTGTCGATAATTTGCTCAATATCCATCTTCCGCTCACCTCCACCTGGAATAATTTGCTGAATCGTTTCTTCAACCCTTGATCTGCTCGCCGTTCTGCTCATCGGTGAAGCTGAGCGACGCCGAATTGACACAATAGCGCTCGCCGGTCGGCTGCGGGCCATCCGGAAACACGTGACCGAGATGGGCATCACAATTTCCGCAGCGGATCTCAATGCGCTGCATGCCGTGGGAGCTGTCGTCCAGATAGCGAATGGCCTCTTCGCTTACCGGCTCGTAGAAGCTCGGCCAGCCGCAGCCGGAGTCGTATTTGGTCTGGGAGTTGAACAGCGGCGCATCGCACACCAGGCAGTGATACACGCCATTTTTCTTGTTGTGCAGCAGCCGTCCGGTGAAAGGCGGTTCGGTGCCATGATGTTGGGTCACGTAAAACTGCATTTCGCTCAAGCCGTTTTTCAGCTCTTCCGGGGAGGGTTTATTTGCCATGGGCTTACATCTCGCTTTGCAATGGACAACTTTCGCCCCAATTCTAACAAAACATTAACAATGAAGCGTACACTTTTGTTCTAAACTTACCCGGTGCCCACAGGCAGCCAGATAATTGTGACTTAAATCACGTTTTTATCTTAAATGCCCTTTAAAATTCCGCGCGCAGCCCCCATATGGAATTGGGCTCAAAGGGAGAGTGAGGCAAATCAATCGCGCAAGGTGTGCTCAGGATTGATTTGTCGCAATGATTGACACGATTCCGCTTGACGCTGCGTAAGGTTTTTGTAATTTTACAGGCAACCTTTTATTCACTAACAAATAGCTGGTGGAATATATGACTATCAAAGTAGGTATCAACGGTTTTGGCCGTATCGGTCGCATTGTTTTCCGTGCTGCTCAGAAACGTTCTGACATCGAGATCGTTGCAATCAACGACCTGTTAGACGCAGAGTACATGGCTTACATGCTGAAGTATGACTCCACTCACGGTCGTTTCGACGGCACCGTTGAAGTGAAAGACGGTCATCTGGTCGTTAACGGTAAAAAAATCCGTGTTACCGCTGAACGTGACCCGGCTAACCTGAAGTGGGACGAAGTTGGTGTTGACGTTGTTGCTGAAGCAACCGGTATCTTCCTGACCGACGAAACCGCTCGTAAACACATCACCGCTGGCGCGAAAAAAGTCGTTCTGACTGGCCCGTCCAAAGACAACACCCCGATGTTCGTTCGCGGCGCTAACTTCGACACTTACGCTGGCCAGGACATCGTTTCCAACGCATCCTGCACCACCAACTGCCTGGCACCGCTGGCTAAAGTCATCAACGACAACTTCGGTATCGTTGAAGGCCTGATGACCACCGTCCACGCAACCACCGCTACTCAGAAAACCGTTGATGGCCCGTCTCACAAAGACTGGCGCGGCGGCCGCGGCGCAGCTCAGAACATCATCCCGTCCTCTACCGGCGCTGCTAAAGCAGTAGGTAAAGTACTGCCAGAACTGAACGGCAAACTGACCGGTATGGCGTTCCGCGTTCCGACTCCGAACGTATCCGTTGTTGACCTGACCGTTCGTCTGGAAAAAGCAGCGTCCTACGAAGAAATCAAGAAAGCTATCAAAGCCGCTTCTGAAGGCGCAATGAAAGGCGTTCTGGGTTACACCGAAGACGACGTTGTTTCTACCGACTTCAACGGCGAAGTTTGCACTTCCGTGTTCGATGCTAAAGCAGGTATCGCACTGAACGACAACTTCGTTAAACTGGTTTCCTGGTACGACAACGAAACTGGCTACTCCAACAAAGTTCTGGACCTGATTGCCCACATCTCCAAATAAGTTGAGATGAAAAAGTAATCTGTAAGAGCGACTTCGGTCGCTCTTTTTTTTGTCTGCAGAGATAGGATTGCACAATGATAAATAAAATTTTTGCTCTCCCGGTGAATGAAACCATTTCGCCCGTTATCTCCCGTCGCCAGCTGGACGACCTGGAGCTGATTGTCATCGACCATCCGCAGGTGAAAGCCTCTGTGGCGCTGCAGGGGGCGCACCTGCTCTCCTGGAAACCCGCCGGTGAAGAAGAAGTCCTGTGGCTGAGCAACAACACCCCATTTAAACAGGGCGTCGCCCTGCGCGGCGGCGTGCCGATTTGCTGGCCGTGGTTTGGCCCATCGGCGCAGCAGGGCCTGCCGTCGCACGGCTTTGCCCGCAACCTGCCGTGGACCCTGGAAGGGCATGATGAAGACGACAGCGGCGTGATGTTGACCTTTGCGCTGCAGAACAGCGCTGAAACCATGAAGCTGTGGCCGCATGAGTTCACCCTCTATGCCCGCTTCAAGCTGGGCAAGACCTGCGAAATCGAGCTGGAAGCCCACGGCGAATTCGAGACCACCTCTGCCCTGCACAGCTACTTCAACGTTGGCGATATCGCGGCGGTGAAAGTGAGCGGTCTTGGCGAGCGCTATATCGATAAAGTGAAGAACGCCGAAGAAGGCGTTCTGAACAACGGCGTGCAGACCTTCCCGGATCGTACCGACCGCGTCTATCTCGACGCCGAAGGCTGCAGCGTGATCCACGACGACGCGCTCAGCCGCACGATCGACGTGGTGCATCATCATCAGCACAACGTGGTGGCCTGGAACCCGGGCCCGGCGCTGTCCGTCAGCATGGGCGACATGCCGGACGATGGCTATAAAACCTTCGTTTGCGTCGAAACCTGCTGCGTGACCCAGCCGCAGAAAGCCAGTGAAGAGACCCCGTCTCGCCTGGCGCAAACCATCAGCGTGAAAAAACGCTAACCGCAAAAAGCCCCGTTTATCACGGGGCTTTTTCTCTTCTCCACCTGGATGCGCTGTGGGTTAAACCATATCCAACCGGGTTTTCCGCGGCGGCGGCGGATAGAGGCGATCCAGCTGCGCAAGCTCTTGCGGGCTGAGAACGATATCAAGCGCGGCGGCATTCTGCACCACATGCTCGATAGTCGCCGCTTTCGGGATCGCCAGCATTCCCGGATGACGAATCACCCAGGCCAGCAGCAGCTGCGCCACCGTCACGCCCCGCGCGTTAGCCATATTGATGATATCGGTATGCTGAAAAAGTCCATCGCGTAAGCGCCCCGCTTGCGCCAGCGGACAATAGGCCATCACCGGCAGGGTGTGCTGCTGACACCAGGGCAGAAGATCGTATTCAATGCCCCGCGACGCGAGATGATAGAGCACCTGGTTGGTGGCGCAGCGTTCGCCGCCCGCCGTGCGCCACAGCGCCTGCATATCGTCGGTGTCCAGATTGGAGACGCCCCAACGGCGGATTTTGCCCTCGGCCACCAGCCTTTCCATCGCCTCGACCGTCTCCTGCAGGGGGATATCGCCCCGCCAGTGCAGGAGATACATATCCAGATAGTCGGTCTGCAGCCGGCGCAGACTGTTTTCACAGGCGCGGCGCATCGCCGCTCCGCCGGCGTGCCAGGGATAGACTTTAGAGACCAGCGTCACCCGGTCGCGCAGGCCGCGGATCGCCTGGCCCACTACCTCCTCCGCCCCGCCGTCGGCATACATCTCCGCGGTATCGATTACCGTCAGGCCATGGTCGATGCCCGCGCGCAGTGCAGCCACCTCCTGCTGACGCTGCGCCGCGTTCTCGCCCATATACCAGGTTCCCAGCCCGATGGCCGGAACTGCCGCCTGCTCGCCAAAGCATATTGTTTTTTTCACCATCGTCTCCTTCTTCGCGCCCTGCACCACCATAAAGCAAAACAGGGCACGAAGCCCTGTTTTGATGCATAAAGCGCACTGTAATAATGCACAATCAGAAGGTGTAGGTGATCCCGGTTGAGATCAGACCGCTCCAGGATTTTTCCACCATCGGGCTATCGGTGATTTCATCCGACAGACGCGTGTAGCGCGCAATACCGTATACGCTCCAGTCGCCGAGGAAGCGATAGTTGGCCGCCAGCTCCAGATACGGGTTCCAGCTGCTGTCCGGATCGTAGCTGCGCATCCCGCTGCGACGGGACTCATGCTGCGAGACGCCATAGTAGTATTCGTTCTGATTGTCGCTGTTCCACTCGACGCCAATGCCCGGCGTCAGCGTCAGGTTCCCGTTGGTGTAGCGGTACAGCCAGGCGAGATCCCAGTTGATGCCGTTGCTGTTATCCAGCGTATCGCCGGCAATCGTCGTGCGCAGGAAGCCATAGGGCGTATTGTGGATATAAGAAAGACCGGCCATCACGGTCGATTTACGTTTATCCAGGCGACGCATTTGTTCGCTATCGCTGTCGCCCGGCTTGAAGTACATCGGCGACCAGTAGGCCGTTATCGACAGCTTATCGTTGGTGTCATTCCACAGGTAGTAACCCCCGCCCAGACCGTGGAACCAGAAGTTATCGCTCTCATAACTAATGACCGGCACCGGATAAACATCCGCATCATACTGCTTGTACGGATGCTCAACGATGCCGACGCCAGCCCCAAGCGTGAACTTCCCATCGGCATGCGCCGCGCTGGCGGAGGTCGCAATCAGCACGCCGAGTGCCAGAAGTTTGATTTTAGTCACAATCCATATTCCCGTTGTCAAATAATCAGCCCGTGCAGTTTACCGTCGTAGGTCTCATGCCTCAAATTCTTTACCCGATATGACACAAATCGTTCACTTTCCCACCCTTCTCTTACCATCTGGTGACAGCCCGATGACAGCTTCACGTCCCGGCGAATCAAAAAGCGTCTTTTTCAGGATGAGTTATTGATATGTCATTGAAATTGATTTTCTGCGGCATGCAAGATTTCTAAATGCATCTACGCTTAAATTTAGAAGGTGTAATTGCAGGGCACATTCACGCTACCCCACCCGCAACCTGGCATAAGGGTTGCTGGATACCAGGAGAGCGATGTTCAGCTTATGTCTTCCGGGGGCCCCCACTATTCATATGAACGGCTCTCAACCTGTGCTAAAAAACGAAAGGACGGCATGCCATGAATATATTCGATCACTATCGCCAGCGCTATGAAGCTGCCAAGGACGAAGAGTTCACACTGCAGGAGTTTCTTACCATCTGCCGGCAAGATCGCAGTGCCTATGCCAATGCGGCAGAACGTCTGTTGATGGCCATTGGTGAACCCGTCATGGTTGATACGGCTCTCGAGCCGCGGCTATCCCGTCTCTTTTCAAACCGGGTCATCGCACGCTATCCGGCGTTTGAAGAGTTTTACGGTATGGAAGACGCCATTGAGCAGATCGTTTCCTACCTCAAGCATGCCGCCCAGGGGCTGGAAGAGAAGAAACAGATCCTCTATCTGCTGGGACCGGTGGGCGGTGGTAAATCATCGCTGGCTGAACGGCTGAAAGCCCTGATGCAGCGCGTGCCTATCTATGTGCTGAGCGCCAACGGCGAGCGCAGCCCGGTTAACGATCACCCGCTGTGCCTGTTCAATCCGCAGGAGGATGCGCAGATCCTTCAGAAAGAGTATGGCGTCCCTACCCGCTATCTCGGCACCATTATGTCGCCGTGGGCGGCCAAACGCCTGCATGAGTTTGGCGGCGATATCACGAAATTCCGCGTGGTCAAAGTCTGGCCATCGATTCTCGAGCAGGTCGCCATCGCCAAAACCGAACCGGGCGATGAGAACAACCAGGATATTTCAGCGCTGGTGGGTAAAGTGGATATCCGTAAGCTGGAACACTATGCGCAGAACGACCCAGACGCCTACGGCTACTCCGGTGCGCTGTGCCGCGCCAACCAGGGGATCATGGAGTTCGTCGAGATGTTTAAAGCGCCGATCAAGGTGCTGCATCCGCTGCTGACCGCGACCCAGGAGGGTAACTATAACGGGACCGAAGGGATCTCCGCCCTGCCGTTTAACGGGATCATCCTTGCCCACTCCAACGAATCGGAATGGGTGACCTTCCGTAATAACAAAAACAATGAGGCCTTCCTCGACCGCGTCTATATCGTCAAAGTGCCTTATTGCCTGCGGATCTCCGAAGAGATCCGTATCTATGAAAAACTGCTCAACAGCAGCGAACTGACGCATGCGCCATGCGCCCCGGGCACTCTGGAAACGCTGGCGCGCTTCTCGATTCTGTCGCGCCTGAAAGAGCCGGAAAACTCGAGCATCTACTCGAAAATGCGGGTCTATGACGGCGAGAGCCTGAAGGATACCGACCCGAAAGCGAAATCCTATCAGGAGTATCGCGACTATGCCGGGGTGGATGAAGGGATGAACGGGCTCTCCACCCGCTTTGCCTTTAAGATCCTCTCAAGGGTGTTTAACTTCGACCATGTTGAAGTGGCGGCCAACCCGGTGCATCTGTTCTATGTGCTGGAGCAGCAGATTGAGCGCGAACAGTTCCCGCAGGAGCAGGCCGAGCGCTATCTGGAGTTCCTCAAAGGCTATCTGATCCCGAAATACGCCGAGTTTATCGGCAAAGAGATCCAGACCGCTTATCTGGAATCCTACTCCGAGTACGGGCAGAACATTTTCGATCGCTATGTCACCTACGCTGACTTCTGGATCCAGGATCAGGAATATCGCGATCCGGACACCGGGCAGCTGTTTGACCGTGAATCGTTGAATGCCGAGCTGGAGAAAATTGAGAAGCCGGCCGGGATCAGCAACCCGAAAGACTTCCGTAATGAAATCGTCAACTTTGTGCTGCGCGCCAGAGCCAACAACAGCGGACGTAATCCGAACTGGACCAGCTATGAGAAACTGCGCACGGTTATTGAGAAGAAAATGTTCTCCAATACCGAAGAGCTGTTGCCGGTCATTTCGTTTAACGCCAAAACCTCAACCGATGAGCAGAAAAAACACGACGACTTTGTCGACCGCATGATGGAGAAAGGCTACACCCGCAAACAGGTTCGCCTGCTGTGCGAGTGGTACCTGCGGGTTCGTAAATCGTCCTGATGCGTCCAGCCCGGCGGTGCGCCGCCGGGCCAACTGCAGCTGAATGATGATAAGTAAAGTTGGCTAATGCAGTACAGGAGGGCATATGACCTGGTTCATAGACCGACGCCTGAACGGGAAAAACAAAAGCGCCGTCAATCGTCAGCGCTTTTTGCGCCGTTATAAGGCGCAGATTAAACAGTCGATCTCCGAGGCCATCAACAAGCGCTCGGTGACCGATATTGAGAGCGGAGAATCCGTCTCGATCCCGACGGACGATATCAACGAGCCGATGTTTCATCAGGGTCGCGGCGGGCTGCGCAACCGCGTCCACCCGGGCAACGACCATTTCGTGCAAAACGACCGCATCGAACGCCCGCAAGGGGGCGGCGGCGGCGGGGGCGGCGGTCAGGGGCAAGCCAGCGCCGATGGCGAAGGGAAGGATGAGTTTGTCTTCCAGATTTCGAAAGATGAGTACCTGGATCTGCTGTTCGAAGATCTCGCCCTGCCGAATCTGAAGAAAAATCAGCACCGGCAGCTGAACGAGTTTAAAACCCATCGCGCGGGCTTTACCTCTAACGGGGTGCCGGCCAACATCAGCGTGGTGCGTTCGCTGCAGAACTCGCTGGCCCGCCGGACGGCGATGACCGCCGGTAAGCGCCGTGAACTGCGCGCCCTGGAGGAGGATCTGGAGACCATCAGCCGCAGCGAACCGGTGCAGCTGCTGGAGGAGGAGCGCCTGCGCAAAGAGATTGCCGAACTGCGGGCTAAAATTGAACGGGTGCCGTTTATCGACACCTTTGACTTGCGCTACAAAAATTACGAAAAACGGCCGGAGCCCTCCAGCCAGGCGGTAATGTTCTGCCTGATGGACGTCTCAGGCTCGATGGACCAGGCCACCAAAGACATGGCCAAGCGCTTTTATATCCTGCTGTATTTGTTCCTCAGCCGGACCTATAAAAACGTCGATGTGGTCTACATCCGCCACCATACTCAGGCGAAAGAGGTGGATGAACACGAGTTCTTCTACTCTCAGGAGACCGGCGGCACCATCGTCTCCAGCGCCCTGAAGCTGATGGATGAAGTGGTGCAGGCGCGTTATGACCCGGCGCAGTGGAACATCTACGCCGCCCAGGCATCGGATGGCGACAACTGGGCCGACGACTCCCCGCTGTGCCACGAACTGCTGGCGAAGAAAATTCTGCCGGTGGTGCGTTATTACAGCTATATCGAAATTACCCGCCGGGCGCATCAGACCCTGTGGCGCGAGTATGAACACCTGCAGGCGACCTTTGATAATTTCGCCATGCAGCATATCCGCGACCAGGAGGATATCTACCCGGTATTCCGCGAACTGTTTCACAAACAATCGTCTAAAAGTGAAGCGTAGTGAAATACTCAGCCAGTGAGTCGAGTGACTTGCTGGCTATTTTCCTCAGACACAAGGCCCGATGGCACAGCCATACATCATGTAAAACGGAAACAACGGGGCCATGGCGACGGCGCCAAGCGAGCTAATCGTTTTGGTCTTATCATTGATTGATACCACAACGGGGTGCGCTAACGGGTAGGCGGCGGCCAGATCTGACGCGTCCGATGCCGTCCAAAATCCTGTCGCTTTAAACAACACCCCGAGGCGATCGTTATCAATCTGCACCGCATGATACTGATTCACCAGCTCGCTATGCTGCCCGGCATCCAGTTTGCGCTGATCCATCACCACCAGATATTCCGCCGTCACCTCATGTTGTTCCACGACAAAGTTAACCCGCACGCCGGAAGCCTGTTGGTGAAAGCGCTCATAAAAGGTCTTATAACGCTGATATTCCTCAGGCACACCGTCACGGACAAAGCGGTAACTGTATTTCGCTGAGCTGGCGACAATACCGGACTCTGTGGGTTTCATCGCCACAATGGTATCCCGAGGCGGCAAGTTTGGCGCGCTGGTACAGCCTGCGAGCATCGCCACTACGACCAGCGATAAGATATATTTCACCATTTTCAGCCGTTCCTGTTCGCGATTTTTTCTATGACATCTGGCGTTTTTTTTAACACTACAGGTACAAATCCCTAACCCTGTGTATCATAACTGCCTAATCTGCTTCAAACATTCGCGCGATCGTCAGCATTGAACTGTTTCTACTCTCAGGAGCCTGCTATGACCCCTTTTTATCAATTGACGGCTACCCGACTGCGCGGACAGCCCCTCTCCATGGCTGACTATGCTGGCAAGGTGGTTCTGGTGGTGAATACGGCCAGCCATTGTGGCTTCACGCCGCAATATGCTGGCCTTGAAGCGCTCTACAAAAAGTACGCGGCTCAGGGGCTGGTTGTGCTTGGGTTCCCCTGCAACCAGTTTGGCAAGCAGGAACCCGGCGGTGCGGATGAAATCGAGCAGACCTGTCACGTTAACTACGGCGTGAGCTTCCCGATGTTTGAGAAAGTGGACGTCAACGGCCCTGCCGCGCACCCGCTGTTTCGTTATTTGAAACAAGCGTTGCCCGGCGTGCTCGGCAAACGGATCAAGTGGAATTTCACCAAGTTCCTCATCGGTCGCGACGGCACTCCCCTCACGCGTTTTGCGCCGTTCACGACGCCGGAGAAAATGGAAGCCGCCATTGTTGCCGCACTCAAACGCTAAGTGTTCCTGTCATTCCACGTTCGCCCAACGGTGGCTGGCTGCCCATGCAAGATAGAGGTCGATCTCACGCGGCCAGCAACCGTCTGTGGTTGGCCTAACTTCCGCCTGCCCGACACGCAGCCTACAGCGGCGACACGGCCTCAACCTCATGCTGAAACACGTAGGGGTCGGAGAGCAGTTCGAATACTTCGTCGTCCGGATAGGTGACCGCGACGTGATAGTCTTCGCCTGCGAAGGCTTTGACCGCCGCGAGATCCTGCCAGTAGGTGGCGAGAAAGAAATGCGCCCATTCGCCCTGGTTTTCCCGGCGCACCAGCGCGCCCCTGTTGCCGGAGATACCCCGGGCGTGTTCCACGCCGGTCAGCTCAAGGTGCTTTGCAAACCCCTCGGCATGTTGCAATGGCACACAGCCGTGCCAGGTCCTGACAATCATTTGCGTTCTCCTGTGGTAATCAACCTCTCACCCTAACATCGACAGGCATTTTTGGGGGAGCGCAACAAGGCGGTGCTGGCAACAACGCAAAATTATTTTGCCGGACGAGGATATCCCCTCACTCTGCAGTATTTTCGGCTGCGGCGCAGCATTGGGCCGAATATTGCGCGGTGAGTATGACTGTTAGCGGGCGCGGAAAAAATCGTGGCTCGTCAGCCCCGGGGGGTCTTATCGATACACGCCCAAGCCGCGTCCCTTCAGGGCATCGCCAGCCGCTCTTGATGATCCGCAAAGAGAGCGATGAGATGGTCGGCGAGAACCCGCACGCGTCTTGACCCGGCCAGGTCGGAATGCATCACCAGCCAGAGGGTCTGATCCGCGCCGATCTCCGGCTGCAGGCACTGCAGGCCGCTGGCCCGCGCCATAAAGTGCGGCAGGATGCCCAGGCCGAGGCCCGCGGATACCGCGGAAACCTGGGCCACGAGCGTATTGGCTTCGACTTTACACGGCCGGCCGCGCAGGGTGCGCGTGATCCATTGGGCGGCCGGCAGGTGCTGGTGAGTTTCCGGCCACCCCACAAAGTCCGCCTCGCTCAGCGACAGGCCGTCCGCGCCGGCCAGATAGCCGGCGGCGCCATAGACGCCAAACCCCACCGTCCCCAGACGCTTTAACGTCAGATGCCCGGCCTCAGGCTTGACCATGCGGATCGCCAGATCGGCATCCCGACGGTGCAGGTTCACCGGCTGCACGCCGCTCAGCACCTCCACCCGCAGCTCGGGATATTGGTCCAGGAGCCCTTTCAGGGAGGGCAGAATAAAATGCGTGGCCAGGTTGTCCGCGGTGGCCAGGCGGACAACCCCGGCGACATGCCCCTGCAGTTGCGCCGCTTCGCCGAACGCCAGGCCTGCGTATTCCAGCGCCTCAGCCCGCGCGAGCAGGGCTTCGCCATCGTCGGTCAGGCGATAGCCGCTCTGATGGCGGCTGAAGAGCGGAACGTTCAACGCCTGCTCCAGCCGATCCAGCCGGCGGGAGACCGTGGCAATCCCCATGTTCATCTTGTCGGCGGCGCCGCTCAGCGTTCCCGCCCGGGCGATGGCGAGGAATATGCGCGCATCATCCCAGTTAAATTCTGCGGTCATCTATTTTCCATTTACGGAAAACGACTCTCCGTTTTCCGCTCTTTTTTATCAGTTTCGCAGGGATGATACTGCACGCCACTCGCGGAGACAACCAGGCCATCCGGTCGCCTGCTCGCTCCTCACCTGAACGTCCGCGCACCGCGCGGAACGCACCTTTCCTAAGGATACGCCTGATATGAAAGAGATTGCTTTACCCCTCCACCCGGCGCCGGCGCGCGTCTGGATAGCCCTCGTTGCGCTCGGGATCTGCGCCTTTTCGATCGTCACCAGCGAACTGGCGCCGGTGGGCATGCTCAGCGCCCTGGCGGCGGATTTTCACCAGACGGAATCCGGCATGGGCCTCGCCGTCACCGCCTATGGCTGGGTGGGCGCCCTGGCGGCTCTGCTTTCCGGCGCGATGCCGGCGCGTATTTCCCGCAAGGCGCTGCTGGTCGGGCTGATGCTGATCCTGGCGCTTTCCTGCCTCGCCGCAACCCGGTCTTATTCGATGTTCGCCCTGATGAGCGCCCGCATGATTGGCGCCCTGGCGCATGGCGCCTTCTGGGCCTTAATTGGCATCGTCGCCGCGCAGCTGGTGCCGCCGCACCGGCTGGGGCTGGCCACGGCGATCATTTTTGGCGGCGTGTCGGCGGCAAGCGTAGTGGGGGTACCCCTGGCGAGCTTTATCGCCACCCTGGCGGGGTGGCGACACGCGTTTATGGCGATGGCCTTGCTGTCACTGGCCGCCGCTGCGGCGCTGTGCTCAACGCTGCCCCCGCTGGCCGCCCCTGCCTCCGTCAGGCTGCGTGTTTATCGCGATATTTTCCGCAATCCGCTGCTCGGTGGCCTGTATGGCGCCACGGCCTGCATCATTACCGCTCACTTTGCCGCCTTCACCTACATTGAACCGCTGCTGATAAATCTGCAGGGAGTCCCGGCGACCGCCCTCTCCGGCCTGCTGCTACTGTCAGGAGTTTCCGGGCTGCTGGGTAACGTTATCGCCGGTAAGCTTATCGATCGTCATCTGAAGGGGCTGATTTTCGCTGCGCTGCTGCTGAGCGGGGGCGCGCTGGCGATCCTTGGCGCCGCCCGTCTTGCGCCACTGCCGTTCTGTTTTAGCGGGCTACTGTTAGCCCTGTGGGGCGCCGGCATCGCGATTGTGTTTGTCGGCTTACAGACCTGGCTGCTGCGCAGCGCGGGCGCGGTCGCCCAGCCGGCGTCAGCCATTTACGTGGCCATTTTTAATGCCGCCATCGGCACCGGGGCGCTTGTCGGCGGCCAGCTGATCGCCTCAGCTGGCCTGTCGGGAATGGTGTGGCTGGCGGCGGGGATCATGGTGGGCAGTACGCTGCTGATCGCCCTGCTGAAAGCGCCCTCGGCCCGCTAAAGGCTGCCCTGTAAAACCGCGTTTTCACGGTCCAGAGTGAAGACTTGCCACACGATGCGGGTCGCGCTCAAGGTAAAAATAGCCGTCGCCAGCGTATTTTCCTCATCCGGATCGTCGGGAGACAGCCGGTAAATCGGTAACAGCGGATCCTGCTGGTCGGAGAGCATCGCTTTCGCTGTCACGCCATCCAGCGGCGGGTTCGTCGCCAGCCACGCGTCCAGGCGCCGCTGGCGCGAACCGGAGCTCCCGGTCACGATCTGTTCAATGACCGCAAGCTGGGGATGGATCAGATGGTTGGCATGCCCGCCGGTGGCGGACAACTCGAGCACCGAGCTGCCGGAGCCAGTGGCTTCCACGCTAAACAGACGGCTATCGCCCATCTGGCCCAGGGTGTGGTGAAACGCGCCCGCGCGCGGCGTGGCGCTCAGCAGAGTGACGGCTTCCTCTAAGGTGGCGGCGTTCAGCGATGCGCGGGCCACAATCTGGCGCGGCATTCCATCCGGACGATGCACGGCGCGAATATTGTTGACCGTATTGACTATCCCCTTCTCATTCACCGCGAAGGTATGCCCGCACAGGGAGCCAGGATAGGCAAAGCTGGTGAAGGCGAGGCCCACCTCCGGGGTTACGCTGACGATGGCGCACTCTTCACGCAGCTGCGGGAAGCCGTCTTCATTGTGCGCAATGATCAACGCCCCCTCCGGGCTTCTCCCCGCCAGGGTGGTGCAGCCATCTGACGTCGAACGTACCAGATCGCCGCGACAGTTCCAGGCGAACACCTCATCCACCGGCGCCTGCAGCCCCTCCGCCATGCCCTCCAGCTCCTGCCAAATCAGCGGGAACTGCGCCTGCACGGCTGCGCGCATGCGCTGGGTCTGTTCCGCCGTTTTCAGGGCGGTTACGGTTTGCCACAGCGCCGTTTGCCTGATTTTAGTCTGCCAGGCCTCACGACCAAACGCGCCAAGCTGCTGACCGACCGCATAGGCGGAACCACGGATTGCGATTGTTTTCATATTGTCATCATTCACTTATGTTCAGGATACGTGTTGCAAAAACTCTTGCAGTCGCGGATTGCTGCTGGCCGTGAGCAGCGCCTCAGGAGAACCATCTTCGGCGATAGTGCCGCCATCAATAAAGATCAACCGGGAAGCCACCTCTCTGGCAAAGCCAATCTCATGGGTCACAATCACCATCGTCATGCCCTCTTCGGCCAGGGATCGCATGACCTTTAACACCTCATGCCGCAGTTCGGGATCGAGGGCGGATGTTGGCTCATCAAATAACATCATTTTGGGTTTCACCGCCAGGGCGCGCGCTATCGCCACGCGCTGCTGCTGACCGCCCGAGAGCTCTGCCGGATAGTGGTTGGCGCGTTCACGCAGCCCCACGCGGTCCAGCAACGCCAGCGCCTGCTCCCGCGCTGCGGCCTTGCTCTGCTTGCGCACGCGAAGCGGACCGAACATAACATTCTCAAGGGCGGTCAGATGCGGGAATAAATGAAACTGTTGAAACACCATACCGGCTTCGCGGCGAATATCACACTCATTCGCGTGCGGATCCGTAATGTGCATGCCCGCCACCAGCAGCGTTCCCGAAGAGATCGCCTCCAGCTTGTTAATGCAGCGCAGCAGGGTCGATTTTCCCGAACCGGAAGGGCCAATGATCACCACTACCTCGCCCGCTTCAATCTTTAAATTGATATCGTGCAGCACCTGAGTGGCGCCGAAGTTTTTCGCCACCGCGCTAAATTCAACCATGCTCATAAAATATGGATCCTTTTCTCAAGTTGTTTCAGCAGGAAGCTCAGGCACAATGTCAAAAACAGATAAATCATCGCCACCGCCGTCCACACCTCCAGCGCCCGAAAATTGCCGGCAATAATCTCTTGTCCCTGACGGGTTAATTCTGCCACGCCAATGACAATAAACAGCGAGGTATCTTTTATACTGATAATCCACTGATTGCCTAATGCCGGGATCATCCGCCGAAAAGCCAGCGGCATAATGACATGCCACAGGGTGCTGCGCGGCGATAATCCCATCGCCAGGCTGGCTTCTTTAAATCCTTTATTAATCGACAGAATCGCCCCCCGGGTGATCTCCGCTATATAAGCCCCGGAGTTAATCACAATGGTGATAATGGCGGCGGGAACCGGGTCAATACGTACTGGCAACACCATCGGCAGGGCGAAGTAGATAAACATCACCTGTACCATAATTGGCGTCCCGCGGATGACTTCCACAAACACCAGCGATACCGTTTTGGATATTGTTCCGCCTAATGCGCGGCAGGTCCCGGCCAGCAAGCCAATGATTAATCCACCTAACAAGCCTGATAACGAAATAATCAGCGTCAGCTGCAAACCTTGCATCAGCAGCGGCAATGCATCCCAAATATAGCGACTGTCAAAATTCATGCTTCTACCCGTAAAGAAAATATGAGGTCGGATCGCTCCGACCTGGCAGGGTTATTTCGGCTGTTTAGCAAACCACTTTACGTAAATCTTGTCGTAGGTGCCATCGGCGCGCAGGGCCTGCAGGGCCTGGTTGACTTTTGGCGTCAGGCTGCTGTTTTTCTGCATCGCAAAGCCATACTGCTGTGGCAGAATGCTGTCCGTCTCACCGGTGGATTTGACCTTGCCGTTACCCGCCGTCTTCACGTAGTAAAGGACATTCGGTGAATCATGAACCACGGCATCGAGATTACCGGCCTGCAGGTCAAGGTAGGCGTTATCGATATTCGGGAACTCGATATAATTCGCTTTATATTTGCTTTTCATAAAGCCGGCTGCCGCTGTCCCCTGCTTAAGGCCGACTTTTTTCCCGGTCAAATCGCTGAATTTAACAATGGAGTTGTCGGTACTTTTCACGGCCATGAGCAGGTCGGCATTATAATATCCTTCGCTGAAGTCCACGACCTGCTTGCGCGCATCGGTAATCGTTATTCCCGCCATCGCCACATCCAGATTACGCGACTGCAGACCGGGGATCAGGCCGCCGAAATCCATTGGCCTTAATTCGTAGCTGATATGCATTTTCTTCGCAATCGCGTCCCACAGATCGATATCAAAGCCGACATATTTATCGCCTTGTTTAAATTCAAATGGAACAAAGGCAGTATCGACACCCACCGTTATTTTATCTTCTGCTGCTGTCACAAAACTGGCTGAACAAATAACTAATGCCAGCGTCAGCTTTAATTTCTTAAATAATCCACTCATAATTACCCTCAGCGTCAGTGAAATAGCCTACAACGAACGTCATCCTGCGAAATATCTCGCCGGAAGAATTAATAATAAGAGCTGATATACCGGGCGCAGTTTTATGCGCCCGAATTAAATCGATAACTTATTCAGAAAACAGAGAGTCAGAGGTATCCGGTACTGGCGTTTGCGCGCTGTTCATCACCATGGAGAGAAAACTGTAATAACCGTTTATTCCAATCAGGTCCACCACGCCCTTCTCGCCCCATAACTCAATGGCTTGTTGCCAGGTCTCATCGCTGACCTTTTGCTGTTGATGCAGCTGCTGACAGAAGTCATAGATCGCCTGCTCATCGGGCCGCAGATCCGCGGGCCGGCGCCTTTCCTTAATCGCCTGCACCGCCGCGGCAGAGATCCCTTTCTCGCGGGCTATCGGCGCATGGATCGCCCACTCTACCGGCTGCGACCAGTGCCGCGCGGTCAGCAAAATCGCCAGTTCAGAAAGACGCTGGCCCAGCGCGCTGCGATAGCGCAGGTACTCCCCCATACGCTGGGCATGGGCCATCAGCTCGGGACTACGCAACAGCGGCTCAAAAGGCGGCAGTAAGGCGCCGCGCGGTCCGTTGATGATCTCTTCCGCTAACTGACGCTGCCGATCGTCCCATTCCTGTTCCGCCAGGGGCGGTAAACGATTGATCATAATTTCCCCGTCTCTTCGCGGATCACGCTGTTCAGGGTATCGACCACAAAATCGAGCTGCGCCGGGGTGATGATAAACGGCGGTGCAATCAGGATGTGGTCGCCAGACTGGCCATCGATCGTGCCGCCCATGGGATAGACCATCAGTCCGCGCGCCATACAGTTTGCTTTGATCGCGGCGTGCAGCTTCAGGGCAGGATCGAATGGCGTTTTGTCGTCTTTATCGCGCACCAGTTCGACCCCCGCAAACAGGCCGCGTCCGCGCGTATCACCGACATGCGGTAACTCCCCCAGCACCTCGCGCAGCGCCTTGTGCAGATAGGCGCCCTGCTGTTTGACGGCGTCCAGTAAATTATCGCGCGCGATCACCTGCTGCACCGCCAGGGCTGCCGACGCGGCGGTGGCATGACAAATGTAAGTGTGACCGTGCTGGAACAACCCGCTGCCCGCCTTCAGCGCGGAGACGATGGTCTCACTCGCCAGTACCGCCCCAATCGGCTGATAGCCTCCGCCGAGTCCCTTGGCGATGGTCACTAAATCGGGCACCACGTCGTCCTGTTCAAACGCATGCAGCGTCCCGGTCCGCCCCATACCGCACATCACCTCATCCGCGATGTACAGGATGCCGTATTTGTCGCACAGGCGGCGGACCCCTTGCAGATAGCCCGGCGTCGGCGGCGTGGCTCCCGTCGTCGCTCCCACCACGGTTTCCGCACAGAAACCGATGATCGTTTCCGGGCCGGCCTCAAGGATGGCTTGCTCCAGCTCATTGAGCAGACGTTCGGTATACTGTTGCTGGGTCTCGTCAGCCCGGCGATCGCGGTACTCATTGCAGGCGGAGACGCGGATAACATCCATTAATAAGGGGGCAAACTGGCGACGGCGCCATTCGTTCCCCCCCACCGCCAGCGCGCCCAGCGTATTGCCATGATAGCTCTGTTTACGGGCGATAAAGCGGGTGCGCGATGGCTGGCCGATCTCCACAAAGTACTGCCGCGCCATCTTCAGCGCCGTCTCTACCGCCTCAGAACCGCCCGAGACAAAGTAGGCGTAGTTAAGCTCGCCGGGCGCCGTGCGGGTGAGATGTTCGGCAAGCTGCTCGACGGCATCGCTGGTGAAAAAGCTGGTATGCGCATAGGCCAGCCGATCGATCTGGCGGTGCATCGCCGCCAGCACATCAGGATGCGCGTGTCCGAGGCAGGAAACCGCCGCCCCGCCACAGGCATCAAGATACGGTTTTCCCTGGGCATCAAAGATATAGGCCCCTTGCGCACGTGAGGCCACCATCGGCGTGCTATGCAGGCTGCGGTGAATGACATGACTCATACTGGGTTCTGCTCCTGAATCCGCTACATTAATTGAGCGTATCTTGCAGGATCCATTTGGATCACGTCAACGAATTAAAGATATAAATGCATCCATTATACTTATAACTGATACATTTGAATCATTTATCAGGACTTACCGGGGATCACGTAGGCGCCAGACTCAATGAGATAGCGTTCGGCACTTTCAATTTTACTCACCGCCTCCCGGCCGTGGCGCACCACCAGCATCGCCAGCAGACACTCCGCCAGCCCCATGCCGGAGACCACGGAAGGGAAAAATGACGGACTGTCGATGGAGAACAGCAGCGTGCAGTCTGCCGCCTGCGCTAAGGGGGAAACCGGCGAGTCGGTAATGGCGAGGATCTTCGCCCCGGCCTGCCGGGCTGCCCGTAAAACATCCAGTGATTCGCGTGAATAGGGCGCAAAGCTGGTGAGTAAGACGCAGTCCCGGTTGGTCAGTTCGCGGGTAAAGACTTCGATATTGCTGGCCAGGCCATCGATTAACGATACCTGGCGGTTGAACAGTCGATAGACATAGAACAGCGACCACGCGATCGGAAAGCTGGCGCGGAATCCGCAGATATAGACATTCTCCGCGCTGTCGAGCAAGGTCACAGCCTGCTCCATCTGCTGGGCATTTTCGTTTTGCGTAAAGGTCAGGTTCGCCTGATGCGCCTGAAATACCTCTTTATACAGCTGCGTTTGCGTGCCGCGGGCCATCATTTTTTCCGCTTTTGATACGTATGTATCATTGCGCAGCCCCAGGTCGTCAATGAAATCGCTTTTCAGCTCGCTCCAGCCGCGGTAACCCAGCCGCTGCGCCAGACGCAGCAGCGTCGCCGGTTTTACCCCGGCTTCCGCCGCGAAGGCGCGCATGGATAACACCACCAGCTGACTGGCATTTTGCAGTGAGAACTCGGCGGCGCGTTGCAGCTCGGGCGACAACCCGCCGAATTCATTAATGATTTTTTCCCTGAGATTCATGGCAGCCACTGACTGGTTTTAAGTGAAAGCTATCTAATCATATTTGAGATCAAGACTCTATAGGTGGCTAACGACCCCGCGGGTCACATCCGTTCCCACTTCTCATTGCTGGCGTGCTTTACTTCAAATATGGCACAAGAGGAATGTCACTGGCGGGTGGGAAAAGGTATGCTCTTATCAGGGGGCGTTGCACATCAAAGCCCTGTTCACTGCTGGAAATCTCACCATGGCACGCAACCGCACTTTTTCTCTCAATCTCCGTTGGCGAGCGCTGCTCAAAGACGCAGGGATGGAGCCTGAACATCTTCTCCGCCAGGCCGGTTTGCCGGACGACACCTTTTCAGACATCAATCGCGGTCTGACTACCGATGAGTATCTGCGTTTCTGGCGCGTGCTGGAAAAAGAAAGCGACGATCAGGCCTTTCCTTTGCCCTTTGTAGAAAGGGTCTCTGCGGAAGTGTTTGATCCCCCGCTGTTCGCCGCCTTGTGTAGTACCCACATGATGCAGGCGGTCCAGCGGCTGGCCAGGTATAAACTGCTTATTGCCCCCATGGTGCTGGAGACGACGGTCGTGCAGAACGGCACGCTGACAGTGTCTCCGCGCTGGCTGGGAGCAACAGAAATCCCTGCCTCTCTGGAAGTGGCAGAGCTGGCATTTTTACTTCGTCTGAACCGACTGGCCACCCGCGAACCGGTTCAGGCCGTGAAAGTAACGCTCTCACAGCCCCTCACCCGCCAGCAGACCCACCACTTTTCGGCCTTCTTCGGCACGACCATACAGCGTGGAAAGCGGGCGACCATCAGCTTTGCCGCCGCTGATGCCCTGCGGCCCTTTTTGACGGTGAACGAGGGTATGTGGCAGGTCTTTGAGCCGGAGTTGAAGCGTCGTCTCAGCCAGCTTAGCGATCAGGCCTCAACGGCTGAACGTGTTCATGCAGTCCTGCTGGAGCTTCTGCCGGGCAACGACGCCTCTATCGACAATACGGCGCAACGTCTGGGAATGAGCAAACGCACCCTGCAGCGCAGGCTGGAGCAGGAGGGAGAGAATTATCGCGCCCTTGTTCACGCTTGTCGCGAAGCGCTGGCTCGCCACTATCTTCTCAATACCACGCTTTCCGGCTATGAAATCGCCTTTCTGCTCGGTTTTGAAGATCCAAATTCCTTCTACCGGGCTTTTATGGCGTGGACCGGCCAGACGCCAGAAAACCTCAGAGACATGATGCGCCTCAACTAAGCGCGCGTCATGGCGCGCTTTGCCAGTATTGTGGCGCACCGTGCCAGCGACACCGCGCCTGACAGCAGGCACACTCAGCGCAGTCTACTTGCCGAGGTGCTTATGTTTATTCAGGAAAATAAAACCGCGCTGGTCACCGGCGCATCGTCAGGGATGGGGAAAGCCATTGCCCGTCGTCTTATCCAGGAGGGTTACCAGGTTTACGTTGCTGCCCGGCAGCTCGGGAAAATGGAAGATCTGGCTTCGCTAGGGGCCCAATGCCTGCAGATGGATCTCTCACGGCAGGACGATCGGCTGGCGGTCGTGAACACCATTCTGTCTCAGACCGGAGGGGTCGATGTACTGGTCAATAATGCCGGTTTTGGCCTGTATGGCCCGGTCGAAGAGATCGGCATCGATGAGGCTCGCTACCAGTTTGAGGTCAATCTCTTCGGCGCGGCACATCTCACGCAACTACTGCTTCCCGCGATGCGCGCCCGCCGTCGCGGATATATTGTCAATATCTCTTCCATGGGCGGGAAGATGTATAGCGTCCTCGGCGCATGGTACCACGCCACCAAACATGCACTTGAGGGGTGGTCAGACTGCCTGCGGCTGGAAGTTGCCGACTTCGGCATCAAGGTGGTTATCATCGAACCTGGAGTGATTGAAACCGGCTTCGGCGATGCGGCCAGTGAAAGTATTGTCAAACGTTCGGCCACAGGACCGTATGGTCAGTTGGTAAAAGGGGTCGCCCTGTCGATCCAAAAAACGTACGGCCATGGCACCGGCAGCGACCCGCAGACGATCGCCGAGGTGGTCCTGGTCGCGGTGAATGCCTCAAATCCACGCCCCCGTTATGCCGTCGGTAAGTATGCCAAATTGCTTATCCGGATGCGTGTCTGGCTGGGTGACCGTCTTTTCGATCGTATTATCCTCAGCCAGATGCGCTGAGGTCATGTTCTGCTCACTTTCGCCTCGCGCTGGAGGGGGATGACTCTTCCAGCCAGTCGATAAAAAACGCCATAAACGCCGATACTTGAGGGGGCTGCAGCTTTCGCTGGGGAAAGACAAACTGCAGCCCAACCTCCTTGCGGTCTAACCGGCTGAAACCGGTGAAGCGGTCGGCAAACAGCACCTGAAGCCGCCCCTCCTCGACATCCCTCTTCACATCCCACCATGATTTACCGGCGATCCCCGCCCCGCTGAGCGCCCACTGCCGCAGCAGTGCCCCATCGTCGCAGACCATCGCCGGCGTCACCCGGATGACCTGCTCTTTTCCCGCCTCCTCAAAGCGCCACTCGTTCATCACCACGCCGTGCCGCTCCAGCGCCAGGCAGCGATGATGATGCAGCGCCTCGGGCGAAGCAGGCGTTCCACGGGCGGCAAGGTAAGCCGTCGAGGCCACCAGCACCCGATGGTTAGGACGAATGTGGCGGATGGCCAGGCTACTGTCCGGCAGGTTACCGACGCGAATGCTCATATCCAGCCGGTTGGCGACCAGATCCTCCACGCGCTCGCCTAAGTAGACGGAAAAGGTCACTTCCGGGTGACGGCTGGTAAAGTCGACGATGGCCGGGCTAAGGTATTGTCGGCCAAAGTCGGAGGGGGCAGAAAGGCGAATATCGCCGCTCAGGACCCCCTCTTTTTGCGTCAGCAACGACTCGGCGTGGCGCGCCTCCTCCAGCACGCGCCGCGCGGCATGATAAAAATCTTCCCCCGCGTTGGTCAGGGTGATAGCCCGCGTGGAACGATGGAACAGGCGGGTCTGATAACGCTCTTCCATCGCCTTCAGACGTGCAGTCATGGTGGCCGGCGAGAGCGACAACCGTCTGCCGGCGGCGGAGAGTCCCCCCGCCTCGGCGACGGCCACCAGCAGCGCCATATCTTCCAGTTTGCCCATTTTTCGCATTTCCCGAAAAGTGAATCTGTTTTTCGTCTAATTATCAAAATCAGATCCCGACTGTAAAGTGATTTCCATTCCACTCGCAAGGGACATCATTATGAATACGCTCTCACTTTTTGATCGTCATCGCATCGGTACGCTGCCGCTGAAAAACCGCATCGTCATGGCCCCCATGACCCGGGCGCGCGCCCTGCAGCCGGGAAATATCCCCTCCGCGCTGATGGCGGAGTATTACCGCCAGCGCGCCAGCGCCGGATTGATCGTCACGGAAGCGACGCAAATCTCTCCTGAAGGACAGGGGTACTCCTGGACGCCCGGCCTGCATTCCGCAGACCAGATTGCCGGCTGGCAGTTGACGACCCGGGCCGTACACCAGGCCGGCGGCGTTATTTTTTCTCAGCTCTGGCACGTGGGACGCATGTCGCACGCCCGTTTTCATGCGGATGGTCAACCCGTGGCCCCCTCGGCGCTGGCGCCGGACGCCCAGGTCTGGGTGGTGGATGAGCAGGGCCGGGGGCAGATGGTGGACTGCCCACCGCCGCGGGCGCTCTCCCGGTCGGATATCCAGCGTATTGTCGCCGATTACCGCCAGGCGGCGCGCAATGCGATCGCGGCGGGGTTTGACGGCGTGGAGGTGCACGGCGGCAATGGCTATCTGATCGACCAGTTCCTGCGGCGTACCGCCAACCAGCGCACCGATGAGTACGGCGGTAGCCTGAACAACCGGATCCGTTTTGCCCAGGAGGTGCTGACCGCCATCGGCGACGCTATCGGCCGAGAGCGGACGGGCATCCGCCTTTCCCCCTTCATTACCCAGCGCGGGATGAATGACCCGCAGGTGATCGACGCCATCCTTGCCCTGGCGGCCTGGTGCGAACAGCAGGGTATCGCCTTTATCCACCTGGCGGAGGCGGACTGGGACGATGCCCCAGCCGTTCCCCTGCACTTCCGCGACACGCTGCGCGCAACCTTCAGCGGCACGCTGATCGTGGCCGGGAATTACGATCAGCAGAAGGCGGAGCGCATTCTTGGCGCCGGTCTCGCCGACCTGGTGGCTTTCGGCCGGCCGTTTATTGCCAATCCCGACCTGCCGCAGCGGCTTCAGCACCGCTGGCCGCTGGCGACCGTCAGCGATCCCGGCACGCTGTTTGGCGGAACGGCGGCGGGCTATACCGACTATCCCTTCTATACGGAGCATAAAGAGTGAAATTGATCGACAAAATGTTACCTGCTGGGCGTGGTGTCGCTGTTGCCCGCACGCTGGCCAGGCGCGGCCTCACGCGCCGTCGCTGCGCCACCGCGCTGCTGCTTGCCGGAATGTCCGGCTCCGCGTTTTCAGCCCCGCAGGATCTGCTGAAGCCAGCCCAGCTCATCGTTGATAGCAGCCTTCCCGCTGCCACACGCGCCGCCAATGAATATGTCGCCAGGCAATACGCCACGTTCTGGAATACCGGCGATGACGCGCTGGCCAGGGCGGCGCTGGCGGGGAATTTTATCGATAAAACGCCCCCGGAAGGGCGCCAACAGGGGCCGGAAGGAGCGATCCTCGCCTCCAGAGCATTTCGCCAGGCGGTGCCGGATTTACGCTGTGATGTCGAACAAATGATCGTGGCCGGTGACCGGGTGGTCTCACACTTACATTTTCATGGCCACTTTACCGGGACCTTCGGCACCCGGCAGGGTAAAGGACAAAATATCGATTTTATCGCCACCGATATCTATCAGATCAGCGGCGGTAAAATTGCCGCCAACTGGCATATTGAAGATAACCTGACGCTGATGAAACAGCTGGGCACGCAATAAGCTGCTCCCGGACGGTGCGTCAACGCTCGCCAAAACCACGAGCCGCCCCGGTCTCCGCCAGGGCGGCTCGCCTGGCGACAGACTGTGCTTAGATTTGCGCCATTCCACCGTCGACATAGATCTCTGCGGCGTTAATAAAGCTCGACTCATCCGACGCTAAAAACACCACCGTCCGACCAATCTCCTCCGGCTCGCCCAGCCGTCCGAGCGGTACGCTGGCGGCCAGAGCATCGAACAGGCCCTGACGGTCCGCCTCCGCCACCAGCCCGCCCAGACCCGGGGTACGCACCGGACCCGGGCTGACGACATTGATGCGGATCCCGCGATCGTTCACCTCCAGCGCCCAGGAGCGCGCCAGGCTGCGTACCGCAGCTTTACTCGCGCTATAGATGCTGAAGTTAGCCGTCCCTTTGACCGCCGCCGTAGAGCCGGTCAAAATCACCGAGGCGCCGTCGGTGAGCAGCGGCAGCGCTTTCTGCACGGTGAACACCACCCCGCGCACGTTGGTGGCGAAAATCCGCTCGACGTGCGCTTCGGTGATGGCGCTCAGCGGCAGCATATCCCCGCCGCCAGCATTGGCGAACAGCACATCCAGGCGGCCGGACTCGTCGGCAATGGTCGCAAATACCGCGTCAAGGTCGCTTAACACGGCGGCGTCGGCGCGGATCCCGCGGGCGGCGGGCCCGATGAATCTTACCGCCGCATCCAGCTCCTCCTGTCGGCGGCCGGTGATATACACCTTCGCGCCCTGCTCCGCCAGCGCTTTCGCCGACGCCAGGCCAATCCCGGTGCTGCCGCCGGTCACTAACGCCACTTTATCCGCAAGTTTTTTGCTCATGGTGCATTTCCTTGGTTAGAGTATAAACAGGCCAGGCTCGCGAAAGCGTCCCGCCGGGTATGGAAAGCACTGTAATCGCCTCACAGAGGCGGAAAAATGGCCTAATCTGAAAAACACTTTTCCCCTCCGTGGATAATGACGTCCAATAACCAGGATCACGCCCATAATGGACCGGTTTTCAGCCCTCAAAGCCTTCACCCGCGTTGTCGAAGCCGGCAGCTTTACCCGCGCCGCGGACTCGCTGGATATGCCCAACGCCACCCTCAGCAAAACCATCAAGCAACTGGAAGCGCACCTGGGGGTTTCCCTCCTGCAGCGCACCACCCGGCGTATTACCGTAACGCCGGAAGGACGGGAGTACTATGAAAAAGCTCGCTGCCTGCTGGAAGACCTGGAAGAGATCGACGCCTCCTTCAATACCGCCCACAATAAGCCGAAGGGCCATCTGCGGATCGCCATCGGCGGGTCGACCGCGCGCGATGTGCTGATCCCGCTGCTGGCGGACTTTATGACCTCCTGGCCGGATATCCGTATTGATTTGCAGGTGGCCGATAAACCCGCGGACCTCATCAGCGGCAATATTGACTGCGCCATCCGCGGCGGGCCGATGGAAGACTCGACGCTGATCGCCCGTAAAATCGGCGAGGCGACGCTGGTTACCTGCGCCACCCCGGGCTATCTTCAGCGCTGCGGCACGCCCGCCTCGCCGGATGAACTCCATCATGGTCACCAGCTCATCAGCTATCTGTCGCCGGCCAGCGGCAGAGCGTTTCCGTTTCGCTTTACGCGTCACGGCGTCAGTACCGAGCTCAAGACAGAGCCCCATCTCGGCATCAATGAGAGCAACGCGCATATTGCCGCCGTCGAGGCGGGCTTAGGCATTGTGCAGACCTTTACCTATTCGCTAAGACCGGCGCTGGCAAGCGGCAAACTGGTGGAGATCCTCGCCGCCTGGCGCCCGGCCCCCTATCCTTTTCACGTCGTCTATGCCCGGCACCGGCACGTCCCGCCCCGGCTCCGCGTCTTTATTGACTGGCTGGCGGCAGTTTTTCCGGACGCGGTGCAGGGATAAAGCGCGTTATCTGACGCGGAGCAGGTCGCCGTATCGCGTGGTGTAGCGCGGCGATAGCATCTCTCGCTTCATCTGCCACTGCTGCTGGATCCCCTGGCCGGCAAAATAGAGCACCCCCCTGCCGTTTTTCGCATTCAGCTGGTCGAGCACCTGCATCAGCCTGGCGCTGTTCTGCCGCGGGGCAAGCTCGTCGAACAGGTTCAGCTGGGCGACGCCCTGGCTGTAGAAATCGCCGAGCATCACCCCGGCCTTCTGATAGCGGTGCCCCGCTTTCCAGATGCCGTCCAGGCAGCTTGTCGCCGCGGCGATAATATCCCGGGAATCCTGCGTCGGCGTCAGCAGCTTCAGCGAGGCGCTGTTGCCGTAATAGGGTTCATTCAGCGCGAAGGGGCTGGTTTTGACAAAGGCGGAGACGAACCGGCAGTACTGATGCTCACCGCGCAGCTTTTCTGCTGCCCGCGGGCGAAGGCCGGGAAACACCATCGCTTTCAATGATAGGTGTTGTAACTACTCTTCTTCATCGCTGTAAGGGGTGCTGCCGTGAGTTCAGGGGGTACACGCTCATAAGCGCCTGAACGGCGCTAACGCGGAGATATTCCCCGACTGCGTACAGAAGCGTCTGAGACGTTTTGAGCGGGTATGGCTTTCCAGGGAGGGGGTGGATAAGGCTGAATCTATCAAAATGGTAGCCGGCTACACCGGGTCCCGGCGGACTGAGTTCTGAGCCTTGTTTTCATCCAGTGTCCGCCTTTTATGCCGCCTGACAGCATACTCCGGTAATAATAATTTTTATTCAAAAATAAAATTTTAATGGATATTTAATTACAAATCGTTACATTAGATTTCATAACAATTCAAAAAACGGAGTTTTTGATGTTGTATATGCCCTCTCCCAGGTACGGGCTTCTGCTGACGGGGCTGATATCAGCAGGTCTCCCGGCAGCACCACTGAGTCCAGCTGACCAGAATATTGTTGAGCAGAAACAGAAGGCATTGCTGGAACAGACGCAACAGCAGCGCGACATGCTCCGCTATACCACACCTGCCCCCTCACTCCCGAAAGCCGCCTCTCCTGAAGCAACCGGACCGTGTCTTGAACTCCGGCATATCCGACTGGAAAATGTCACGGTGCTCCCGCGCTCTGCACAGCGAAAACTAACGGCAATTCCGGCAGAGGGGTGTATGACCCTTAAGAATATCCAGCTGCGGGTGCGGGATGTCACTCAGGACTATCTTTCCCGGGGATTCATCACTTCACGAGCATGGCTGCCAGAACAGGATATTTCCGGAGGGAGCCTGGTCATTGCCGTGACGGAAGGGCGGGTGGAGACCGTTACTCTGGATGGTCATCAGGAAAAGGCTCTGAAAATGGCTTTCCCTCAGGCTGAAGGGCAAGTACTGAATCTCCGTGATATCGAACAGGGGCTGGAACAACTGAACCGTATGAGCTCACGTGCTCTGACCGTCGATATTTTGCCGGGAAGCCGTGAAGGTTTTTCCCGGGTTGCATTGGTGCCGGCCAGTCAGCGTTTTCCCGTCAGTCTGGATGTGAGCGCAGATAACAGCGGGCAGAAAAGCACCGGTAGTGGGCAGATGAATGCCCACCTGACGGCAGACAATCCGCTGGGGCTGGCAGACCAATGGACACTGGCAGCTGGAAGGGATAGTGAGTTTCACCATGACAGACGTAGCCGTAATATGCAGGGGAGCGTTTCGATTCCTTATGGATACTGGTTGTTCAGCGCGCAGTATGGCTGGTCTGATTTTTATCAGACACTTTCTCTCGGTGAATCTCCGCTGCGCTGGCGGTATAAAGGTACCGTACAGTCACACCGATTGGGTGCCAGTCGTACATTACTGCGTGACGGCAAACAACGTCTTGTGTTCGATATTGCCCTGTCCCGTAGGGAAACCGAAAACCGATTGGGCGGTGTACGCCTTGACGTCAGCAGCCCGACTCTGAGCAGCGTGACCGCCGGGCTGAGCTATAGCAGGAGTATCGGCGGCGGTTATCTGACTTTCGGTCCTTCCATTTCTCAAGGTCTCTCTCTCGCCGGAGCAACACGGGATGATCCTGCTCACCCCGACCTGCCGCGCAGTGAATTCCGGCGTTTCAGTGCCAGCACAAGCTGGTTTTACCCGCTGACCAGCTCTACCTACTGGCTTACCTCGGCATACGGACAGACTACGCCGGACAACCTCTATGCCAGTGAGCGTCTGTCAGTCGGGGGGCAATATTCGGTGAGAGGTTTTAAAGAGCAGTATCTCTCCGGAAACCGGGGTGGATACTGGCGAAATGAGCTGACCGGCCAGTTGCTGACGCTTCCTGTTACAGGAGGAAGACTGTCAGCGACTGGTGCGGTAGACATTGGACATGTCATTAGCCAGAGAGGAATAACAGAAGGTGGCACGCTTACTGGAGCCTCATTTGGCTTTGAATTGTCAAACGCATGGCTGTCCCAGTCACTAGCGGTGGGTGTCCCGTTGTCCTGGCCGGGTTCCATTCGTCCGGATAAACACGTGGTTTACTGGCAGGCCACGGTTTCTCTTTAACTGCCGGCACACAGCAGGGCTTTTGCTGCCCCATAATACAGGATGTTCAGATATGGAAAAACTAACTCATCCGCTGGCTCGTGGGGCCAGCTGGTTGTTGATATACCTCACAGCCGTTCAGCCTTTACATCCTGCTGTTGCGGCAGGTATCAGCGCCGCTAATGGTAACACCCAGGTCGTAGTTAAAACCGGAAATGTACCGGTTGTGAACATTGCTACACCCAACGCAGCAGGTATATCGCATAACGCCTACCAGGATTTTAATGTTGGAACACAAGGCGCCGTATTAAATAACGCCACCCAGGGCGGAAAAACCCAGCTTGGCGTCACCATTGACAACGGTAACGCCAGATTAAAAGGCAAACCGGCCGAACTTATCATCAACGAGGTAACCAGCGGTAATCGTTCGGAGTTAAAAGGTAAACTGGAAGTTTTTGGCAATAAAGCTGGCGTAATGATAGCCAACCCGAACGGTATCATCTGTAACGGATGCGGGTTTATCAATACGCCTTCGGTTACCCTGACCACCGGCAAGCCGCAGTTTGATAAACAAGGGGCTCTGGATGCATTAGCCGTTAAGAAAGGCTCGGTGATTATCGGCAGCAACGGCTTTGACGGAAACAGCGCGGAGTATGTTGATATTATCAGCCGGGCAACTGAGCTGAACGGTAAAATTAACGCTAAAATGCTTACGCTAACCCAGGGGGCAAACAGAGTCAGCTTCAAGGATGGCTCGGTAAAACCCATTGCTGGCGAGGGAGCAAAGCCTCAGCTTGCTGTCGATACTAAGGCGTTGGGCGGGATGTATGCCGGAAAAATCCGCCTGGTTGCCACTGAGAACGGTGTCGGGGTCAACCTGAATAGTATTACCTCTACTCAGCGGGATATTTCCCTGACGACCGCCGGAAAAATAACCCTCAGCAACGTTAAAGCGCAAACAGACCTCAATGTCAGCGGGCAGGAGATCGTCACACCTGCGGGCAGCAGCGTGCGTGCGGAGCGTGATATGACACTGGCGGCCACCACCGTGGACAACCGCAGCAATACCACCGCCCACGGGGATATGCGGGTTTTTGCCTCCACGGTGCGTAACACCGGCGAGCGGGCGGCGCTGCACAGCAACAACAATCTGTGGATACAGAAGGATGCCCAGGGCAACAAAGCGACTCTGGTGGAGAACCGCTCTGCCAGGATCCAAACCAATAGCGGCGACCTGGTGATACGAACCAATAAACTCAGCAATGTGCGCGATGTTTTAACCATAGTGACTCAGTCTGAAGCAGTAGATAATGAAGGCATGAGAATTTATGGCGTGCTTTTTAATGCGCATAAAAATGGTGATATAAAAAACCGACAAGACCTTTATCAGGAGGATTATGCGAAGCGAGAAAAATGGATGTTGCCTTGCGATTCGGTTGAAGAATGCACATACGTCACCCGCAATATCGATCGATGGATACCAGATGAACGTACTCGTACCTTTGTTAAAATGAGTACGCCTGAGGCAATTATTGACTCAGGTAAAAACAGCTTCATTAATGCTGATTTGTTACTGAGCGATGCCAGTATCCTTAAAGCCAAGGGTGACATCATCCTGACGGGGAAAACGTTTGTTTCCAGAAGCCATCCTGTAGGGATCAAAGAACGATTCAATAAATTCATTCCGGATACTGAAGCCTATAAGCAATATGATAAGCTGGGCTGGCCATATCCTCCGATGAGCTATCTTGATAGTAGTGAAAAAGGATATAGCTGGAGCCCGCAAAGTCATTTAGCCAGTAAAGTCATTGCTGGCGGAAATTTTGTGGCTGACTTTTCTGATCGTATCGAAAGTAATGAACCCTATGATACCAGTGTGCAGCATTCCGGAGTGATGTCACGCCCGGATACCATTACGGCGAAAAACATTTTCTTACATGCAGGACAAATTATCACCACCGATGTGATGAAAGCCGCCGGAGATATCACCCTTCAGTCAGAAAAAGGTATAAAGATCGCACTGGCACTATTAACGGCCGGGAAGGATCTTTCTGTAGTGGCGGGTGGAATGGTGGAGTCCTGGCAAAGTGAGCTTAAGGGTCAGAATATCACTCTCGTCAGCCGCAATGGCGACGTGAATTCGCATACTAGTGAACAACCAAACTATTTCCATGCAGATGGTGTGCGTTGGCTAGGGAGTATTGAAGCCAGTCGTGATCTGTCAATTTCTGCGGGTGGGAATATTCTGCTGAGAAATACGCGCCTTCCGGTTCAGAGTCAGAATATTTCTCTGGTTGCGAATGGTGATATCACCCTGGATAAAAATGAAGCGATGCTGGGCCATGAACAGCCAGGCGTCCTCCTGACCCAGGTCCGCAAACAGGAACTGTTTAACCGGATGCTGCCCGGAGAGCCGCTGCGTGCTTCCGGGGATATTACGCTCAGCGGCAAGCATCTGAACCTCAATGGCGCAAATCTTGATGCCGGGGGCAATATCAGTCTTACATCAGCCGCAAATACGGACCTGAATATGCGGAGTTTTAGCGACCGTTACAGCGTCTTTTTCCCGGCCAACCGGATACCCGAGTTACGCAGCCATCTGAAAGCCGGAGGTAACCTGCTGATCAGTTCAGCGGCGGATATCGGCCTGCAGGGAGCAGATATTTCGGCCGGGAAAACGGCGACCCTCCAGGCAGGGAGACTTATCTGGCTGGGAGCCTACGGCTATGGTGTGACGGACAGCGGCAATGACAACAACCGGGATGAGTTGAATGTCCCGACCCGTCTTCAGGGTGTGAAGTACATCACTCTGGCGTCAAACGGCGGTATTCAGGCTAACGGCAGTACCCTGACATCGGATGGTAATATCACACTAACCTCCGGCGGAAATATGCAATTTCAGTCCGCACGGGGAACCGTTTATCGTGAATCGGGTAACAGCTGGACGGAAACCGTCAGCCAGACCGGAGTAACGCTGAATGCGGGCGGTGCCCTGACGGTGATTTCTGGCGGCAGTATCCTGTTCCAGGCATCGCGCCTGCTGGCGAAAGGCGCGATGGACGTGGCGGCGAAAGGCGGCTGGCTGTATGCCCAGGCGATGGAAGAGTTCAGCCATTACGAACGTGAAACCACGAAGCGAAAATGGTGGGGACAGAAAACCACCGTTAAACAGACGAAGCACACGACCACCAACCGGGTGACCGAGTTTACTGCCGGGGGCAACCTCAGCCTGCTGAGCCGGGATGACAGCTCGTATGAAGCCAGTAAAATCGAGGCGGGGAAAAATGCGACGCTGACCAGCACCAACGGGAAAGTTAATTTCCTGGCGGTGAAGAATACGACCTTCGAGCAGACCGTCAGCACCTCGAAAGGCTTTTATATTAAACAGGCAAATAAGGGCTACAGCGAAGGGAAATGGGTCCTGCCTTCCGTTTACGCCGGCGGTATGCTGACGGTGGATGCGGCAGGCGGTATCAGTGCTGATGTTAAAACCAAAAATGGTCAGGCGCTGCAGGGAGCCATTACCGCACTCGGCGTTCAGCCGGGTACCGAATGGCTAAAAGGGTTAAACACCCGCAATGATGTACAGTGGAACGTGGTCAAGGATGCCTACGACAGCTGGAACTATAAAAGCCAGAGCCTGAATCCGGCCGTTGCCGCGGTGATTGCGATAGCGGCGGCTGCAGTGACTGCCGGAACGGGGCTCGCAGCTTTGGCTGGAAGCGGCGCGATTACGGCAACCGGCGTCACAGGCGCAACGGCTTCCGCTGCAGTGTATGGCTCAGCCTATGCAGGTATGACATCCTTGGTTTCCCAGGCTGCCGTCGCGCTGGTTGAAAACCAGGGTAATCTTTCAAAAACCCTGTCGGCACTGGGACGCAGCAGTTCGGTCAAATCGCTGGCCACCTCCATGGCTATAGGCGGGGCGCTGGCCGGATTCGATGAGGTGATGAACGTCAGTGTGTCGCCGGACAAGGCGCGTCTGCCGGCTCTGACAAAGGATGAGGGGTGGAGCAAGGTTGTCCAGCGTGTGGCCGGGCAGTCGGTTATCAGCTCCAGCCTGAACACCGGCATCAATGGCGGCAGCTTTAAGGACAATCTGGTCAATGCGCTGTTATCAAATATTGGTAATCAGGTTCAGGCCGAAGGCGCAGGGCTGATTGGGGACAACGGTGAAGTGTTAGGCGTGGCCGGAAAATCGGTCAGCCATGCGGTCCTTGCTGGCATCAGCGCGGAAATCGGACGAGGTGATGGTAAAGGCGCGGCCTCCGGCGCACTGGCAGCGGAACTGGCCGGGATCATCATGCAAAGCTCGTTGTTCGAACCCGCAAATCTAAATGAACAAGAGCGCCAGTTGCGGCGTCTGCAGGAAGCGCTAAACGGTAATGAGGCAAAAGAGCAGACGGCCCGTGTTATTGGCGCGCTGACCGGGGCGCTGACCACACATACGCCCGAAAGTGCGTATAGCGGAGCAGACAGCGCGCAAAATGTTTACCGTTACAATATGACGGAGCATATGCTACAACAATATGCTCTGGATAATCAGCGGGATATTCTTGCGGCAGATAAAGGGGACAAGGAAGCAGCCAAACGCGTTCAGGCCCGGCGGGAAGCGGCGATTATCGTGGCTGCTGCCAGCGGTGGAGGTATGGCGCTGACCGCAGGTGGCATGACTCTGGTTGGTGCGGCACCCGAGCTGGTTCTGGCAGCAAGACTGGTTATCGCCGGTTGTAAAACAAATCCTGCGCTCTGCCTGAATCAGGCGGGTATTTATGCGGCAGATATTGTGGCACCAGAGGCCATCATTGGTACAGGCGCTGTAACGACCGGCAGCACATTGATTCTGGGTAAAACCGAAGACAGCTTGAAGAAGCTTTCACAGCAGTTGGTGAAGGCCTACGATGAACTGAATATAACAAAAACACTAAATATTCAGCCTGTTGCTGGTTTTATTAAAGGCGAAACGGCTGCAGGTACCGGTTTGTCAACGAAAACGGCAGATTATGTCAAAAGCTTGCAAAAAGATAACACCGCCAAACTGGTAATTATTTTTAACAAACAAAACCCTAACGCTGAATTAAACGTTTTTGGGAGGCCTTTACAACAAGTTTTGGGGCCTGGAGGGAGTGATACCAGAGGTAAAACTAAAGTTTTTGCTTCAGAAACATTAACTGAAGATGAAATTATTAGCTTTGCTACATCTCTGACAGGTGGCATCCCATTTAAAGAGCAGATTCTTCCAAGCGGTAGGCTGATGTATGCAAAAATAAATGATAATCAAACAATCAATTTACGAAATTTTTCAGCTTCAGCAGAGGACACTGGGGCAAGGTGGACAATTGATATCATTGGGAATTCCGATATTAAAGCTGCCTCCAAAACCTCATTAAACAGATTTGAAGTTAAATTTAGGTAGGAGACGAGATAACGTGATGTATTTAACCGAAAAAAAATACCAAGAAAGGAAAGAGTTTCTTCGAGGGGCTTCTACTACCATGCTATGGAAAAATATCGACCCCGAAAGCGTTGATGGCACCTATAAGCTAACATATGAAGAAGAAAAAGCGCTTTATATCTGGTTTATTAGGCGTTTGCTGGAAGATGGTGAGATCAAACTTGCTCGCCATGGAAAGTTCCTCTCAGGAAGCATCGACAAGCAGATCGAAGCTTTTGAAATAGCATTTCCCAAAACTGAGGATGATATGGATTGCGATGCATTTGAAGGATTTTGGTTTTTGAGTGAAAACTGCCCAGCGGGTATTGTCTGGATTCACGAAAACGGTTACCAGGATTGGACTTAGATAATGATATTTTAACATTCTCCTCGTCATTTAGGACGGGGAGAATGTGTGCGCCCAGCATGGGCGCGATCTTAGAGGTGAAAGTCCTCCCGTGAGTTGACCACAGCGAGCGAAGATAAAAACCGGGTGGGCCGCATCATGCAACTGAACCGGATTAAAGCTGCACGCGGTTATAAATCACCAAATCGTATCGCCGGCAGACCTGCAGTGGTCGCTCCTAATCGCGTGTAGCGGCAGTTTACCGTTGTCCGGGCCAATCAGGTCTGGGTTACCAATATTACTTATATCCACACCTGGCTGGGATGGTTATATCTGGCAGTAGTTAACGATCACTTCGCCCGTAACGTGGTCGGCTGGTCGATGAAGCCCACTCTCTCACGCAAACTGGCACTACAGGGTCAATATCGGCTTCAGCTATCAATCGCCAGCACTGAAATAACTCCTTGATGTCACTGAAGGTCACCCTCGTCGGTGGCAAACCGTTTGCTGCTTTTGCGCGCAGCCCCTCTCCCGCGCGAGGTGGCGGATGCGCAGCGCCGCGGCAATCGCTTGACACTGTACATTAATACAGTAAAACTATCGCCCGCGATCAGCATACAGAGGACAGAAGATGTTTGTGGAACTGATTTATGACAAGCGCAATTTTGCCGGGCTGCCGGGCGCCAGAGAGACCATTCTTAACGAGCTGACCAAACGCATGCAGCGCATTTTTCCGGAGGCGGAGGTGCGGGTGAAGCCGATGATGACGCTCCCGGCGATCAACACCGACGCCAGCAAGCATGAAAAAGAGCTGATCAGCCGCACGGTGCAGGAGATGTTTGAAGAGGCGGACATGTGGCTCACTGAAGAGTAATGCCGCCCGTCCCTCGCGGCCCCCCCTCTTTAAGAGCTTTCCCGGATGTGGCAGAGCCACGGGCAACAGTACAATAGCGGCGGTTGCAGACTGGCAATGCAACCTTCGCTCACCTGCTGGCTCTTGCATACGGCCAGCAGGTGAGCCTCCCCTCATCTCCTCACAGCGTCTCCGGCAGCGCCGCCATTATCCGATCCACCAGCTCGCGATGCTGATGCACCTTCCCGCATTTAACGATAACCTGCCTGGCGTTGTCATAGCCCGGCGCCCACAGACGGTTGTTGAGCAGAACGTCCTTGTAGACCGCGATCAGCGGTTTGTTCCACGCCGCCGCCATGTGCACCACCGAGGTGTCCGGGGAGATAATCAGCTTCGCCTGGGCAATCAGCGCCATCGCATGGTGCAACGTGTTAAATGGATTAACCACCACCTCCGGCGGCAGCGGGATGCGGATCTCGCGCCGGTGATCGAGCAGAATCACCGCGATCCCCGGATGGCGAGCCAGCAGCTTGTCGAGGAGTTCGGCCAGCTGCGTCTGCGAGAGACTCCGGTCGGCATGGCCGGCAAAAATATTAATCACTACCGCTTTTCCGCTCAGCGACGCCAGATACTGCGCCACCTCCTGCATAATCGGCCCGGGGATCGCCAGGTCGTAAGCATCCAGCCCGCAGGTGTCCAGTTTGAGATAATCGGCGATCAACTCGAACGTTTTCGTCACGTGCCAGCGCTGGCAGTCAAAATCAAAAGAGTGGGAGTAGTGCTTAATCGACGGCCATTTATTAAACCCGAGCACCGATTTCGCTTTTATTTGTCGGAAAAGCCGTAGACGATGCACGGGAATATCGAACAGCGAAGGGTCAATAATAATATCGTACTTATTATTAGCCAGTTCATTAATAACGTCGCGGGGAACGTTATGATTAAATTTTCGCAAAAAATCGGCGGACGTGACCGGGTCAGCTTCATAAATATGGCGGATCCGCGGGTTATAACGCATCACCTGGCTATTAGAGGTCGTCAGCAGGAAATCAACGATATAGCCTGACTGATGCAGGCATTTCACCAGCGCGGAATCCACTACCACATCGCCGACCGCCCCCTCATTGCGCATCAGTAAGACGGTTTTCGCAGACGACAAATCCACCGGCTGACGGCGTCGGCGATCCCAGAGCGCTTTCGCCACTCCCACCCGCAGGGCATTACGTACTTTCTTAGTAAAGTAATTTCGCCGTCTGTTGAGCTCCCTTATTTTATTAAACTTCTTGCGTGGGGAACCCTGCATGGTCGCATCGTGCATCATCCTAACCTCATTACGGCAATCATTAATATTCTGTGTCGTCCGATAAAGACTGAGCGAAATAAAAAAAGTTCGATTGAAAATGAAAATCATTCTTTTTTTTATTTACAAAACTCATCCAGCCCTGCGGGATTGCAACACAGCACTGTGAAGCAATAATGAGCGAATGGTGAATTTCCCGGCCCACCGTTGGCAGGCTGGCGCAACAGCGCTAAGCTGGCTGCTTTATGCTGTCAGGAGGACGCTATGCTTGAAGCAGTAGAAGGTAATATCCACCAGCGCCTGTGCGCGCTGCTCGACGAACACCAGGCGCGCTACCGGGTGATGGCGCACGACGCGGTCGGCCAGTGCGAAGCCGTCTCGGCGATCCGCGGCACCGCGCTTGGCCAGGGCGCGAAAGCGTTAGTCTGTAAAGTAAAAGGAAACGGCGTCAACCAGCATGTGCTGGCGATCCTCGCCGCCGATCAGCAGGCCGATCTGGCCAGCCTGGCCCGGCATATCGGCGGCAGCAAAGCCTCGCTGGCCAGCCCGGCGGAAGTGGAGGCGCTCACCGCCTGCGTGTTCGGCGCCATTCCCCCCTTCAGCTTCCATCCGGCGCTGCGCCTGGTGGCCGACCCGCTGCTGTTTGAGCGCTTTCCACAAATCGCCTTTAACGCCGGGCGCCTGGACCGGTCGATCATTCTCGATACCGAAGACTATTTACATATCGCCCGACCGGAGATCGCGACCTTTCGCCGTCTTAGCTAACCGGGCATCGGCCCTGATTTCCTCCGCATGGCGCAAAAATCCTGTTTATTCACGCCACGATGCGTAGAGTAAGCGGGATATTTTTTGGCTTTCTTTTTTTGGCAAGGACCTCTGTACATGTTTGATACCACCCTGTTGATCCTGCTGGGTCTGGCGGCGCTCGGCTTTATCAGCCATAACACCACCGTAGCGATCTCCATCCTCGTGCTGATTATCGTGCGCGTCACGCCGCTGAACGCCTTCTTTCCCTGGATTGAGAAACAGGGACTGACCGTCGGGATCATCATTCTGACTATCGGCGTGATGGCGCCCATCGCCAGCGGCACGCTGCCGCCGTCGACCCTGATCCACTCCTTTATGAACTGGAAATCACTGCTGGCGATTGCGGTCGGGGTGTTTGTTTCGTGGCTCGGCGGGCGCGGCGTCTCGCTGATGGGCTCCCAGCCGCATCTGGTGGCCGGACTGCTGGTCGGTACGGTGCTCGGCGTCGCCCTGTTTCGCGGCGTCCCGGTCGGGCCGCTGATTGCCGCCGGGATCATCTCGTTGTTTATTGGGAAGTCGTAGCCAGGCTGCCGTGATAGCGGCCCGGCGTCTGTCCGAGCCCTTTCTTAAACATGGTGATGAAGGCGGTGGTGGAATCGTAGCCCAGCGCCTGGGCCGTCTGCTGCACCGTCTGCCCGCGGATCAGCTGCTGCAGCGCAAGGATCAGCTGCAGCTGATGGCGCCAGCGGCGAAAGCTCAGCCCCGTTTCACGCACCACCAGCCGCGCCAGATTGCGCTCGCTCATCGCGAACTCCGCCGCCCACTGGCTCAGGGTCTGCCAGCGCGCCGGATCCTCGGCCATCATCGTCACCATCTGGCGAATTTTCGGGTGGTTCGATACCGGCAGTTGCAGGTGCTCCTGCGGCTGCCGGGGCAGCTCATCAAACAGCACCTGCACCAGCCGGGCCGTGGCAGGGGCGGCCAGCGACTCGCCGCCGCGTTCCGCCAGGGTGAGGATCAGCTCACGCACCAGCGGGGAAATCTTTAACGTACAGCAGCGGTCCGGCATCGGCGCGGCGCCCGGCTCGATGAACAGGAAGCACACCTGGGCGCCGGGGGTGGCGCGGTTACTGTGGGAAAGCTGCCCCGGGACCCACACCGCATACTGCGGCGGCACCATCCACATCGCGTTCTCCACCTCGCAGGTCAAGGCGCCGTGCAGGGCGAGGATCAGTTGCCCCTTACGGTGGGAATGCGCCGGAATATACTGCTCCGCCTCCACCACCCGAATACGAAAGGCAATAGCCGATTCGTGGCCACTGTCCGGTTCATAACCATCCAGACCCAGTCCGATCATCATGTTGTCCGATATTAGCGATAATCTGTCATTTTAGCTTGATTTAAACAGGGGACAAAGTCGCTATCGTAACCCCCCTCGTTAGTTACCTTGAGAATGATATGTCTTCTGTGATCTCCTCCACCGGCCGCCGCCCCGCGCTGCTGATTGCCGGTATCCTGCTCATCGCCACCACCCTGCGCGTGGTCTTTACCGGCGCGGCGCCGCTGCTGGACGCGATTCGTAGCGACTATGGCCTGACCACCGCGCAGACCGGGCTGCTCACCACCCTGCCGCTGCTGGCCTTTGGCCTTGTCTCGCCGCTGGCGGCTGGGGTTGCCCGCCGGTTCGGCATGGAGCGCAGCCTGCTGCTGGCGATGCTGCTGATCTGCGCCGGCATTGCCCTGCGCTCCCTGCCCTCCGCTGCATGGCTGTTTATCGGCACGGCGGTGATCGGCTGCGGCATTGCGCTGGGTAACGTGCTGCTGCCCGGGCTGATTAAACGGGATTTCTCGCAGCATGTCGCCCGGATGACCGGCGCCTATTCCCTGACGATGGGCGGCGCGGCGGCGCTTGGCTCGGCGCTGGTGGTCCCCGTGGCGATGGCCGGATTCGGCTGGCGCGGGGCGCTGCTGCTGCTGATGATCTTCCCGCTGCTGGCGCTCGTCAGCTGGCTGCCGCAGTCCCGGCGTCAAGCGGAGGCGCCGCTGACCGGCTCAGGCGCCATGCATAACCGGGGGATCTGGCGGTCGGCGCTGGCCTGGCAGGTAACGCTGTTCCTCGGCATCAACTCGCTGGTCTATTACGTGATTATCGGCTGGCTGCCGTCGATTCTGCAGAGTATGGGCTATAGCGAAGCGCAGGCCGGCTCGCTGCATGGCCTGCTGCAGCTGGCGACCGCCGCACCCGGCCTGGCGATACCGTTGATCCTGCATCGGCTGCGCGACCAGCGTGGGATCGCGGTGCTGGTCGCCCTGATGTGCGCCATCAGCGCCGCCGGGCTGTGGCTGCTGCCAGGGCTGGCCATCGGCTGGACGCTGCTGTTCGGCTTTGGCTCCGGGGCCACGATGATCCTCGGCCTGACGTTTATCGGCCTGCGCGCCAGCTCGGCGCACCAGGCCGCGGCGCTGTCGGGGATGGCGCAGAGCGTCGGCTATCTGCTGGCCGCCTGCGGGCCGCCGCTGATGGGCAGGATCCACGATGCCAATGGCGACTGGCATATTCCGCTGCTGGCGGTGGCGCTGATTTCGCTGGTGATGGCGGTCTGCGGCGCCCTCGCCGGGCGCGACCGGGAGATTCATCCCTGAAGATGACCGGCAGCGCCCGCTGCCGGTAGGGTTATTGTGCCGCGGCGCGCAGCAACGCCTGCACCAGCGGCGCAGGACGCCCGTCCAGCGCGTGGCGTTCATGTTGAAACAAGGTGGCGACAAAAAACGGGTGCGTCACCAGCTCGACGGCGCGGATCTCGCCCTCTTCATCCCAGCCGGTGACGCGCAGATCGCCCTGCTCCAGCTCCGCGGCAAACGCGCTGTCCACCCCGTAGCGGCAGTGGTAGCCCTCTTCAATGCTCTCCCGACCATAGGCGCGGGCAATCAGCGTATTCGCCCGCAGCTCGACGACGGCAGAAGTCTCCACCAGCGAGCAGCTGGGGGGAGCGATCACCATCCGCCCTTCGCTGTCGGTTTCCGCATGACCCGCGTCCTGCCAGCCGAGCACGTTACGGGCGTATTCAATCACCGCATGCTGAAAGCCGCCGCAGGTGCCGAGGAAAGGAATGCTGTTTTCACGGGCATAGCGGATAGCGGCAAACGCGCCTTCCGGGTGACGATACGGGCTGCCGGGAACGACCCAGACGGCATCGTACTCCGCCAGCGCGTCGCCGGAGGCGATCGACGGGGTGGCGAGCCAGTCATATTTCACCGGCTGCTCCAGCACGGCGGCAGCATCGTCTATCGCCAGGGGAATGGCCTGATGGGCAACAATATCGGGGTGATAATCGCCGACGAGGGCGAGGCGTAAAGGGGTTTTCATAGCAGGTTCCTTATGTCTGGACGAGACGAGCAGCACAAGGCACGTCAGGATAGCGATCCCCTCCGCGGAACACAATCCTTATTTTCACCCCACCGCCGTGGCCGGTGGGTGAGGTATACTGGAGCAAGCGCAAAAGGGAGAGAGGATGAAAAGTAAGCTTTTGGTCAGCGCCTGCCTGATGGGATTCCAGGTGCGATATAACGGTAGCGAGAAAGCGCAGCTGGCGGCGACCCTGTCCCGCTGGCAGCAGGCGGATCGTCTGGTGATCCACTGCCCGGAGCTGGCGGCCGGTCTGCCGACGCCCCGCCTGCCGGCGGAGATCCTCGGCGGCGCCGGCGGCGATGTGCTTGCCGGACGGGCGCGGATAGTGGAAAGCGACGGCCGCGACGTCACGGGACATTATCAGCTGGCCGCCTGGCTGGCGCTCAGCGCCGCCCGGGAAGCGGGATGTCAGGCGGCATTACTCACCGACGGCAGCCCCACCTGCGGCAGTCAGTTTATCTATGACGGTTCCTTTCGCGGGCGGCGCAAAGCGGGCGCCGGCGTGGCCGCCGACCTGCTGCGCGCTCACGGCATCACGGTATTTTCCGACGGGCAGATCCCGCAGTTGCTCGCCTGGATGGCACAGAGGGAGCAGGATGATGATTCAATGTAAACGGGTGTACGATCCACAGGAAAGCAGCGACGGCTATCGGGTGCTGGTCGACCGTCTCTGGCCGCGGGGGATTAAAAAAGAGGCGCTGGCCTGTGATGAGTGGTGTAAAGAGTTAACGCCGTCCGCTGAGCTGCGGAAAGCCTTTCACGGCGAGGCGATCGATTTCGACCACTTCAGCCAGCGCTATCGTCAGGAGCTCGACGCCCATCGCGAAACGGGCCTGCGGCTGGCGGCGCTGGCGCAGCGCCAGCCGCTGACGCTGCTGTACGCCGCGAAGAACACCGAGCAGAATCATGCCCGGGTGCTGGCCGCCTGGCTGGCGGCCCTGCCGGTTACGATTTAGCCGGATGGTCCCGGCGCCATAGCGCCCACTCATCGAGGGTTTCGCCGCTGGGCAGCTTGCACTGGGTGCTGACGCCCTGCGGCGTTTGCACCGGCACCCGGGTGCCGCCGGATTGCTGGCAGTAGACCGACGCGGGATTGGCCATGCCGATGGTTTTCGTCGGCGCGGTGGGCTGCGGCTGGGCGCAGCCGGCCAGCGCCAGGGGCAAAATAGCCAGTAACTTTTTCATCTTTTCTCCCTTTCTTCAATTCCCGGGGATTTTAGCCTGAATCTCCACGTTTTCTCCATCTTGCCTGCACTTTTCCCCCGTAGATTAACCCTTGTTCTCGAACTGACCAGAGAACAGATCATTCCATAATCAATGAGTTTTTCCCCGTCTCCCCCGACGGGGCTTTTTTCCCGCCGTGTCGACAAGTATTCCCCAGACAGATGTGATAAATTTAAAAATATCACTGTTTACTCGACGCTGATGTCCGTTTGCAGCCCAATATGCTGGGGTGACGTTTGGCGTGCTGGAGCTGTATTATTCATGTCAGATTTTATTCTTGCCCGGGTGTCGCAAACCCTCGCTACGGAACAGTCCCTGGAAACCCTGGTGCGCCAGCTGCTGGAGATGCTGGAGGCGGTGACGCGAATGGAGTCCACCTACCTTACCCGCATCGATATTAACGCCCAGCGGCAGCAGATCATGTTCGCCCACAACAGCAGCGAAATGCAGATCCCGGAAGGATTTTCCGTCCCCTGGGATGAATCTCTGTGCAAACGCGCCCTTGAGGATCAGTGTACGTTTAGCAATGACGTCGCCCGTCGCTGGCACTCCTGCATCGCCGCCCAGGAGCTGGGGATCGCCACCTTTTTAAGCATTCCTGTGCGCCTGGCCGACGGCTCTCTGTTCGGCACCCTCTGCGCCACCAGCCGGCAACAACAGCCTTATAACCTTGAAGGTGAACAGGTCATGGGCCTGTTCGCGAAGCTCATTTCCCACTACGTGGAAAAAGACACCCTGGTGCAACAGCTGCAGGCGGCAAACGTCGCGCTGGAGCTGCACTCGTCGACAGATGAGCTCACCCAGCTCCCTAATCGCCGCGCGCTGTTTAAGCAGCTGGCGCTACGCTTTGCCTCCGCCCGCGCTCAGCAGCAACAGGTCGCGCTCATTTTTATCGATCTCGACGGTTTCAAAGCCATTAACGATCGATTCGGCCATCCGTGCGGCGACAGCTTTCTGGTGCAGGTCGGCGAACGACTCACCGCCGTCGCGCGCCGTGACGATATCGTTGGCCGCCTTGGCGGCGATGAGTTTTTGATCGTCGGTAGCGCCCAGCCGCCCGCGGCGCAGCAGGCGTATGTCACCACCCTGCGCCAGGCCCTGTGCGGCGTCTACTTCCTCGGCGAACAGCGTATCAACTATGAGGGCGCCAGCTTCGGGGTGGTCATCTGCGATCCGCAGAGTATCGATGTTGAAGCGGCCTTACGCGCTGCCGATGAAGCGATGTATCAGGATAAGAAGTCTCGCCGGCAGGAGAATTTTATTCATATTGACTAAAGTCACGCGATATCCAGTATCATGCTGGGCATCATTCGTGGGTACAGGGACACTATCATGAAATTAGGTATTCTTTTCCCGGTGGCGATCTTTATCATCGCCGTCGTCTTTCTCGGCTGGTTTTTTGTCGGCGGCTATGCGGCGCCGGGCGGGGCATAATGAAAAAAAGCACCATTATTATGCTGGTTGTCGCCATCGTGGCGGTGGCCGGCGCCCAGTTCGGCTGGTGGTGATCGCCGCGGCGATATTGCGGAGTTGTCCTATCCCATCAATAAGTTAACGCTTTACACTCACGTTATCCGCCGCGGCATTCTCGGCCCCGGGGAAAGAAAAATAGCGGGAGAAGTAAGGATGAAAAAACCGATCGTGTTACCGTTGATTATTGCGCTGTGCACGCTGTTATCGGGATGCATTGTTGACGATGGCTATCACCACCATCGCCATCACCACCATCATCACTATCATGACGATGATTAATGCTTCACGCTGTTGATGAGCCGATAAAACAGGGCGAACTTTGGTTCGCCCATTGACGCTTAATCCTGACGCTCGTCGCCGAGGAAAATAAAGCCGAGCGGAATAGCGAAGAGCGCGGTAAAGACGATGCTGTAAACCGTCACCATCGCCCCCTGCAGGAAGAACATGGACGTCGTCCACTCCGAGTACGGCATATTGTACTCGCTCACCACGCCGCCAAAGGTCGCCCGTCCCACCACCGCCAGCGCGATAGCAAACACCGCCGCGAGCGACAGACAGTATTTTTTGCAGTTTTTATTGCTGAGGAGTTTTTGCAGAATCATCCGGGCTTCCTTTTTGCTGAGCGATAAACGGCTGTATATGTAACACCAATGCAATAAAAAATGAAGGGTTTTTGTTACAGGGCAGAATAAGAGGCGGCGGGCCGGTCTGTGGGTAACCGGCCCGTGGGGATCAGGACTGCAGGGTAGCCAGGCGCGCGGCGAACCCAACGAAAACCAGGCCAATCAGGCTGTTGCCAAGTTTGGCCAGCTTCTTGCGGGTTTTGACGTAGCGGGTGACAAACGAGCCGGAGAGGATCAAAAAGCTCATATAGCAGAAGCTTATCACCTCGAGGGTCAGCGCCAGAATAAAGAACGCCACCCCGGGTGCTTTGGCGTTGACGTCGATAAACTGCACGAAAAACGACACATAAAACAGAATCGCTTTCGGGTTGGTCAGACTCAGGGTCAGGGAGCGCTTAAGGATTGCGCTCGCCGGCTCTGCGCTGGCGTCGGCCTGGCCGTCACGCTGGGTCAGCACCGCATAGAGCATTTTGCCCCCCAGCCACAGCAGGTAAATCGCCCCGAGGTAACGGACGACGTTAAACAGCACCGGCGTGGTCTTAATCAGCGTCGCCACGCCGGCAAAGGCCAGAAACATCAGCACCGCGTCGCCAATAAAGACGCCCGCCGCCGCCAGATAGCCTTTCTTCACGCCGTGGGCAATGCCCGTCTTCAGCACAAAAAACGTATTAGGGCCAGGGACGAGGATGATAAACACCGCCCCGACCAGGTAGGTCAAATAATTCAGAACACCAAACTCAGCGAACACTCTGCACTCCTTCGCGCACGACTAAAACATGATCCGGCTCACGTTACCCCAACTGTCGGGATTTTGAAAGCGCAGCCTGTGCGGGAAGGTTAATAGACGGAGGGTTCACCCAGCGGGCGGGTTTTAAAACGGCGATGCACCCACAGATACTGCTCGGGGGCGCGCAGGATCTCGCGCTCAATCACCTTGTTGATATAGCCGGCGGCGATCTGCTTATCCTCACCCGGATAGTCATTCATCACTTCGCTAATGTGCAGGCTGTAGCCCTGGCGATCCAGCTTGCGCACCATGCTGATGCTCAGCATTTTCGCCCCCGATAAACGGGAAAGCACATAGGTGCCGTTGGTGGTAGCCGCCTGCGGGACGGAGAAAAACGGCGCAAACACGCTGCCCTTGGGGCCGTAATCCTGGTCCGGAGCAAACCATACCGCTTCGCCTGATTTTAAGGCATGTACCAGGCCAGTCAGATTGTTGCGATCGATCATCGCTTTGTTCGAGCGCAGGCGACCGCGGGTTTGCACCCACTCCATCAGCGGACTGTTGTGCGGACGATAGGTGGCCATCATTGGACGACACAGCCCCATGGCGCGCCCGCCCAGCTCCAGCGACATAAAGTGTACGCCGACGACCATCACCCCTTTCCCGCCGCTAAGCGCATGATTAAGGTTGGCAAAGCCCTCGACATCAAACCATTTTTTAACCCGCTCATCGCTCCAGAACCAGGCCATGCCGGTTTCGATCAGTCCCATTCCCAGCGACATAAAGTTTTGATCGATCAGGGTCTCGCGCGCCGCCGGCGACATCTCCGGGAAGCAGAGCTCAATATTGCGCCGGGCGATATGTTCGCGGCGTTTGAGAAAGCGTCGGGAAAGACGACCCGCGCTGGTGCCGATAAAATGCAGCAGCGGATAAGGCAGTTGCACGATCAACCAGAGAATGCCGAGCCCGAACCAGGTCAGCCAGTTGCGCGGGTGTAAAAGTTGTTTATGAAATACGCAGGCCATGATTTTTCCTGTAAACATTAATTATGTGGTAACGCTTAAGGAAAACAGAGTCCATTTATCATCATTAGGCGGTACGTACAGCAAGTTCGACAATACTAATCCGGCGAAATTCCTTCCGGCAAGTAAAAAACTGCGTGCTGACAAAAAAACATAATTGCGGCACAAATGTTACTAAATGTAAACTTAAATCTTGCGGCCCTTTTAATATATTCATCATGTATATCATTTTCACGCTAATCATCCGCGTTACTAGCAGAAAAAACCGAATTCTTCACCGGGGGCGCCCTGCCTGCGGGGAGATGTCGTCCGCTAAGCCGCGCGGCCAGCGGCGTGGCGCATCGCGTCGCGTCGTCATTTGTGGGCGTGATAATTAAAGCGTGCGCGCCGTGGAATGCATCCTGTTTAATCTATCAGCATAAGGAAGATTAAATTCGCCTTAAGACAATAATTAAGAATAGGCTTATTTAAGCCTGCTTTAAAAATACTCGTCTTTTCCTGCGGAGGCATTTTAATGGCGCCCTCGCCGGCTGCTAAAAAAATATTTCTTTACGCCTCGCGCATAAAAACAGGCGGGGGTGAATGACGGACAATGATCCGCCGCCGGTTTGCACTCGCGTCGGGTGATTGAGAGAACAACGCGGCCAGGGCGCGAACCACGCCCTGGCCGTATAGGATCAATAGGTGTGGAAGTATTGCTGGATCAACTGCGGATTTTTCGTCTGCGTCAGCGCCGTCATCAGCAGAATACGCGCTTTCGCCGGGTTGAGGGAATCGGCCACCAGCCCTGGCTGGCTGTCGTCCGGGGGCACCACGCCGCTGCCGGTGCGGGAGGCGCGCACCACCACGATACCCGCCTGCTGCGCTTTTTTAATACCAGCGGCGCTACGTACCGATACAGAACCCGCCCCCGTGCCGACGTAAATAATACCGTCGGCATGATGGGCGATCGCCGCATCGTACATATACTCCGGGTCGTCCTGGTAACCATAGATGATCACCACTTTCGGCAGGGCCTTCAGCTGACGCACATCGAAGACCGAGCGCAGGGTGTGAATTTTATCCACCCGCGTTTCAAACTGGGGTTTTCCCCCCACCACGACGCCAAGATAACCCTCCTCCGGCGCCCGGAAAGTATCCAGCGAGGTGGCATTGGTTTTGGTGACGAAGCGCGCCGCGCCGATGCGGTCGTTAAGCACCACCATGACCCCGCGCCCGCGGGCATCCGGGTCGGCGGCGACGGTGACGGCTTCCAGCAGGTTCATCGGCCCGTCGGCGCTGATCGCCGTCGCCGGACGCATCGCGGCGGTAAAGACCACCGGTTTATTGCTTTTCACCGTCAGATTGAGGAAATAAGGGGTTTCATCGAGGGTGTCGGTGCCATGAGTGATCACCACGCCATCGACATCATCCCGGGCTAATAACGCATTCACCCGCTTCGAGAGCTGCAGAATAATATCGCTGGTCATATTCTCACTGCCGATATTCGCCACCTGCTCACCTTCGACATGGGCGATTTTACTTATTTCCGGCACGGCGTTAATCAGCGTCTGCACGCCAATTGCCCCGGCCTTATAGCCCGTCGTCTGGGTATTGCTGGCCGCCGAGCCGGCAATCGTCCCACCGGTGGCTAAAATGACAATATGCGGTAAGCGCGTCTCGCTAAACGCCAGGCTGCTCATCGTCAGTAACGCAATGGCAAGTAATGCTCTAAAATTCATACAAGTCACTCCCTTCATAGACATTAATCAAACTTACGCTTGCTTAATGCAAAGGGCTTGCCAGAATTGATATCTTTTACGGGGGGTAAATGGTTAACTATCAGACAATAATAAGGTTCTCGCATCAACATCGCCCAAATCTGGTGCATGACTGGATCTGAACCGGGCAAGCGCCATGAACCCATACATTATGAGTTTTTACCCTTTCAGCAACACACAACACGCATTGGGATCAGATTATCGACACTTCCGTCACCCTCGAGGTCATTTATGCCCGCCGGGTGACGCGAACGGAGAACAGAAATGCGTATTGCCCTGAAGTCGGCCCTGATGCTGACCACCAACGTCATTCAGATCATTAACCCTGATTTGCACCGGCATATGCAACGAACGGCCTTAATCGCCCTGACGCTGGCGCAAAGGTTGGGGCTGCCTGCCGAGCGGCAGCAGACCATCTTTTGCGCCGCGCTGCTGCACGATATCGGCGTACTGGGTGATAGACGCACCATTCATTCGCTGGATGCCATCGATAATATCCACGATCCGCATCAGCGCCAGGGGGCGGCGATGCTCGAGGGGTTAGCAACCTTCCGGCCCATCGTCCCCTTTATTCGCGACCACCACTTTAGCCCGGAGCACCGCGGTAGCCGCGAACAGCATATTGTCTATTTCGCCGATGCCTTTGAACGGCTGCTGCCGGCGGATAGCCGCGTGACCGCGTGGCCCACGCGGGCAGTGGTGGAGCAGTTCGTCACCCTGCACCGGGAGATCGATCCGTTACTCTGCGATACCCTGTGCGAGGTCGCTGAAAATGCGAGCTTCTGGCAGCACCTGCATCCCGGGCATATTCAACGGCTGCTGGAAATTATTGCCCCCATCAACACGCTGTATCTGGATATTGACGGTCTGAAAGATGTCTGCCTGCTGATTGCCAAAATTGTCGACACCTACAGCAGCTTTACCGCCAGCCACAGTATTATGGTGGGGGAAATCGCCCGCCAGCTTGCCCACTGGATGCAGCTGCCGGAGCCCATCTGCCAGCAAATACAGGTTGCCGGCTATCTGCACGACATTGGTAAGGTTTATATCCCTCTTTCTATTCTGGAAAAAGAGGGGGAGCTGGATGACGACGAGCTGAGCCAGGTACGCGAGCACAGCTACATGACCGGGGATCTCCTTAGCGACTACAGCGAGCTTGGCGACATTATCAACTGGGCCTCGAATCATCATGAAAAACTGGACGGCAGCGGCTACCCTCTGCATCTCGAAAAGGATCACCTGACCCTCGCCGACCGCATTATCTCCATCGCCGATATTTTCACCGCCCTGACCGAAGATCGCCCTTATCGTAAAGGGATGGCCTGGCAGGAGGCCTTACAGATTATGGAAACGGATGTTATAAATGGCGCTCTGGATCGCGATGTCTTTCTCGTTTTGCGCCACCATGCGGAAACGCTACACGCCATCATTCTTCAGACCCTCGAACACCCCCGCAGCGAGCACCGTCCCTGAAGCGGACCGCCGTCGTGACGGGGACGGGTTCTATAATTAAAACAGCTTCATCTGCATGCAAGGAAACACAGGGTGAGAATCGCCACCATCACCAACTGGGCCTACGGGATCACCGTCGGCCTGACGCTGGCCTCCGGGAGCGCCATGCTCATGGCCTCCAGCGCAGACCGCGTCGAACGCCAGGCGGTACAGCAGCGCCAGGTCTTTGATACCCTCTCCGACGAGGTGGAAAACGACGCCTGGGCGCTGTCAGACCTCGCCCGGCTATACGTGGTTAAGCCCTCGCCGGAGACGCTGGAGCAGTACCAGCAGCTGCAGCGGACCGACAAAAGTATTGAGCTGCGGCTGGCCAGATTGAAAGATAACGGCGCCAGCCGCGAGGAGCTGGCGCTGCTGCACGATGGCCTGCAGATTGCCGCTGAACTGCAGGATGAACAACAGGCCGCCCTGGCGCATGTCGCCCACGGCGATGCGCCAGCGGCCATCGCCGTGCTGTACGGTAATGCATACGAGACCGAGCTGGAACGCATGCAGACTCAGATCGATCGCTTCCGCCAGATGCTCGAAAATCGCGCCGCCGTCGCCATTGACCAGGCCACCGAACGCTCGCGGATCTGGCGCACCCTGTCGGAAATCATGGTCGGCCTGACCGCGCTGATGTTTTTGTTCGTCCTCGGCTTTATTCTCAAGCGGCGGGTGCTCTACCCGGTGGTTCGCCTGAGCGACGTGGTGCAGCGTCTCGCCTCCCAGGACTATGCGGTGGAGACGCCGCAGTTTACTCAGGTGGATGAGATTGGCGATATGGCCCAGGCCATCCGCATTTTTCGCGAGAACGGCCTGGCCCGCCAGCAGCTGGAGCAGCAGCGCGACGCTGACTGGGCGATCCGCGAACTGCTGGCGCGCATGACCCAGCGTCTGCAGGGCTGTGAAACCATTGAGGATGTGATTAAGGTGGCGGAACTGTTTGCGCCGAATATCGCCCCGACGATCCCCGGGAAACTGTATATTCTGGATACCGATCCCTGGCAGATGCGCTGCGTGGCGCAGTGGCTGGCGCCCGCCGGGGAGACGACGCCCTTTTCACCCGACGACTGTTGGGCGATACGTCGGGGACTCAGCCATCCGCCGGTGCAGGGCGAACCCGATATCACCTGCTATCATCTGCCGGAGGCGTATGCCGGCCAGTCGCTCTGCGTACCGCTCATCGCCCAGGGCGAAGCCATCGGGCTGCTGACCTTTCAGAACGTTACCGCCAGTGACGCTCCTTCCCGGGCCTACCTTGAGCTGATGGCGGAAGCGCTGGGCCTGGCGCTGGCCAATCAGCGCTTACGCAGCGCCCTGCTGGAAAAAGCGCTGTTCGATTCCCTGACCGGCCTGCGTAATCGCCATCATCTGGACGAAGCGCTGCATTCACAGATGGCGCTGGCGGTCCATACCCACACCCCGCTGAGCTGTCTGATGATCGACATCGATCATTTTAAAGCCATCAATGACCGCTACGGCCACGAGGCCGGGGATCTGGTGATTAAGAGCGTCGCCACCATCGTGCAGCGCGCGGTGCGCGATATCGGCACGGCTTTCCGCTACGGCGGCGAAGAGTTTCTGGTGCTGCTCCCCGGCCTTGACGAAGCCGAGGCGCACCAGTGCGCCAGCGAGATCTATACCCAGGTGCACGCGATGACGCTGCGAGATGGTCTGACCGAGATAGGCCAGGTGGATGTGTCGATTGGCATCGCCAGCTACCCGCAGCACACCCAAAGCGACAGCCTGCTGCGCGCGGCGGACGCCGCGCTGTACCGGGCGAAAGAGCTGGGCCGCTCAAGGATTGTCAGCTTTGGCCGCCTGAAGACCAGCTAACCGGGTGATTGCTCGGTCGCATTGAGCAGCGAGATAACTTTCCGCACCACCGCCGAACGGATATGGCGGTGGTAAACCATGCTCAGCTCACTCTCCGCCAGCCGGTCCTGAAGATCGATATACACCACGTTATCGAGGCGTAAGGCCCGCGCCGAGACCGGAACCAGGGCCACCCCGACCCCGGCGGAGACCAGGCTAATCATCGAGGTGACGTCGTTAATCCGCTGCGCCACCTGCGGCGTAAAGCCCGCGACGCGGCAGGCGTCAATAAACACCTGCTCCAGCCCGGTGCCCTGCGGATCGTCAAGCGAGATCCAGTTATCCGCGCGCAATGAGGCCAGATTGAGCGCCCCCACGCCCGCCAGCGGATGCTGTTGATAGAGCGCCAGGCAGAGCTTTTCCCGCACAAACGGCCTGACCACCAGCGCCTCCGGCGGCGAGGCCAGCGGCGCGCGGATGATGGCGATATCCAGGCGCAGATCCAGCAGCGCTTCGTAGAGCATTTGCACATCGCCATGCACCAGCGACAGCTCAATCCCCGGCCAGTCGGCGCGCAGCTCGCGCAGCAGCCCCGGCAGTTTACTGTCGTACATCGCGCTGGAGACATACCCCAGATGCAGCCTTCCCTGCTCGCCCCGCGCGGTGCGCTGGGCGTCCAGTGCCGCCTGGTCGACCATCTCCAGCGCCAGCCGCGTCTTCTGCCAAAAGGCCTCGCCCGCGGCGGTCAGGGTCAGACGGCGGTTGGCGCGGGAGAAGAGCACCACCCCCAGACGCTGCTCGAGCTGTTTAATCTGCTGGCTGAGGGCGGGCTGGGCGATATGTAACCGCTCCGCCGCCCGGTGCATATGTAACTCTTCGGCAACGACCACAAAATGGCGTAACGCTCGCAAGGACATGCCGGACTCCATAGGTTTTATTGATAACAAAAATCTTATCAATAACGCATGAATGATGCAATTGATAACCATTAGCCTGCGAAGCATACTGTGCGCATCGACACGCTAAGGAGAACATCATGACCGCACCGATTCAGGATCTGCGCGACGCCATCGCGCTGCTGCAACAGCATGACAATCAATACCTCGAAACCAATCATCCGGTGGACCCTAACGCCGAGCTGGCCGGCGTCTATCGTCATATCGGCGCCGGCGGCACCGTGAAGCGCCCCACCCGCATTGGCCCGGCGATGATGTTTAACAATATTAAAGGCTATCCGCATTCACGCATTCTGGTGGGCATGCACGCCAGCCGCCAGCGGGCGGCGCTGCTGCTGGGCTGCGAAGCTTCGCAGCTGGCGCTGGAGGTGGGTAAAGCGGTGAAAACACCGGTTGCGCCGGTGGTGGTTCCGGCCGGCAGCGCCCCCTGTCAGGAGCAGGTTTTTCTGGCCGACGATCCGGACTTTGATTTGCGCACCCTGCTCCCGGCGCCCACCAACACCCCGATCGACGCCGGCCCCTTCTTCTGCCTGGGCCTGGCGCTGGCCAGCGATCCTGACGACGCCTCGCTCACCGACGTCACCATCCACCGCTTGTGCGTGCAGGGCCGGGATGAGCTGTCGATGTTTCTTGCCGCCGGCCGCCATATCGAAGTGTTTCGCCAGAAAGCCGAGGCTGCCGGCAAACCGCTGCCGATAACCATCAATATGGGTCTCGATCCGGCCATCTATATTGGCGCCTGCTTCGAAGCCCCTACCACGCCGTTTGGCTATAACGAACTGGGCGTCGCCGGCGCGCTGCGTCAGCGCCCGGTGGAGCTGGTGCAGGGCGTCAGCGTCCCGGAGAAAGCCATCGCCCGCGCCGAGATCGTCATTGAAGGCGAACTGCTGCCCGGCGTGCGCGTCAGAGAAGATCAACACACCAACAGCGGCCACGCGATGCCGGAATTTCCCGGCTACTGCGGCGGCGCCAACCCGTCGCTGCCGGTGATCAAAGTCAAAGCGGTAACCATGCGGCACAATGCCATCCTGCAGACGCTGGTGGGACCGGGGGAAGAACATACCACCCTCGCCGGGCTGCCGACCGAAGCCAGTATCTGGAATGCCGTCGAGGCCGCCATCCCGGGCTTTTTACAAAACGTCTACGCCCACACCGCGGGCGGCGGTAAATTTCTGGGGATCCTGCAGGTGAAAAAACGTCAGCCCGCCGACGAAGGACGTCAGGGACAGGCTGCGCTGCTGGCGCTGGCGACCTATTCCGAACTGAAAAACATCATTCTGGTTGATGAGGATGTCGATATCTTTGACAGCGACGATATCCTGTGGGCGATGACCACCCGCATGCAGGGGGATGTCAGCATCACCACCCTCCCCGGTATCCGCGGTCACCAGCTCGATCCTTCCCAGACGCCGGAATACAGTCCGTCGATCCGCGGGGAAGGTATCAGCTGCAAGACGATTTTTGACTGCACGGTTCCCTGGGCGCTGAAAGCGCACTTTGAGCGTGCGCCGTTTGCCGATGTCGACCCGCGTCCGTTTGCCCCGGAGTATTTTGCCCGTCTGGAAAACGGCCACGGTCAGTAAGTCAGTCAAGCGGGGCGACAGGCGCCGGACACACGGCGTCTGTCGCCCGATGCAGCGCCATCCGGAGCGGATGGCGAAGGCGGGTTAGTTGATCGCCGCGGCGAGGTCTTTTTTCACCTGCTCACGCTGCTCGGCGGTCAGCACCTGGCTGACGTCGAAGTAGTATTTCACGCGATAATAGCGCACCTGCTGATCCAGTTGGCTAAAGGCAGCCAGCTGCTGTTTGACTTTGGCTTCATCCCATTTCCCGGAGTGAATCACGTCGGCCAGGGCGCCGTCCTGATAGCCGCTGATTTTAATCTGGCTCACACTGTTTTCGAAGCCCTGACGCAGCGCCTGGATTTTGGCGACCTGATCCTCACTCAGCTTCAGGTGCTGGACGACCGGGTCCTGCGAGACAGACGGCACGTCAGCCGAGGTCGACGCCTGGCTGGCGGCGGTGAAGCAGGTGGTCAGCGCAATGGCGATCAGGGTGTTACGCAAGCGTGTATTCACAATGAGTTATCCTTCAGGCAAGTAAAAGAGACTGGATTATCATCGCGGGAATAAAGACTATCTGTAACAAAGCATTCGTTTAAAACTGGATAAGAAAAGAATGGCAGGTTACCGAAACCTGGCCCCGGCGGGCGCTCAGCAGCAAAGAAAGATATATTCATCCTTCCAGTAACGGCCCTGACCAATGATATCCCCGGCCGCATTGATGAGCCGTTTTTGCTTTTCGGTTTCAATCCCCTCCACAATCACATGCCCGGTCAGGGTATGAATAGCTTGTAACAACCCGGGCAAAGCGGGATCGTTTTCTTTGTCCCAGAAATAGTCTTTATCCACTTTGACGCAATCAAAGCGAAATCGCTCCAGCAGCCGGAACGTCGTTCGTCCGCGACCAAAGTCATCCAGCCAGACCGGGCAAAGCGCCGCCAGCGTGCTCAGCGCCGTCAGTTCACGGCCGGCGATAAATTCATGAAAATTCTCATTTATTTCCAGAGCAATGTATTTACAGGAGCGCAGAAAATCACAGAGATAGCGGTCGGTCAGAATAAAATGGCTTAATAAATCATCAATATTCAGAGAGATCGGCTTATTATCGACCTGGGAAAAATCAAATACGGAAAGCAACTCGATTTGTCGGGTAAATAGTGCAAGCTTATCGCTTTCGGTGAGCGTGGAGAAAGAAAACGTGGGCGCTGAGGTGTTATTTTGTGCGGGTGCTATAATGTCTTTAGTGAGCAATTCCCACGAGTGGTAGCCGCCACCATCGCTAATAGCGGGCTCCAGAACGAAGCGATAAGAGGTATTTTTCACGTTTTCTTCAACCATTTAAAAAATACCAGAAATAAGAAAGGGTTAAAGCATGTCATATATTTCCCGCTAACAAAAATAGTTTAAAATGATCGATAAGAAACATTCGATAGCTAAAAGCTATCAAGATATAATTTATTGATCGGTAAAGTGAATTAATATAAATTTGCCCCCGCTGTCAGACCCGCGTAAATCACAATTAAAATATCGTTTCAAACCAGCAAGTTACAAGATAACCCCTCCGCCAGGCATGGCGACTTCATGCTTTTCCCTGCAGGATAAAAAACATGGTGTAATAAAAACGAAAAAAACAAGCCGCCAGTTTTGTCATATTGTTATGCCGAAGATGAATAACGCATCACCCGGCACGCCCCGCCGGCCATGCCTTCTGCGGGCGATAAATCAGGCAGCCGGGTCAACGAAACGTCATATTTTCCCGCTACCTTACTGGCAGAAAAGGCGAAGCGGGAACAGGGTAGTGAAAAGAATATACGTGGTTCCGCTGGCGCTGATGCTGATCATGCTCAGCGTCAGCGCGTGGCGGGAACCGGCTCCGCGGCATGCTGCCAGAGGGCTGTGCGTCTGGTTTGATGGCGCAATGGTCGACTGCCTGCAGAGGCAGCGGCTGGGCGAAGCGAGGCCCGCTCACGCGCTGGTCAGACGATAAACCGGTACCCGCCGGGTGGTATTGAACAGATTGTCGCTGACCTCCACCTCCTCAGTGACAATAGCCATCCCGGACCGGCGCAGCTGGGCAATGTCCGCCGCCACCCGCTGACTGCCGAACCAGAACAGGGCATCAAGCGCGGTAACCGGCAGGCCGGCGATTAATGCCTGGCGGAGTCGATCCCGGGCAGGTTTAATCTCCCGGGCGATCTGCTGGTACGGCGCCGCCGTCAGGCCCGTCGCTTCGACGCGACGAATGCGGTTTGTCAGGTGGTAATGAAAGCTCTCCGGTACAACCTGTAAATCCTGCTTCAAACTGTAGACGCAGCCGTAACGTTTGCCGTTGAAAACGGCGGCTTTACGGCTGAGCTGCAGCGTCTCGCGGACGTCGGCGATCAGCTGCGGCGCGCGGACCAGCAGCAGGCGAAAAGGCAGCTCGAAGCTGGTGACATAGTCGACGTTCAGTAACGCAATGCGCAGGCGCTCCTCTGCCCCGGCCTGCAGCTGACGGCACTCCTGATAGACTTCGCGCCACTGCTCCCGCAGCCGCGACGTTTCACCGGCTTCGGTAAACTGGTATTTTTCAATATCATAATCAACTCTCCCGGCCACCGCGCATTCCTTCCTGAATCAGTCCCGGCGTTATACTATCATCCTCCGGCGCTGTACCCTACGCCGAGCGCCGTCGCCGCTGTCGGTTATTTACGATAAAGATAACGGGTGATGACCACATCAAGAACAAACAGCAGGAAAATAACGCTGCTTAACCACAATAAGCCTGCGAATAAATCAAGTAATTGCATCGTTGTTCCCTCGCCGTTGGCCATAAAATATAAAGCCCCATCACCATAAAGTAGTTAAGAACTACCTTAACAGCCACAGAATAAAAATTATTTAGCGATATGAAATCCCGAGCCCTTGCAGGTTCATTTTACTGACATCAAATTGTCATCAAACAATGTCTATCATCAGCCGACGCCACAGGATTGTTCCTGCCGTCATGGTATCGCCGGCAAACGCGCGACCGCACGGTTTAACAACACGGAATAATATCGCCCTACCCCACTCTTACTGTCATTGCATAATCTTATATCAGGCCCCATTGCCATTCTGCTGAATAATCCGGAAAGCGCGATAAGTCATAAACGCCCTGCTGATTGGTTGACCATGGAGAAATACGATGCCCAGCGAAAAAGCCCGCAGCCTTGACCATTTCTATGAATTACTGGCGACAGGACAACATCAGAAAATTGAACTCGATTTCGACGTCGCCGCGGACGATTTTTTTAAAATCGCCACCGAGTTTGGCGACATTGGCGCGAGGATCACCCGGCTGAATGAGCGATTTATTATTAAGATCAAGTCGCCGAAAGCCTAAGCCCCTGCCCGCCCTCTCTGGCGGGCGTCAGGCCAGCGGTCGTCGCCCGTCCCTTTTTCTTAACGAGTGCCGGTCTGCCGTTCGGCAAAATAGTGTGCCGGCGTCGTCCCCATCGTTTTTTTAAACAGGGTAATGAAAGCATTCACCGACTCATACCCCAGCTTAGCCGCCACGTTTTGTACCGAAACGCCGCTGGCCAGCTCCTGCAGGGCAATAATCAGATGCAGCTGCTGGCGCCAGCGTCCGAAGGTGAGGCCGGTCTCCCGCCGCATCAGGCGCGCCAGGGAGCGTTCACTCAGCGCCAGACGTTTCGCCCACACCGGCAGGGTACTGCGATCGTCAGGATGACTCACCAGCCTGTCGGCCATGGCGCGTATTTTGGGGTGCGCTGAGACGGGCAGATTCAGGCGCTGCGCCGGCATGGTCGCCAGCTCGTCGAGGGTCACCCGGGTCAGTCTCCCGGCATGGCTATCCGCCGCGTAGTCCGCCCTTTCGCGAGTAAGCCGCCCCACCAGCTCATGGATCAGGGAAGAGAGCGCCAGCGCGCAGCAGCTGTCGGGCAGCGCCGCCGCCCCGGGTTCAATAAACAGGTAGTTGAGGCGCGCGTTCCAGGTGGCGGTCACACTGTGGGCAATACCGCCCGGGATCCATACCGCGCAGCGAGGCGGCACGATCCACAGGTTATTTTCCGCCCGACAACGCACCGCGCCATACAGCACGATAATCAGTTGTCCTTTGCGATGGCTATGCACCGGCACTTCGGCTTCATACTCGACAAAATCAAGATGACGCGCGACGGCCGGGCAGGAAGACGCGTCCGGATCGTACAGCGTATTGGCAAAGGGTGATGGCATACGGTTGGCAAGATTCAGGTATTTTTTGACAGAATAGAGTATTTCTCCGCAAGCGCAAGCCGGCAATAATCGGCGGCATGAACATCATCCTCTTTCGTCAGGCCCGCTGGCTGCGGGCCGCAGGCGCCGTCGCGCGCCGTTTCATGCCGCAAACACCCTCAGCCGCGCTGCGCAGCGATGGCCAGGCGGTGATCTATGCCGCGAAGAGTTTCGCCGCGGCGATGCTGGCTTACTATCTTGCGCTCTCCATCGGTCTGCAGCGGCCTTCCTGGGCCATCATCACCGTCTATATCGTCTCGCAGACCTCGGCGGGCGCCTCGTTGAGCCGTAGCGTCTATCGGCTGGTCGGGACCGTCGTCGGCGCGGCGGCCACCGTGATCATCGTGCCCACCTTCGTTAACCAGCCGATCCTGTGCAGCGTCATGCTGGCCCTGTGGATCGCGGGTAGCCTCTGCCTGTCCCTGCTTGAACGCACGCCGCGCGGGTACGCCTTCCTGCTGGCGGGCTACACCGCGAGCCTGATTGGCTTTCCCGCCGTCTCCGCGCCCGGGACGATTTTTGACCTCGCCGTCACCCGGGTGGAAGAGATCGTCATCGGTATCTTATGCGCCGGCCTGATCCATCGCTTCGTGCTGCCGGTGCGCATCGCCGGGCGGTTTAACAGCACGCTGGCACAGACGCTGGCAACCGCCCGCCAGCGGATCGCCGATACGCTGGCAGGCAAGCCGGTGGCGGCGGAAACGCTGCGGCTGGCGCTGAGCCTGCAGTTTCTCCAGGGCATTAACCACCACCTGCCCTGGGATGACGGCCTGTCTGTCCCTCACCGCCAGGCGAGAAAAGCGATCCACGACCGGCTGGCGCGACTGTTGATCGTCAATGGCGAATTGTATGACCGTTTACAGCGGAGCGGGCCGCCACCTGACGACCTGCAGGCGCTGCTGGCGGAGGCAGAGGCCTGGCTGACAGGCCCGCAAGCCGCCAGGTCGGCGCCCTCGGCAGACGGACTTCTCTCCCGCTGCGAGCGGCTCATCGTCCGGTACGCTGCTGACGCGCAGACCATGGACGAGGCGCTGCGGCTCAGCCTGGCGCGCCATCTGGCGGAAGCCATCCGCCTCCTGCTGGAGAGCGAGCGGCTGGCGAAGGCGGTTTATCGCCGGCGGTCGCCTGCCCTGCCCCCCGACGCCGGCGCGGCGAAGGGTTATGTTTTCCATCGCGATCCGCTCAGCGCCCTGCGGACTTCCTTCGGCGCCTTCGTCATCATCCTTAGCGGCTGCCTGATCTGGATAGGATCCGCCTGGCCCGATGGCGGCACCGCGGTCTCGATCCTCGGGGTCTGCTGTAGCCTGTTCGCCAGCTTCGACGCGCCGGCGGCGCATCTGGTGAAATACCTGATCGGCTGCGTGTGGGGCGTGCTGTTCAGCCTGCTCTACAGCTTCGTCCTGCTGCCGCAGGTGAACGAATTTGCGCTGCTGGCGGCGGTGCTCGCCCCGGTCTATCTGCTGGCCGGCTCGCTGCAGGCGCGGCCAGCCACCACCTTTATGGCGATGGGCATCACCCTGACGCTGCCGATATTGTGCGAGCTGGGGGCCAGCTACCGCGGCGACTTCGCGACGGCGATCAATACCGCGCTCGCGCTATTTATCGCCGTCGGTTATGCGGCGTTTGGTATGCGCCTACTGCAAACCGTGCAGGCGGAAACCGCTATCCGTCGACTGCTGACGCTGTGCCAGCGCGATATCCGCCGCGCCGCTCGCGGCCGGCTGGCGCACAATGCCCACCGCTGGACCAACCTGATGATCGACCGCACCGCATTACTGCTGCCCCGCCTGCCGCAGAGCGGACCGGCAGCCGGTCAGTTGCTTGACAAGATGCTGCGCGATATTCGTACCGGTCTCGCCGTGATCCATCTGCGCCGTCGCTATCAGCAGGCGGACAGTGCGTCGGCGGACGCAGTGCAAGCGCTCCTGGATGCGCTGAACCCGCAGCCGGACATGACGGCCCTGGAGCAACCGGTCAATGCGCTGCTGGCCCAGGCTTTACCGGCGACCGATGCCGCCTCGCGCGAACGCGCGGAAGCGCTCATCGCGCTGTATTGCGCCTTACACCTGCCTGAGGAGAGCCAGAACCATGCGTGACCTCGCGCTGGGCGGGGTATTTTTCCCCGGCCTGCTGATTGTCGGCCTTATCGCCCTGCTCGCTACACTGTTGCTGCAACCGCTTATCTTCTCCGCCCGCGGCCCGGGTCGCCTGCCGTGCCGGCCGCTGTGGGGACTGTCCCTTTTTATCACGCTTTTCTTCCTGCTCCTGCAGGGCGTTCACACGCTGGGGTTATCCGTATGACACTTTATCTGACACTTCTGGGCCGCTATGCCCTGACCTTAGGCGCCGTCGCCGCCGCCGCGCTACTGGCTTTCATTTTCTGGAAACAGGAGGCGCAGACGCCCTGGACCCGCGATGGCCGGATGCGGGCCGACGTGGTGCAGATCGCCCCCAATGTCTCGGGGCCGGTGGCCAGCGTGGCGGTGAAAGACAACCAGTGGGTCAATCGGGGAGAGGTACTCTATACCATCGATCCGCGCTGGCTGAAGCTGGCGGTCAGCAGCGCCCAGGCGGAGGTGGAAGCCCGACGCCAGGAGATGGCGATGCGCCAGGATGCCGCCAGACGTCGGGCGCAGATCCAGGGCGTCATCTCCAGCGAAGATCTGAAACAGACCAACAGCGCGGCCAGCGTCGCGGCCGCTAACTACCAGGGCGCGCTGGCGGCACTGGCGCTGGCGCAGCTGAATGTAGCGCATGCCACCGTGCGGGCGCCGGTATCCGGCTACGTGACCCATCTCCGGCTGCGCCCCGGCGACTATGCCACCGCCGGGGTGACGACCGTCGCCATTATCGATGGTCAGAGCTTCTGGGTGGTGGGGTATTTTGAAGAGACCCGTCTGCGCCACATCCACATTGGCGATACCGCGCACATCACGCTGATGGGCTATGACCCGGTTATTACCGGCCATGTGGAGAGCATCGGGCACGGGATCGGCGATACCAATGATGAAACCGGCGCCCTGGGCCTGCCGCAGGTCGAGCCAACGTTCAGCTGGGTGCGGCTGGCGCAGCGTGTGCCGGTGCGTATCCATATCGATACCCTGCCCGCGGGTGTGGAGCGGGTCGCCGGTCTGTCCGCGACCATTTCGGTCATCCCTGACCGGACGGCGCGGCGCGCCGGTCAATCATCAGTAGCCGACTTGCTGTCCTCTCAGTGATAGCCTTCGCTGCCGGACACTTTGCCGCGAAAGACGTAATAGCTCCAGGCGGTATACATCAGGATCACCGGGATGATCAGCAGCGCCCCCGGCAGCATAAATACCTGGCTGGAGGGCGGCGCGGCGGCATCCCACAGGGAGATGTGCGGCGGAATAATGTTCGGCCAGACGCTGATCCCCAGCCCGCTGAAGCCGAGGAATATCAGGCCCAGCGTCAGGATAAAGGGACGAGCGTGGCTGGCGGGGCGCGCGCTCAGGCGCCAGATCCACAGGCTCAGGGTCAGCACCAGGATCGGCACCGGCACGAACCAGAAGAAATTGGGCAGCGTAAACCAGCGTTCCGCCACGTAGCGCCAGCCCAACGGCGTCCAGACGCTGACCACCGCGATCACCGCCATCAGCGCCAGCAGCACCTTGCGGGTCAGCTCGCGCATCCGCTGCTGCAGCGCGCCTTCGCTTTTCATGATGAGCCAGGTGGTGCCCAACAGCAGATAGGCCACCACCAGCCCCAGACCGCAGAACAGGTTAAAGGGGGTAAGCCAGTCCAGCGTCGAGCCGGCGAAGCGGCGGTCGGCTACCGCAAAGCCGTTGATAAAGGCGCCGACGACAATCCCCTGGCTGAAGGTCGCCAGCAGCGAGCCGCCGGCGAAGGCATAGTCCCAGAAGGTGCGATGCGAGGGAACCGCTTTAAAACGAAACTCAAACGCCACGCCGCGGAAAATCAGGCCGATGAGCATCGCCGTCAGCGGGATAACCAGCGCATCGGTGATCACCGCGTAAGCCAGCGGAAACGCGCCGAACAGCCCTGCCCCGCCGAGCACCAGCCAGGTTTCGTTACCATCCCAGACGGGCGCCACGCTGTTAACCATCACATCGCGCTCTTCGGCGTCATGCACCACGCTGAACAGCATCCCGATGCCTAAATCGAAACCATCCATCACGATATACATCAACGTGGCGAAGACAATGATGACAAACCAAATCACCGAGATATCGATGCTCATGATGCGTTCTCCTCATCCCGCACCGGCTCTGCCGCCGAGAGCGGACGCGCCGGGGTGCCTGCGGTTTGCGAGGTCAGCTCCGTCACCGGCTGCGGCCCTTTTTTGATAAGCCGGAAGATATAGTAATACCCCACGCCAAACACCGCGCAGTAGACCACGATAAACACCAGCAGGCTGATAGCCATCTGCAGCGTACTGTGCAACGACACCGCGTCCCGGGTGCGCAGCAAACCGTAGATCACCCACGGCTGACGGCCCATCTCGGTGGTCACCCACCCGGCGACCAGCGCAATAAGACCGGCGGGCCCCATACAGAGCGCAAACCACTGGAACGGACGCGAATGGTACAGCCGCCGCCGATAGCGCAGCCAGGCGCTGCAGATCCCTAAGGCGATCATCAACACGCCCATCCCAACCATGATACGGAACGACCAGAACACGGCGGGCGAATAGGGCCGGTCCTCTTTCGGGAAATCTTTCAGGGCCGGCACCTGCTTATGCAGGCTGTGGGTGAGGATCAGGCTGCCCAGCGCCGGGATCTCCAGGCCATAGCGGGTCCGCTCCTCTTCCATATCCGGCAGGCCAAACAGTAACAGCGGGGTGGCCTCGCCCGGCCGGTTTTCCCAGTGTCCTTCAATCGCCGCAATCTTCGCCGGCTGATGCTCAAGGGTGTTAAGGCCATGCATATCCCCCACCACCGCCTGGATGGGCGCCACCAGCAGCGCCATCCACATCGCCATCGACAGCATTTTGCGGATGGCCGGCGAGTCGTTGCCGCGCAGCAGATGCCAGGCGGCGGAGGCCCCGACGAACATGGCGCTGCTGAGGAACGCGGCGATCGCCATATGGAACAAGCGATACGGGAATGAGGGGTTAAAGATAATCGCCAGCCAGTCCTGCGGGATAAGGTGGCCATTTTCGAGGGTAAAACCCTGCGGCGTCTGCATCCAGCTATTGGAGGCGAGGATCCAGAAGGTGGAGACCAGGGTGCCAAGGGCTACCATGCAGGTGGTAAAAAAATGCAGCGCCGGCGGCACCTTGCTCCAGCCGAACAGCATCACGCCGAGGAATCCCGCTTCGAGGAAGAAGGCGGTCAGCACTTCATACAGCAGCAGCGGGCCGGTAATACTGCCGGCAAACTGGGAGAATCCGCTCCAGTTGGTGCCGAACTGATAGGACATGACTAATCCGGAAACCACGCCCATGCCAAAATTGACGGCGAAAATTTTCAGCCAGAAGTTGTAGAGCGAGCGCCAGACGTTATCCCGGGTTCGCAGCCACATCCCTTCCAGCACCACAAGGTAGCTGGCAAGGCCGATGGTGATGGCCGGAAACAGAATATGGAAGGAAACGGTAAAGGCAAATTGCAGTCGGGCCAGATGAAACGCGTCAAATTCAAACATAATCCGCACCCATCATTATGAAACGCCCCGGCCGCAGCCGGGGCTTATGCGAACATCACTTAGCCGATGATGAGGTGTTTTGCTTACCGGCGCCCAGTTCAGCGCCGGTCAAAGGATCACCCTGTGGGTCAGACTCTGTTCGCTTCAGCATCGCTTTGCACAGCGCTTCCTGCTCCGGCGTCAGGCCGACAGAGGCGCTGCCATCTCCGCCATCCACGGCCGGCTGCGGATCCTGGACATAATCGAAGTGTTTGTCACTGTTCCAGCTGCCGCGTACTTCTCCACCTTCAGACATATTGTAGTAGGTGTTCGCGTACTCGCTAATGGGCGGCAGTTTGCCCGGCGGATAGTTGTTGCGAATTGACTGCAGCGCCTTCTCAAAAGAGAGCTGATGCGCCGCTTCGCGGGTCATCAGGAACGCCAGCGCGTCTTTTACGCCGGGATCGTCGGTCACGTTGATCAACCGTTCATAGACGATCTTCGCCCTCGCCTCCGCCGCGACGTTTGACCGCAGGTCGGCGGTGGGTTCGCCGATAGTATCAATGTAGGCCGCCGTCCACGGCACGCCCGCCGAATTGGTCAGCGGGGTACCGCCGCCGTACAGTAACGACGTAATATGGCTGTCGTTGCCGTTGGCGGTGAGCGAACGATAGAGTTCCGCCTCGCTCTCGGTGCCCTCCGCCAGCGCCCCTTTGGCGCCTTTATTTAGCATGCCGACCAGGGTGCCAATGATCTCCAGATGGCTCAGCTCCTCTGTCGCGATATCCATCAGCATGTCTTTGCGGCCGGGATCGTCATCGCTTAATCCCTGAGTGAAATAACGACACGCGGCGGCCAGCTCGCCCTGAGGGCCGCCAAACTGTTCGAGCAGTAAATTCGCGAGCCCCGGATTGGGTTCAGCAACGCGCACGGTATACTGCAGTTGTTTCACATGACGAAACATAGGCCTGCCTCCTGGTTATTTTTTCGCTTCTACGCCGTCAGCATCTGAACGCAGGAGAAATTGCTCCGTGGTCTGAGGAATATGTTTGATCAGCCAGTCGGCCATGGCCTGCTCTTCCGCCAGGATGGCCTCAATGGCCGGAATGGAAGCGGTATCGCCCGCTTTTTCAGCCGCCGCCAGCAGAGAGGTATAGCAGGCGATCTCAAACTGCTCGAAGACGTACCCGCTGATCGAGCCTTTGACTATTTCATCGGAAGGAAACATCCCGCCGATGGACTGGCCGAGAGCCGCCATTTTACTCATCGAATCTTTAATCACCGAGCGCGAAATCTCGTTGCGGTCGAGGATCTCTTCCAGCACGGTAATTTGCCGTTTGGTCTCATTAATATGCTGTTCGATTCTGGCACGGAGATCCGGATAATTATCGATACGGCCAGCCATTGATTCCAGCATGGATTCTGCCTGTTTTTCCATGGCATGCGCATCTCGTAGCCAGTCATGATAATGTTCAATGTGATTCATCGTGATTTCCTCGTGTCAGGGAGCGTTTATTTTTCTGCTTTTTTATTAATATTACCTACCGCCAGGTCGGTTAATTTCACATCGGTTTGTTTTTCTTCTTCCAGGGTTTCGGCCAGCAGCTTGACCGCTTTTTTATAACCCAGCTGTTCCGCCAGGGTCACCAGGGTACCGTAACTGGCAATTTCGTAATGCTCGACCTTTTGCGCAGCGGCAATTAACGCGGCATCACGTACTTCATTTTTTTCCGTGCTCTCAACGACTTCATTGGCCTCTTCGATTAATCCTTCCATGGCCACGCATTTCATGCGTTTGATTTTCAGACCGGATTCCTGCTCAACGATCTGGTCGATACGTTCAATCTGGCCCTGGGTTTCTTCAAGATGAGCATTGAACGCCGCGCTGAGTTTTTCACTGGACGCCGCTCTGGCCAGTTTAGCCAGCCCGCGGGTTAATTGTTTCTCTGCGCTGTAGGTATCTGAGAGCAGGTGAATAAATACATCTTCAATGCTTTTCATATTCATAGAAATACCTTCCGGAGTCAGAAAATAACTGCGAGTCTGTGACAGACTCGCAGGAGATACTTTCACTTCAGGGTGCAAGGAAAAGGATAATCAGGAATTATCAGACTTGCGGCCACCGCCGTGGCTGTTTTGTCCGCCTTTTTTACCCGCTTCGGACGCACGCTGCGGATCATTTTTAAAGTTCCCGCCGCTGTGCTGACCACCTTTACGACCTGCTTCAGAAGCTTTTTCACGGTCTTCAGCAAAATTACCGGAACCACCACGATGCTCTGCCATATTTTCACCTCATGTATATCGGTTATGTCAGTACGATACGAAAATATTCCGTATCACTCGTCGTTCGATATTTAAATCTAGCGGGTAATGCTGGTTAGTCAAATTATTATCCGGTGTTTCCGATACCTTTTAGCAGCAATTCGGAATAATTCTATAAAACACATCAAAAACAACCAGACGGCACATTTCGGCTAACCCCCTGTGTTCAGGGAAATAATGCGTAGAGACCCCCCATGTGGCAAACAATTATTTATACCGGCGGGTTACTCCCGTTGGGTTATATAACGAAGCGGCAGTATTGCCTGTGGCCCGACCGAAATTAGGAATTTTTCTTGTTTTTAAGGAAAAAAAAGCCGCTGGGGAAGCGGCTGGAAAATAAAATGGAGCAAATATCATGCCCGATTAAGCCTGGCATATTCAGGGGAAACAGGCAAATAATGTCAATAAATAAGCGAAGCGTGGAATATATTCAGCGACTGGAATATCACGCAGTTCCATTATTAGTACTCTACGCTTTATTTTTACGGTGGTTTATCGGCGGCATTAGCGTCAGGTCACTTTGCCTTTGCGCCTGATGCGATCAGCCATTCTCTCCAGGAGAAGACTCTATGAAAGCACTCACTTATCATGGCCCCCATCATGTCAGCGTTGACACCATGCCTGACCCATCCCTTGAGGCGCCGGACGATATTATTCTGCGCGTCACGGCGACGGCGATCTGCGGTTCCGATCTGCACCTTTACCGCGGAAAGATCCCCGGCACGCACCATGGTGATATTTTCGGCCATGAATTTATGGGGGAAGTGGTGGACGCCGGTTCGGACGTCACCGCGGTTCGTAAAGGCGATCGGGTGGTTATCCCGTTTGTCATTGCCTGCGGAGACTGCTTCTTTTGTCGCCTGCAGCAATATGCCGCCTGCGAAAGCACCAATAGCGGCCAGGGGGCGACGCTCAATCGCAAAGGTATTTCGCCACCCGCGGCGCTGTTTGGCTATAGTGATTTGTACGGCGGGATCCCCGGCGGCCAGGCGGAATATGTGCGGGTTCCCAAAGCTAATACCGGCCCGTTTAAAGTGCCGGAAACCTTACCCGATGAAAAGGTGCTGTTTCTGTCAGATATTCTGCCCACCGCCTGGCAGGCGGTAAAAAACGCCGAGGTCAAACCCGGCAGCAGCGTGGCTATTTTTGGCGCCGGCCCGGTTGGCCTGCTGTGCGCCTCCTGCGCCAGGCTCAATGGCGCAGAGCAGATATTCATCATTGATCATAACGATTACCGACTCGACTTCGCGCAGCAGCGCTATGGCGCGATCCCGATAAACTTCGACCACCATGACGACCCGGCGCAGTGGATTATCGACAACACCGCCGGCCATCGCGGCGTCGACGCGGTGATTGACGCCGTCGGCTTCGAGGCGAAAGGCAGCCTCACGGAAACCGTCCTCAGCACCCTGAAAATCGAGGGCAGCAGCGGGAAAGCGCTGCGCCAGTGCATCGCCGCCGTGCGCCGCGGCGGCATCGTCAGCGTGCCCGGGGTTTACGCCGGTTTCATTCATGGATTTATGTTTGGCGATGCCTTTGATAAGGGGCTGACCTTCAAAATGGGGCAAACCCACGTCCATGCCTGGTTGCCGGATCTGCTGGCGCTAATTGAGCAAGGGTTGCTCACCCCGGAGGAGATTATCACGCACCATATGCCGCTGGAGGAGGCCGCGCGCGGCTATCAGATCTTTGAGAAGCGTGAAGAGGCATGCCGCAAAGTGATCCTCGTGCCGGGGATGCAGCCCGGAAAGGCAACGCTTTGAGGCGGAGGTTAACGCAGCGAAACCCTTCGGCGGCCAGTGCGGGCCGTGATATAAAAACAGTATCCGCTGGCCCGCCGTGGCGGATACCGCCATTAACCACAGGAGAAGGTCATGCTCGAGTTACGCCCGAATTGCGAATGCTGTGATAAAGATCTGCCGCCAGACTCACCCGAAGCGTTTATCTGTTCGTTCGAGTGTACCTTTTGCCAGGACTGCATGACGGCCCGGCTGAACGGCCATTGCCCGAACTGCGGCGGCGAGCTGGTGCGGCGCCCGGTGCGTCCCGAAGAGGCGCTCCGGCGTCACCCCGCCTCCACCCTGCGTCGCCCTACGCAGTAAAACCGGATGAGCAGGCGTCGCGAACGGGAGCCCTCAGGCTCCCTTTCTTCACCCTTATTTCTCTGCCGAAAAGCGCCACTCCGCGGCGGTCGACAGCGTCACAAAGGGCCCCGCAAGGGTGACATTGTGATGGCCAATGATGTCAGGCGCTGATAAACGTTCGTTATCCATGGTTGAGTGCGCATCCGAGATTAACACCGTCCGTAATCCCAGCGCCGATGCCGCTCGGCAGGTCGTGTCCACGCAGAATTCGGTTTTCATCCCGGCAATAACCAGCTGTTTTACGCCGGCCTGGGCGAGCTGATGCTCAAGGTCAGTTTGCTGGAAACAGGAGGGGTATTTTTTAATCAAAACGATATCCCGCTCGCAGTTAACCCCCATCTCAGGCAGCAGTTGGGTTAATGGACTTTGCGCGGAGAACGGAGAGTCGTCAGGTCCGGTATGGCGGGCAAAGAAGACTGGCACCTCAGCCTGTCTCGCTTTTTCAATCAGCAGGCAAACGTTCGCCAGAAGCGCATCGGCCTGATACGGGGAAACCGGGCCACGGAAAAGCCCCTGCTGCATATCGATAATTAACAGGGCATGTTCAGATGAAATCATGATGGGTCTCCATTCAGTCTGTCACGAACGGAGAAGACGCTCCCCGTCCACATTGGCGGGGAGTGAGGATCTGTTTGTCAGGAGCCGGTCACAGATACGCCCACACCACCGCAGGTTACGGTCGTGGTGGTGACGGTGGTGGTTGGCTGCACTGACGTAATCATTATCTGACCTTCACTTATTCTTTACAGATAAAACATAAGCGCCATTAAAACGGCTCTTTTCTTATAGCATTGAGCTGAGACGGATTGCAATTTATGCCTGAACAACGCAGCCGCTTTACGCAACCATTAACGGCTTACAATATAGGCGCGAAGGGTTTCGCCTGCTGAAAGAATATGTTTCACGGTATATGCCCGAGCCTCCTGTGGATTATTTTGCTGGCAGGCCATCAGGATCTGCTGATGCTCATCCTGGAATTTCAGCGTATCCGACAGCAGTCTGTTCTGAAAAAGCTCATATCTTTCAATCTGCTCGCGCAATTCACCGATCATCTTCAACAGGCGCTGATTGTTACACTTCCGATGCAGCAGTTCATGAAACTCCCGGTTATACCTCCCCTGCTGCTCGGGTTCAGAAGCGCTGCTCAGCAGCTGATGCACCAGCTCTGCCCGGGCAAGCGTTTCCGGGTCCATATTCTTCAGGCTATGAAAAATGGCTTCACCTTCCAGGAGTGCCCGCAGCTGATAAATTTCATCGACATCTGCGGCCGTCAGCGTTTTCACCACCGCGCCACGATTTCTGTAAATCTCAACCAGACCTTCGCGCTCAAGCTGCTGTATCGCTTCTCTCATTGGGATACGGCTGACAGAAAACTGGCAGGCCAGGTCGCGCTCTACAAGCCGGTCGCCATCTCGCAATACCCCCTTGTTGATTAAGATTTTTAACTCACTGGCAAGGATGTCGGCGGTCGAACGGGTAGCAGCGTTCATTTGGCTCTCTTTACATCATTCATAAATGGTATACCATTATGCCATTCTAGCCAACGTCATGACAACCTTGCGATTCTACCTGCAGCTTCGTTCAGGCAATGCACCTGGACGATACCGCAGTGAAGAAACTCATCCCTCTATAGAGAAAGGCAAACCAATGGAACACGCTTATACCAGTCACATCACATGGACCGGCAATCAGGGCACGGGTACCTCGGGTTACAAGGCTTATGCCCGAACCTGGGATATCGCGGTAAAGGGAAAAGAACCCATTCATTGTTCAAATGATCCATTACTGGGCGGCGATCCCGGCAAAATGAATCCGGAAGATCTCCTGCTCTCTTCTCTCTCTGCCTGTCACATGCTGTGGTACTTACATCTGGCCTCAGATGCCGGCATTACGGTCATGGAATATCAGGACTCGCCGGTGGCAACGGGTGAAGTATTAAAAGGGGGCGCGGGTCGCTTTATTTCTGCTACCCTCAGGCCGAAAATCACCGTATTACCAGGTACCGATCTCGACGCCGCCGCGGCCCTTCATCAGCAGATCCATCACGTCTGTTTTATCGCCCGCTCGGTCAATTTCCCGGTCAGCTACCAGCCTGAATTTATTATCTTGAACGCAGAGTAACTCGTTTCTGGCGCGGTCATCCGGCGCTCAGGAAATGTGGCTGGGGTATCCAACCTCAGCCACACTTCGCTGCACACCGAAGCATCCTGCTCTGGCCGTCATTAGACTGCAGGGAAATTCACCACGGAGCAGACTTATGATTGCGGTACTTTTTGAGGCCGACGCCTTACCGGAAGCACAGGAAAGATATCTTCAGCTGGCGGCCGGGCTGACGCCTTTGCTTTCAGACACGCCGGGGTTTATCGCCATCGATCGTTTTCAGAGCCTGAATTCACCCGGCAAAATCCTTTCGTTATCCTGGTGGGAAGATGAAGCATCGGTGGCCAACTGGCAGCAAAATGAGCGGCATCTGGCTGCCCAGCGCGAAGGCAAAGCATCGATTTTTTCATATTACAGAATACGCGTTGCCCGCGTGTTCCGGGATTACTCATCGGATCGGGGAGCACAGCCAGATGTATGATATTCACGTCATTCTCAGCAACACGCCGGGCTCGCTTGGCGCAATGGGTATAGCGCTGGGCAACAACGGTGTGGGTCTCGAAGGTGGTGGGGTATTCACCACGCCTGATGCCGGACATGCGCATTTTCTGGTGGAAGACGGTGAGACAGCCCGCAGGGTGCTGACCGAGGCCGGATTTACGGTCAGCGATGTATGCCGTCCTCTGATACGCAAGTTACCCCAGGAACGACCCGGGGAGCTGGGTGACATTGCCGACACCCTGGCCCGCAACGGTATTAATATTCTGGTACAGTACAGCGACCACCGTAACCGGCTCATTCTCCTTACCGATGATGACACCCGGGCAGCGGAAGTGACCAAAAAATGGGCCATACTTTCTGAATGAATCTCCTGAAAACGCAGCAAGACAGTGAGCCAGAGGCGGCGCTGGAAACCGCGATGGCGATGGTGGCCTCAGCCCTCTCTGACCCGTCAAGGGTCAGTATTCTCTGCGCGCTGATGGACGGGCGCGCATGGACGGCGACCGAGCTCAGCACGGTCGCCGAGGTCTCCGCCTCCACCACCAGCGGACATCTTGCCCGGCTGCTCAGCAACGGGCTGGTGGTGTGTCTCGCGCAGGGGCGCCACCGCTATTACCGCCTGGCGGGCCCGCATATCGCCGGGCTGCTGGAAAACCTGATGGGCGTCTCAATGCAGGCGCATAAGGCGCTGGCCACCAGCACGCCGGTTACGCTTCGCTACGCCCGCACCTGCTACGACCATCTGGCGGGCGAACTGGCGGTGAATATTTATGAGTCTATGCTGCAGGAAAAATGGCTGACGGCCGATGGGCAGTCCCTGACGTCAGCCGGTAAAACCCAGCTTGAAAGCCTGGGCGCAGTACTTAACGCTCGACCGCGACGTAAGCCTTGCTGCCCCTGTCTTGACTGGAGCGAAAGACGTTTTCATCTGGGAGGCGACGCCGGATCGGCGCTGATGGCGCTGTTTGAGCAGAAAGGATGGATCACCCGCACGCCGGGATATCGGGAAGTACAAGTGACGGATAGCGGCAAAGCAGCGCTGTCCCGGCTGTTTAATCTGAAGGTGAACGGATAGCCTGAGTTTAGGCTATATCACATTTTCGCCGAACGGAGCCTGTTTAAGCCGGTCGGGCCATCAGTAAGGCCCCTGGCGTTCAATCCATTCCCACTCGCGATCTCGCGGTAAACTGAGCTATCCCTGTCACGAGGTGCATGGCTTTGATGGACATTGTGTTGCGGGAAATCGGCGATGGCACCGCGCAGCGAGCGCCCGGCAAAATAATAGCCTGCATGCGATAAAAAAACGGGAGCCCATCGGCTCCCGCTTTTACTTAATCCACCAACGGGATTACATGTTCGCGATGATCGCGTCGCCAAACTCTGAACATTTCAGCAGTTTAGCGCCTTCCATCAGACGTTCGAAGTCATAGGTCACGGTCTTGGCGGCGATAGCGCCTTCCATGCCTTTGACGATCAGGTCTGCGGCTTCGAACCACTGCATGTGGCGCAGCAATACATTAGCCAAAAATATCTACTATATTGAATTCATTGGAAATATAAGCCCATACACTCTAAAATCGATACCGAACCATCCGCTAGTATCCCTTTGTTTTACAAATAGTTAATTTTAGTTTTGGGGAATGATTTTTGCTTCGCTATCAGCCTATGCTTCGAGCAGGAAAAATCAATCGAGCTTTTCAGCCATCAACACTGTGAAGAGCAGGACACTGTAAAAGGGAATTTATTTGAGGAGAACCAAAACCGAAGAACCCCACAGGAACATTTCTATGGGGCGGCATTGATATTATTGAACTGAGTATAAATCAATAGGTGTTACAAACAACACCATTACCCATAGGGTTGCAGGTTGTCGTAGTCATAGTCGGTACTGCTGGTTGCTGCTGCTGTTGCACTGCTTGTTGCTGCTGCATTTGCTGATTAGCCGCATTCAATCCATTCGTAAGACCTTGCATATCAGCGGCAGCGTAACAAGCCGCCTTATCACCGCTATCGCACATCGCCATTACCTGACCAACTGATTTAAAAGCATAACGACTGTTCCACATGCTATTGGGGTCATTTGTACAACCGCTGAGCACAACTAAAGAAACAGTCGCTATCATCAATAACTTAATTTTCATTTTTATTAAAACCTAAGGAATAGCCTAGAGAATGTAACTTAATGTAAATCGAATAAATTTGTAAAGTTGTGATCTGCATCAATATAAAATAATTCATCACGCTTCATTCATACACAACCTCATTCACTATAAAGTAGTTACCCAAAGTTATTACCTTATTACCAAGGCAACACTTATAAGCCGTTCTGAGGTGTCGGGGGCGGAGGTTCAAATCCTCTCGTACCGACCCAAAAACCCGGAGAAACCAGCCTTTTAAGGCTGGTTTTTTTATGCCTGCTTTTATGCGGGGAGTTAGTGGGGTGAAACGGGGGTGAAATCTTATCAATAACAACTACTCCGGGGCTATTTTCCTCCCTAATAAATGCTCAATTTTCTTTCTTCTATACTTTCAGTATGACTACTGGAGGTAACCATGTGCGGACGATTTGCCCAATCACAGACACGCGAAGAATATCTGGCTTACCTTGCCGAAGAAGCTGAGCGTGACATCGTCTATGATCCAGAACCAATCGGCCGGTACAATGTGGCGCCAGGGACTAAAGTTTTACTCCTGAGCGAACGCGACTAGCAGTTGCACCTCATCCCGGTTCACTGGGGTTATGCGCCAGGGTGGTGGGATAAACCGCCCTTGATTAATGCCAGGGTTGAGACCGCTGCCAACAGCAGGATGTTTAAATCCCTGTGGCAGCACGGTCGAGCGATCTGCTTTGCCGATGGATGGTTTGAATGGAAGCGAGAAGGAGACAAGAAGCAGCCCTATTTCATTCATCATGCTGATGGCCTGCCAATTTTCATGGCAGCGATCGGCAGCGTGCCTTTCGAGCGCGGGGATGAATCTGAGGGATTTTTGATTGTCACCGCTGCAGCCGATCAGGGTCTCGTCGATATTCACGACCGCCGGCCGCTGATCTTGGCGCCCGAAGCCGCGCGGGAATGGATGAGGCAGGATGTTGGAGGTAAAGAGGCTGAGGAAATAGCTGCCGACGGTTCCGTGTCAGCTGGCCATTTTACATGGCACCCTGTTTCTCATGCCGTTGGTAACCTGAAGAATCAGGGATCAGAATTGATAGCCCCAGTATAATAAAACAATTTAAGTCGTGTGTTTTACTATAAATAAAGTCATTCATTCAAAAACTTAAAAATAAAATCCGCATCTGGTTCGAAGTCTATTGTTGCTATTTTTAATCGACCATTATCATTAAAAAACATTCTAGCCCCATCACTACACAAAAGACATGGTAAAATATTAGCACTCCCTGTCCAAATTATTTTACCATCATCAAAATTAGTTGCGGTATCTTTTATAACCACAGTAATTTCGTTATTATCGCCATTAACTACCTCACATTCCAAGACATGCATTAATTCAAAATTCTTTGCCAAGAAACTAGGATGCATTACTGTATTATGTACATTAGCACCGTGACTGACGGTAGAGGGAAATTTTAACGCAATCAACCCATCCTCATTATCTATGCTTTTAGGTAGTCCTGACATTAGTATTTCCGACAATGCAGCGGTTAACTTGTAATCACTAGAGAATGTTGCGTGAATCCTACGTGTAAACAAAGCATCGATATACGCATAAAATACATCCTCATTGCTTTGAGAATCAAAATTAAATAATTCCTCATTTGTTGACAATGCTGCACTTACTGGATATTCAGTCTTATTAATCCACTGCCCAATATATATAACCTCACCAATTCCGCATCGACTCTCCTTTATGGCAGCCATTCTCGTTGACGCAGCATAAAAGCGAGCTTGTCCAGGAGGGTTACACCTTTGATAATTAATAACAATGGAGTTTGGCGGAGCTAAAATCTGATCAACCTTTGTAACTTTCTCACCCCCTGTCCTTCTAACATGATAAAGGGAATCGGCTCCAGACCGGCGTTGAACAAAAAACCTGAGTCCTTCAGTCATTTTTCTGAATAAAGTTTTTATATACTCATAATCTGCATCATCAAGATTCATTCTATTAATTTGTTTAATCATTCCATTTATTTCTAGCTTTGATAATTTCCTAGTCATCTCTGCACCTAATATTTTCGATCAGTTTTAGTTAATAACCTTATCATACGCATCATTCTATATACACAACAAGATATACAGTAACGATAATTTCAAACATTCAATAGGTATCCACGTATAGCAAACTAAAATCTGATCAGGTATTACCTAACAGAGAGTAAATCACTAAACCGTGTAGTATAGCGCGGCGAAAGCATTTCCCGCTTCATCTGCCAGGCAGTCTGGATCCCCTGCCCCGCAAAATAGAGCGTCCCCCTGCCATCCTTTGCATTGAGATGGTCGAGGACTTCCATTAACTTTTCGCTGTTCTGCCGCGGTGCGTTGTCATCAAAAAGATTCAGCTGTGCCACGCCCTGGCTGTAGAAATCCCCAAGCATCACGCCTGCTTTCTGGTAGCGATGCCCGTCTCGCCAGATTGCATCGAGACATTTTGTCGCCGCGGTGATGATGTCCCGGCTGTCCTGGGTCGGTGTAAGCAGCTTTACTGATGCATTGTTCCCGTAATACGGCTCGTTCAGCGCAAAGGGGCTGGTTTTCACGAACGCTGAGATGAACCGACAATACTGATGCTCGCCACGGAGTTTCTCAGCTGCGCGCGATGCGTAGCTGCATATCCCCTGCCTCATATCATGATATTCCGTGATACGTCCACCAAACGAACGGCTGCAAACGATTTCCTGCTTTACCGGCGCGAACTCCTCAAGACCGAGACATGGCTCTCCGCGCAGCTCCCGCACGGTTCGCTCCAGAACAACATTAAAATGCTTCCTGATAAAACGGATATCAGTATCCGCCAGCTGCAGCACAGTTTTAATCCCCATAGCCTCCAGTTTTTTACTGATACGGCGCCCAACGCCCCAAACCTCATCCACCGGCAGCAAAGCCATCAACTTCCTCTGCCTTTCAAGATTAGACAGATCCACCACGCCTCCGGTCTGCCGGTGCCACTGTTTCGCCGCATGATTGGCCAGCTTTGCCAGAGTTTTAGTCTGGGCTATGCCGACGCCAACCGTGAGGTGTGTCCTGCGCAGAACCGTCTCGCGAATTTCTCTGCCAAAATCGGTAAGATCTCGACAGTTACGAACACCAGTAAGATCGCAAAATGCCTCATCAATACTGTAAATTTCGCAGCGTGGAGAGAGTTCCTCCAGCGTTGTCATCACTCGGTTGGACATATCGGCATAAAGCTCATAGTTGCTGCTAAACGCGATAATACCGTGCCGGCGAAACATGTCCTTTTGCTTGAAATAAGGCTCACCCATTTTGACGAAGGGCTTCGCCTCTGGCGAGCGGGCGATCACACAGCCGTCGTTGTTTGACAGGACGACCACCGGACGCCCTTTCAGGTCAGGACGAAATACAGTCTCGCACGATGCATAAAATGAATTCACATCACAAAGCGCAAACATCTTAGCCAGCTGATTTAATGATGTACGTAACCACCCCGAACACGTCGAGAGTATCCTCGCTACCGACGACTATCGGCGAATATGCAGGGTTCATTGGGTTAAGCTGAACCCGCGGATGCAGCTGCAGCTTCTTAACGGTGAATTCCCCATCCACAGCAGCAATAACGATATCGCCATGAACTGCTGTTCTTGAGCTATCCACGACCAGAAGATCCCCTTCCCCTATGCCGGCGTCTTTCATGCTGTCGCCGGCGGCTTTGACAAAATACGTCGCACTGGGGTGGTTCACGAGCAACTCGTTCAGATCAATACGTTGCTCAACGTAATCCTGCGCTGGACTAGGAAAACCACATTGCACCAGGTCGCTGTACAACGGGAGCAGCATGATCTGACGTAACTCAAGGGGCGTGTAGAACTGCATAATAGACTCGCTCACATTAATACTGTTTTTATATACAGTAGTTTTAACAGGGCGACATATCAATATAGGTTCTGGCTATCAATTTACAGCATTGACGTAACGCATTGATGTAATGAGCAAGGTAAGTCTTCAAGTGTTTTCAGGCCTTAGCTGTTTGATGGTTTTGCGAACAGTTGCTCGATAACGCCGATCGCCTGGATAAGCTGGTCAATGGGCCTGCGGCCACCGTTCCCGTCCGGGCCGGGCAACCGCTGGACTCCTGGCGCCAGATCGTGACGATGATGCTTACACTGTCACTGATGCGCAGAGAGGGTCATAACAGGATGGCTCAAGTTGTACGCATGGTACTAATAGATGTTTTTAAAGAGGCTCAACATGCTGGTCACGTTCCGCCAGGATACAACCCTGCCCAGACAACGAAACAGCCACGAAATAAGATAAACAGACAAAGGCTATCTCTGGAGGAATGGGAGGCTATTTATACATCCGCCGAACAACAACAACCTTATTTACAATGTGGAATGTTGCTTGCCATTGTAACAGGGCAACGCCTCGGGGATATTTGCAATATGAAGTTTTCGGATGTATGGGATGATATGCTGCATATTGAGCAGGAGAAAACAGGAACTCGTTTAGCCATTCCCCTTTCTCTCAGAAATGTAGCGTTAAATATTACTCTGAGTGATGTTATTTCAAAATGTAGAGATGCTGCGGTGAGTCAATATCTTGTTCATTTTCGCCATAGCACCTCACAGGCTAGTCGTGGTGACCAAGTGTCAGCCAAAACACTTACTTCAACGTTCAAGAAAGCACGGGATAAAAGCGGTCTTACCTGGGAAGAGAGAACAGCGCCGACTTTCCATGAATAGAGATCTCTTTCCGAGCGCTTGTATCGTGAGCAAGGGATAGACACTCAGAAACTCTTAGGCCACAAAACAACGAAAATGACTGACAGATACAATGATGACCGCGGCAAAGAGTGGATCGTTGTTGGTAAAAAAGCAGTATGATCTTCAATCAGTTTTGGGGAAGAATTTTGGGGAAGCATCCGCATACTCCAAAAAAAACGGGAGCTCATCGGCTCCCGCTTTTACTTAATCCACCAACGGGATTACATGTTCGCGATAATCGCGTCGCCAAACTCTGAACATTTCAGCAGCTTAGCGCCTTCCATCAGACGTTCGAAGTCATAGGTCACGGTCTTGGCGGCGATAGCGCCTTCCATGCCTTTGACGATCAGGTCTGCGGCTTCGAACCACTGCATGTGGCGCAGCATCATCTCTGCGGACAGGATGATGGAGCCCGGGTTCACTTTGTCCTGGCCTGCATACTTCGGCGCAGTACCGTGAGTCGCTTCGAACAGCGCGCACTCGTCGCCGATGTTGGCGCCCGGGGCGATACCGATACCGCCAACCTGTGCCGCCAGCGCGTCAGAGATGTAGTCGCCGTTGAGGTTCATACAGGCGATAACGTCGTATTCCGCCGGACGCAGCAGGATCTGCTGCAGGAAGGCATCGGCGATCACGTCTTTTACCACGATCTCTTTGCCGGTGTTCGGGTTCTTGATTTTCACCCACGGGCCGCCGTCGATCAGCTCGCCGCCGAACTCTTCGCGAGCCAGCTGGTAGCCCCAGTCTTTGAACGCGCCTTCGGTGAACTTCATGATGTTGCCTTTGTGAACGATGGTCACAGAGTCACGATCGTTGGTGATCGCATACTCAATGGCTGCACGAACCAGGCGTTTGGTGCCTTCTTCAGAGCACGGCTTGATGCCGATGCCGCAATGTTCCGGGAAGCGAATTTTCTTCACGCCCATCTCATCGCGCAGGAATTTGATCACTTTGTCTGCTTCAGCAGAGTCGGCTTTCCACTCGATGCCAGCATAGATATCTTCGGAGTTTTCACGGAAGATAACCATGTCGGTCAGTTCCGGGTGCTTAACCGGGCTCGGAGTGCCCTGGTAGTAACGTACCGGACGCAGGCAAACGTAGAGATCCAGCTCCTGACGCAGCGCCACGTTCAGGGAACGAATGCCGCCGCCGACTGGGGTAGTCAGAGGACCTTTGATAGCAACGCGGTAGTCACGAATCAGATCGAGGGTTTCAGCTGGCAGCCAGACATCCTGGCCATAGACGTGGGTCGATTTCTCACCGGTGTAAACTTCCATCCAGGAAATTTTACGCTCGCCCTTATAGGCTTTCTCAACGGCGGCATCAACCACTTTCAGCATCGCTGGGGTAACGTCAACGCCGATACCGTCACCTTCAATGAACGGGATAATCGGATTATGAGGGACGTTCAGTTTGCCGTTTTGCAGGGTGATTTTTTGACCTTCCGCCGGAACTACTACTTTGCTTTCCATTAACCTCTCCTTCGAGCGCTTCTGGTTCTGCTCTTCCCTCTTCACGCGAGCCTGGTGTTGGCTGAGTCGGCCAGCTTCGGAGTACCGGGTCTTCCCGCTAACCGGAGCTATCGCGTCCGTGTCGCCTTCCTGCCTGTGTTGCGAATCGGTTTGAGCAATTTTTTGTTAATAATTTGTAATGAGCATGTCAATACTACCTGAATGTTTGCGTCCATGAAAGGCATTCGTAATTAGGCTATAATGCGGCAATTGATAGAGCCTGAAAATACCATGCAGAAAACTTCATTTAGAAAACATCGCGTTGAGCGATTCAGCACACAACAAGTCACCAGACAACGCAAAGAACGCCAGCCAAAAACTGTGATCTTGTTCAATAAACCCTATGATGTGTTGCCGCAATTTACCGACGAGGCCGGGCGCAGCACGCTGAAAGATTTTATTCCCGTGGCGGGCGTCTACGCCGCAGGTCGACTCGATCGCGACAGCGAAGGGCTGCTGGTGCTGACCAACGATGGCGCGCTGCAGGCCAAGCTGACCCAGCCGGGTAAACGCACCGGCAAGATCTACTACGTCCAGGTGGAAGGCGAACCCACCCCCGAGGCGCTGGCCGCTTTGCGCGACGGCGTCACCCTCAACGATGGCCCCACCCTGCCTGCCGGCGTAGAACTTGTGGAGGAGCCCGCCTGGCTGTGGCCGCGCAACCCGCCGATTCGTGAGCGCAAATCGATCCCCACCCGCTGGCTGAAGATCACGCTCTACGAGGGACGCAACCGTCAGGTGCGCCGGATGACCGCCCACGTCGGCTTCCCTACCCTGCGGCTGATCCGCTACGCTATGGGCGGCTACACCCTCGACGGGCTGGCCAACGGCGACTGGCGCAAAGCCGAATAACCGAAAAGGAAAAGCGATGTTTAAACCTCATGTCACTGTTGCCTGCGTGGTTCACGCCCAGGATAAATTTCTCATCGTCGAAGAGACCATTAACGGCAAAGCATTGTGGAACCAGCCGGCGGGCCATCTCGAGGCCAATGAAACGCTGCTGCAGGCCGCCGAACGTGAACTGTGGGAAGAGACCGGCATTCGCGCCACGCCGCAGCACTTCATCCGCATGCATCAGTGGCTGGCGCCCGATAACACCCCGTTTCTGCGCTTCCTGTTCGCCATCGAACTTAGCGATCTGTGCGCCACTGAACCGCACGACAGCGATATCGATCGCTGCCTGTGGCTCAGTGCTGAGGAAATTCTTAACGCGCCAAACCTGCGCTCGCCGCTGGTTGCCGAAAGCATTCGCTGCTACCTGCAGGACCCGCGCCAGCCGCTGTCGCTGATTGGCGCATTTAACTGGCCGTTCACAGGGGGTGAATGAACGGTGAGCGCGTGCTAGAATACGCCGCCTCGAAGTTCAATGTAGCGAGTATTTCCATGTCAGAAAGCCAGAAAAAAGTGATCGTCGGCATGTCCGGCGGCGTCGACTCCTCGGTCTCCGCGTACCTGCTGCTGCAGCAAGGGTATAAGGTGGAAGGCCTGTTCATGAAGAACTGGGAGGAAGACGACGGCGAGGAATACTGCACCGCCGCCGCCGACCTTGCCGATGCGCAAGCGGTCTGCGATAAGCTGGGCATTGAACTGCACACCGTTAACTTTGCCGCCGAATATTGGGATAACGTCTTTGAGCTCTTCCTGGAAGAGTACAAAGCCGGCCGCACGCCGAACCCGGATATTCTGTGCAATAAAGAGATCAAATTTAAAGCCTTCCTCGAGTTTGCCGCTGAAGACCTCGGCGCCGACTACATCGCCACCGGGCACTATGTGCGCCGCGCCGATGTCGACGGTAAAAGCCAGCTGCTGCGCGGTCTCGACGGCAACAAAGATCAGAGCTACTTCCTTTATACCCTCAGCCACGAGCAGATTGCCCAGAGCCTGTTCCCGGTGGGTGAGCTGGAAAAACCGCAGGTGCGTAAGATCGCCGAAGAGCTGGATCTGATCACCGCGAAGAAAAAAGATTCCACCGGCATCTGCTTTATCGGCGAGCGTAAATTCCGCGATTTCCTTGGCCGCTATCTGCCGGCGCAGCCGGGCAAAATCCTCACCGTCGACGGCGAGGAGATCGGCACCCATCAGGGGCTGATGTACCATACCCTGGGCCAGCGTAAAGGACTGGGTATCGGCGGCACCAAAGAGGGTAGCGAAGACCCATGGTACGTGGTCGATAAAGACGTTGAGAATAATATTCTTATCGTCGCCCAGGGCCATGACCACCCGCGCCTGATGTCCGTCGGCCTGATTGCCCAACAGCTGCACTGGGTTGACCGTGAACCGCTGCAGGGCACCCTGCGCTGCACGGTGAAAACCCGCTATCGCCAGACCGATATCCCCTGCACCGTTACCGCGCTGGATGAAGACCGTATCGAAGTCCGCTTCGATGAGCCGGTCGCGGCGGTGACCCCGGGCCAGTCCGCCGTGTTCTATTTGGGTGAAGTGTGCCTCGGCGGCGGAATTATTGAACAACGACTGCCTCTGCAGTCCTGAACGCGCGTTATTTCCGCCGGGACGAACCGCCCCGGCGGCTGACAAGGAGTATGTGTGGCGAAGAATTACTATGACATCACCCTGGCGCTGGCTGGCGTTTGCCAGGCGGCGCGACTGGTTCAGCAACTGGCGCATCAGGGACATTGCGACAGCGATGCCCTGCATGTGTCGCTGAACAGCATCATCGACCTCGATCCCGAGTCGACGCTGGCGGTGTTCGGTGGCAGTGAAGCCAATCTTCGCCTCGGCCTTGAAACGCTGCTCGGGGTGCTCAATACCAGCAGCCGTCAGGGCCTCAATGCGGAACTCACCCGCTATACCCTGAGCCTGATGGTGCTGGAGCGCAAGCTCGCCGCCAGTAAAGGGGCGATGGACACGCTCGGCAACCGCATCGCCGGCCTGCACCGTCAGCTGGAGCACTTTGACCTGCAGTCCGAAACGCTGCTCAGCGCCATGGCGGGCATCTATGTCGATGTGATAAGCCCGCTGGGCCCGCGTATTCAGGTGACCGGCTCCCCTGCCGTGCTGCAAAGCCCGCAGGTGCAGGCGAAAGTTCGCTCAGCGCTGCTGGCGGGGATTCGCGCCGCGGTGCTCTGGCATCAGGTGGGCGGCGGACGTCTGCAGCTTATGTTTTCCCGTAATCGTCTGGTTAACCAGGCAAAGCAAATTCTTGCTCATTTAACCCCGGAGTTGTGATCTATGGAATTATCCTCACTGACCGCCGTTTCCCCTGTAGACGGCCGCTACGGCGATAAAGTCAGCGCGCTGCGCGGTATCTTCAGCGAATTCGGTTTGCTGAAATTCCGCGTTCAGGTGGAAGTACGTTGGCTGCAAAAACTGGCCGCCCACGCAGCGATCAAGGAAGTTCCTGCTTTTGCTGCCGACGCAAACGGTTTCCTTGACAAAATCGTCGCCGATTTCAGCGTCGAAGACGCCGAGCGCATCAAAACCATCGAGCGCACCACTAACCACGACGTGAAAGCGGTAGAGTACTTTCTGAAAGAGAAAGTCGCTGACGTCGCCGAACTGCACGCCGTGTCGGAGTTTATTCACTTCGCCTGTACGTCCGAAGACATCAATAACCTCTCCCACGCGCTGATGCTGAAAACCGCCCGCGACGAAGTGGTTCTGCCTTACTGGCGCAAGCTGATTGACGCGGTAAAAGATCTGGCGACCCAGTACCGCGATGTACCGCTGCTCTCCCGTACCCACGGCCAGCCGGCGACGCCGTCCACCATGGGTAAAGAGATGGCGAACGTCGCCTACCGTATGGAGCGCCAGTACCGTCAGCTAAACCAGGTGGAAATCCTCGGAAAAATCAACGGCGCGGTGGGTAACTACAACGCCCACATCGCCGCCTACCCGGAAGTCGACTGGCATCAGTTCAGCGAAGAGTTTGTCACTTCGCTGGGCATTCAGTGGAACCCGTACACCACGCAGATCGAGCCGCATGACTATATCGCTGAGCTGTTTGACTGCATCGCGCGCTTCAACACCATTCTGATCGACTTCGATCGCGACGTGTGGGGCTACATCGCGCTCAACCACTTCAAACAGAAGACCATCGCCGGGGAAATCGGCTCCTCCACCATGCCGCACAAGGTGAACCCGATTGACTTCGAAAACTCCGAAGGCAACCTCGGCCTGGCCAATGCGGTCATGCAGCACCTGGCCAGCAAACTGCCGGTTTCCCGCTGGCAGCGCGACCTGACCGACTCCACCGTCCTGCGTAACCTCGGCGTGGGCATCGGCTATGCGCTGATCGCCTATCAGTCCACCCTCAAAGGGATCAGCAAGCTGGAGCTGAACCAGGATCGCCTGCTGGACGAACTGGATCACAACTGGGAAGTACTGGCTGAGCCGATCCAGACCGTGATGCGTCGTTACGGTATCGAAAAACCGTACGAGAAGCTGAAAGAGCTGACCCGCGGCAAACGCGTTGACGCGGAAGGGATGAAGCAGTTTATTGACAGCCTCGCCCTGCCGGAAGAGGAAAAAGTGCGTCTCAAAGCGATGACCCCGGCCAACTATATCGGTCGGGCAACCACCATGGTTGACGAGCTGAAGTAATCGCCCTGCCCCTCTTTCCGCCGGAAAGAGGGGCGTTTTATCGCCGGAAGGCGATCAGATCCAGACGTCGTTCACCGCCGTCCGCTCGCCGCCCTCGTGGCCGGTATTCAGCACCCCGCGCGGTTCAATCAGCAGCAGCTTCGCTTCCATCTCCGCCGAGGTCTTATGTTCCACCCCGCGCGGCACGACGATCATCTCCCCGGCCTTCACCAGCACATGTCCGTCGCGGAAGTCCACGCGCAATACCCCCTCCACCACCATCAGCGTCTCATCGGTTTCCGGATGGCTGTGCCAGATAAAGTCGCCGGCGATGCGCACGATCTTGAACTGATAGTCGTTCATTTCGGCCACCACTTTGGGCTGCCATTGTTCGCTGAACAGGGAAAATTTATGAGCAAGATTAACGAGTTGATACATAGGCTGTCTCCTTGTGATAAAGGCAGTCAGCATAGTTCGCCGCGCCGCGGTCACGCTTGAACGATTGTGCAACCTGCGCCGCCTTAGCCGCGGATCGCCCGCAGCCAGCGCCCCGGAGAGAGGCCAAAGCGGCTGATAAACTGGCGCGTCATGTGGCTCTGGTCGGCAAAGCCCGCCTCGGCGGCAATATCCACCAGACGCTCCCCGGCGCGCATCCGCTGGCGACAAAAATCAAGCCGGCGCATCATGACGTATCGCCACGGACTGGTGCCATACAGCGTTCTGAAATCGCGGCTCAGGCTCCAGCGGTCCCGGCCGCTGACCTGCGACAGGATGTCGAGGGTCATATCCTGCATAAAACAGGCATGGATATACTCCCGGGCCCTCTCCGCCGCCTGATAATCAAACGCCTGGCGACGGGAACGCTGCCCGCCGACCACGGCCAGGGTCTGCGCCAGGTCGTACAGGGCGTCCTCTTCCTCCAGCGGCTCGAAGGTAGCCGTGACCGCTTTCAACAACGGTTGCGCGGCGCGACGTAGCCGTGGATCCGCCGACAAGCCGCCGGGGATAAACGGCAATGGCCTGCCGCCGAGTATCTTCTGGATCAGCGCGGGTTCGATATAGGCCATGCGGTAGTGAAACCCCGCCTCGGTGCCCGCCTCGCCATCGTGTATTTCGTCCGGGTGAAGGACCATCGTCCCGCCGGGCAGACTGTGCTGTAGCCCGCCGCGATAGTGAAAGCTCTGCACGCCGGCGATCGTCTGGCCGATGGCGTAGGTGTCATGCCGGTGCGGCTCATAGCCGTGGCCGCCGAAGAAGGCTTCGATGCGCTCCGTCCGACTGGGCGACTGCGCCAGCCTGACCCAGTCCGCGCTCTGCTGCTGAGACATAATGGATAACCTGCGGCGTCATTGAGGGATAATTCCAGCACTATTACACAAAAAATTAACATCACCAACCCGCCGCTGCCCGCGCCCTGCCGCTGGGCGTTTGCTGAAAATACGCATAGAATGAAGGAGTTCCATGCCCGTGCGCAAAAGGCGCCGCCCAACGCCGACCTGCCCGGCGATGCTGCACGCCGTTTGTATAAAAAGCTTTATTTAACAGCTGTTTATATTTTGCGTATATAATAAGCGTCAGACTACTTTCGAAATTGCAAGGGAGAACAGCCATGCGCGTACTCGTGGTTGAGGATAATGCCCTGCTGCGTCACCACCTCAAAGTTCAGCTACAGGAGCTGGGCCATCAGGTCGATGCCGCAGAGGATGCCAAGGAAGCGGATTACTATCTGGGCGAACATCTCCCGGATATCGCCATCGTCGATCTCGGTCTGCCGGACGAAGATGGATTATCGTTGATCCGCCGCTGGCGCAGCCACGACGTGTCACTGCCGGTGCTGGTGCTTACCGCCCGCGAAGGTTGGCAGGATAAAGTCGAAGTGCTGAGCGCCGGGGCGGATGATTACGTCACCAAGCCTTTCCATATTGAAGAGGTTGCCGCCCGCATGCAGGCGCTGCTGCGCCGCAACAGCGGCCTGGCCTCGCAGGTGATCTCTCTGCCGCCGTTCCAGGTCGACCTCTCGCGGCGCGAGCTGTCGGTGAACGACCAGCCGATCAAGCTGACGGCTTTTGAGTACACCATTATGGAAACCCTGATCCGCAATCGCGGCAAAGTGGTCAGTAAGGATTCGCTGATGCTCCAGCTTTACCCGGATGCCGAACTGCGTGAAAGCCATACCATCGACGTGCTGATGGGCCGGCTGCGTAAGAAAATTCAGGCTGAATACCCGCAGGACGTCATCACTACGGTGCGCGGCCAGGGCTATCTGTTCGAACTGCGCTGATGAAGGGACTGTTACGGCATATTTTCCCGCTGTCGTTACGGGTTCGCTTCCTGCTGGCGACCGCCGGGGTGGTGCTGGTGCTCTCCCTGGCTTATGGCATGGTGGCGCTGGTGGGCTACAGCGTCAGCTTCGATAAAACCACCTTCCGTCTGCTGCGCGGCGAGAGCAATCTCTTTTATATGCTGGCCAAATGGGAGAACGGCGCCATTGACGTCGATATCCCGGAAAATCTGAATATGGAAAGCCCGACGGTGACCCTTATTTACGATGAGAAGGGCAAACTGCTGTGGGCGCAGCGCGATGTTCCCTGGCTGACAAAACGCATTCAACCGGATTGGCTGAAACGCAATGGCTTCCATGAAATTGAAGCCGATGTCGACAGCAGCAGTATGCTGTTGCGCAATAACCATGAGGTTCAGGAACAGCTGGACGCCATCCGCGAACAGGGCGACGATTCGGAGATGACCCACTCGGTGGCGATCAACTTCTACCCGGCCACCAGCAAAATGCCCCAGCTCAGTATCGTGGTGGTCGACACGATCCCGGTGGAGCTTAAGCGCAGCTATATGGTGTGGAGCTGGTTTATCTACGTGCTGGCCGCCAACCTGTTGCTGGTGATCCCCCTCCTGTGGGTCGCCGCCTGGTGGAGCCTGCGCCCCATCGAGTCGCTGGCCAAAGAGGTGCGCGAACTGGAGGAACATCACCGCGAGAAGCTCAATCCCAACACCACCCGCGAGCTGACCCGGCTGGTCAGCAACCTTAACCGGCTGGTTCGCAGCGAGCGTGAACGCTATGACAAATACCGCACCACCCTCACCGATCTCACCCACAGCCTGAAAACGCCGCTGGCGGTGATGCAGAGCACGTTGCGCTCGCTGCGCGGCGAGAAGATCAGCGTCGACGAGGCGGAGCCGGTGATGCTGGAGCAGATCAGCCGTATTTCGCAGCAGATTGGTTACTATCTGCATCGCGCCAGCATGCGCAGCGGCGGCACCTTGCTGAGCCGGGAGCTGCACCCGATCGCCCCCCTGCTCGACAGCCTGACCTCCGCCCTCAATAAGGTTTATCAGCGCAAGGGGGTCAATATCTCGCTCGACATCTCGCCGGAGATCAGTTTTGTCGGCGAGCAGAACGATTTTATGGAAGTGATGGGTAACGTTCTCGATAACGCCTGTAAGTACTGTCTGGAGTTCGTGGAGGTTTCCGTGCGCCAGACCACCGACAGCCATCTGCACATTCTGGTGGAAGACGATGGGCCGGGGATCCCGCCGAGCCAGCGCCGCGCTGTCTTCGACCGCGGTCAGCGGGCGGATACTCTGCGTCCCGGACAGGGGGTGGGGCTCTCCGTCGCCCGGGAAATCGTCGAACAATATGACGGGGAGATCATCGCCGGCGAGAGCCTGCTCGGCGGCGCCTGCATGGAGGTGGTGTTTGGCCGCCAGCTGATGGAAGATAAAGAGAGTTAATCGTTGAGTTTTTTCACGGCGCCTGCATCGCCGGGGCGCCGCATCCGTTATAATCCCTGTCAGACACCTGCAGTGGAATATCAATATGGATTATCAATTAACGCTTAACTGGCCCGACTTTATCGAACGCTACTGGCAAAAACGGCCGGTGGTACTGAAGCGCGGCTTCGCCAATTTTATCGACCCGCTGAGCCCGGACGAACTGGCTGGACTGGCCATGGAGAGCGAGGTCGATAGCCGCCTTGTCAGCCATCAGGATGGAAAATGGCAGGTCAGTCACGGTCCCTTCGAAAGCTACGATCACCTGAGCGAAAACAACTGGTCCCTGCTGGTACAGGCGGTTAACCACTGGCATGAGCCGTCGGCGGCGCTGATGCACCCGTTCCGCGCCCTGCCGGACTGGCGTATCGACGACCTGATGATCTCCTTCTCTGTACCGGGCGGCGGCGTCGGCCCGCATCTGGATCAGTATGATGTGTTTATCATCCAGGGCACTGGCCGTCGGCGCTGGCGCGTCGGGGAAAAAGTGCCGATGAAACAGCACTGCCCGCATCCGGACCTGCTGCAGGTTGACCCCTTCGAGGCGATCATCGATGAAGAGATGGAGCCGGGCGATATTCTCTATATTCCGCCAGGATTCCCGCATGAGGGATATTCGCTGGAAAATTCGCTGAACTATTCGGTCGGCTATCGCGCGCCGAATGCCCGCGAGCTGTTCAGCGGCTTTGCCGACTACGTTCTCCAGCGCGAACTGGGCAGCCAGCGCTACGCCGATCCGGACGTGCCCTCCCGCGACCATCCGGCGGATATTTTACCGGCCGAACTCGACCGCCTGCGCGAGATGATGCTGGGGCTGATTAACCAACCGGAGCACTTTAAGCAGTGGTTCGGCGAGTTTATCACTCAGTCGCGTCATGAGCTCGACGTCGCGCCGCCGGAGCCGCCGTATCAGCCCGATGAAATTTACGATGCCCTGCAGCAGGGCGATACCCTGGAACGCTTGGGCGGCCTGCGGGTGCTGCGCATTGACGGCGAGGTGTTCGTCAATGGCGAGAAGATCAACTCTCCGCACCGCCCGGCGCTGGACGCCTTAGCCACCCACCTGACGCTGCGCGCAGACCATTTTGGCGATGCGCTGGAAGATCCCTCTTTCCTCGCCATGCTGGCGGCGCTGGTCAACAGCGGCTACTGGTTCTTTGGCGACTGAGTGCCATCCGGCACGAAGACAGGCACCCGCTCTGCTGTTGACCGCCCGGCGGCGCTGCGCTTGCCGGGCCTACGGGGTCAGCAGTCACCGGTTGGGCCGTAGGCCGGATAAGGCGTTAGCCGCCATCCGGCACGAAGACAGGCACCCGCTCTGCTGTTGACCGCCCGGCGGCGCTGCGCTTGCCGGGCCTACGGGTTC